>NZ_CAXAOY010000017.1:0-162005 GCF_963970975.1 Pseudomonas sp. RA_15y_Pfl1_P11
AGAAAGAAGCCGTGATCGGCAGATGCGCGCCTTGGAACGCAAGGCACGCAAACTTGGATTGCAGCTGGTTAAAGCGGCTTAAATTTTAAGAGCAAAAACAATGAGTTATTTTTTGTTTGATAAGAGCTGGCTTGCCTGCGATAGCATCACCTCGGTGCTCTTGTTACACCGAGGTGCCTGCATCGCGGGCAAGCCCGGCTCCCACAGGCAACGCCAACTGCGGGTTCACAAAATCAAACGCCGCCAACTGAAACCCTTGCTCATCCACTTGCAACGCCCAGCCTTGCTTATCCCAATCCCCCAGCACAATACGCTTGGCCGCCTGCTCACCAATCTGCAACTTGTGAACGGCGGGACGGTGCGTATGGCCGTGGACCAGGGTGCGCACGCCAAATTGTTGCATCACCCGTGGTACTTCTTCGGGAGTCACATCAACAATGTCGTTGGCCTTCATGCGCGTCTGCGCACGGCTTTCACTGCGCAGCTTGCGCGCCAACTTGTGCCGGGTGCGCAATGGCAGGTGGCGCAGGATAAACAGCAAAATCGGGTTGCGCAGGATGCGCCGCAGCTTCATATAGCCAACGTCGCGGGTGCAGAGGCTATCGCCATGCATCAACAGCACAGGCTCGCCACGGAGCTGCACGACACTCGGGTCCTTGAGCAGGGTGGCGCCGGCTGCTGTGCAGAACGCCTTGCCAATCAGGAAATCGCGGTTGCCATGCATGATAAAAATCGGGGTGCCGCTGTCGCTCAGTTCGCGTAGAGCCGCGCAAATCGAACGCTGGAACGGTGTCATACCGTCGTCGCCAATCCAGGCTTCAAAGAAGTCCCCCAGAATGTACAACGCCTGGGCGCCACGGGCGCGGCCATGGAGCAGATCCAGAAACGCCCGGGTGATGTCCGGGCGCGTATCGATCAGATGCAAATCTGAAATCAGCAATATCACCCAACGATCTCGGCTTTCTCGACGATAACGTCTTCTACCGGAACGTCCTGGTGGCCGGCTTTACCGGTGGTTTGCACGCCTTTGATCTTGTCAACGACGTCCTGGCCTTCGGTCACTTTACCGAATACCGCGTAACCCCAGCCCTGCACGTTCTTGCCGCTGTGGTTGAGGAAGGCGTTGTCGGCCACGTTGATGAAGAACTGCGCGGAGGCCGAATGCGGCTCCATGGTACGGGCCATGGCGACGGTGTACTTGTCGTTGGAAAGGCCGTTGTCCGCTTCGTTCTGGATGCTTGGGCGCTTGTCTTTCTTTTCTTTCATGCCAGGTTCGAAACCGCCGCCCTGGACCATGAAATTGCCGATGACGCGGTGGAAAACAGTGTTTTCGTAGTGGCCGGCGTTAACGTATTCGATGAAGTTGGCGACGGTGATCGGCGCTTTTTCGGCGTTCAGCTCGATGACGATGTCACCGTGGTTGGTGGTCAGTTTGACTTGAGTCATGTTCACTACTCTTTTCAGGGAATTCGTGGGTTTGGGTGCCTGGGCACCACGACCGGTATGGCGAAGTTGCGGCCAAGACGCGCAGTTTAGCGTGCCTTGCAGGAATTTCGAGGTGGTTTTTTACCGCCTATGCAATAAATGCAGCCGTTTTCAGTGCTTCTCTGTCAGGTGCTTGACAGCATCGGCTATGATATCGCCTTTGTTTTGTCGGCCTAGCCCGGCCACGTACTTGTCTGTTCAAGGATCCTATGAGCAAGCCCACTGTCGACCCTACCTCGAATGCCAAGGCCGGACCTGCCGTCCCGGTCAATTTCCTGCGCCCGATCATCCAGGCGGACCTGGATTCGGGCAAGCACACGCAGATTGTCACCCGCTTCCCGCCAGAGCCCAACGGCTACCTGCACATCGGTCACGCCAAGTCGATCTGTGTGAACTTCGGCCTGGCCCAGGAATTCGGCGGCGTCACGCACCTGCGTTTCGACGATACCAACCCGGCCAAGGAAGACCAGGAATACATCGACGCCATCGAAAGTGACATCAAGTGGCTGGGCTTCGAGTGGTCCGGTGAAGTGCGCTATGCGTCCAAGTATTTCGACCAGTTGTTTGACTGGGCGGTCGAGCTGATCAAGGCCGGCAAGGCCTATGTCGACGACCTGACCCCGGAGCAAGCCAAGGAATACCGTGGCACCCTGACCGAACCGGGCAAGAACAGCCCGTTCCGCGACCGTTCGGTGGAAGAGAACCTGGACCTGTTCGCCCGCATGCGCGCGGGTGAGTTCCCGGACGGCGCCCGCGTACTGCGTGCCAAGATCGACATGGCCTCGCCGAACATGAACCTGCGCGACCCGATCATGTACCGCATCCGCCACGCCCATCACCATCAGACCGGTGACAAGTGGTGCATCTACCCCAACTACGACTTTACCCACGGTCAGTCCGACGCCATTGAAGGCATCACCCACTCCATCTGCACCCTGGAGTTCGAAAGCCATCGCCCGTTGTATGAGTGGTTCCTCGACAGCCTGCCGGTACCGGCGCACCCGCGTCAGTACGAATTCAGCCGCTTGAACCTGAACTACACCATCACCAGCAAGCGTAAGCTCAAGCAACTGGTCGATGAAAAGCACGTGCATGGCTGGGATGACCCGCGCATGTCGACGCTGTCGGGCTTCCGCCGTCGTGGCTACACGCCTGCGTCGATCCGCAACTTTTGCGACATGGTCGGCACCAACCGTTCCGACGGCGTGGTTGACTTCGGCATGCTCGAATTCAGCATCCGCCAGGACCTCGACGCGAACGCCCCGCGCGCCATGTGCGTGCTGCGTCCGTTGAAAATTGTGATCACCAACTACCCGGAAGACAAAGTCGAGCACCTCGAACTGCCGCGTCATCCGCAAAAAGAAGAACTCGGCGTGCGCAAGCTGCCGTTCGCCCGTGAAATCTACATCGACCGCGATGACTTCATGGAAGAACCGCCAAAAGGCTACAAACGCCTGGAGCCAAACGGCGAAGTGCGCCTGCGTGGCAGCTACGTGATCCGTGCCGATGAAGCGATCAAGGACGCCGATGGCAACATCGTCGAACTGCGTTGCTCGTACGACCCGGAAACCCTCGGCAAGAACCCTGAAGGCCGCAAGGTCAAGGGCGTGGTCCACTGGGTGCCGGCGGCTGCCAGCATCGAGTGCGAAGTGCGCCTGTACGATCGTCTGTTCCGCTCGCCGAACCCTGAAAAGGCCGAAGACAGCGCGAGTTTCCTCGACAACATCAACCCTGACTCCCTGCAAGTACTCACGGGCTGTCGTGCCGAGCCCTCGTTGGCCGACGCACAGCCGGAAGACCGTTTCCAGTTCGAGCGCGAAGGTTACTTCTGCGCGGATATCAAGGACTCGAAACCCGGTCAGCCGGTATTCAACCGTACCGTGACCTTGCGTGATTCGTGGGGCCAGTGACGCCTTTGGCGGCTTTGCGTAGAAAGAAGGATTTGTCGTGCTAACGATCTACAACACACTCAGCAAGACCAAAGAAGTCTTCAAACCGCTGGAAGGCAACAAGGTGCGCATGTACGTGTGCGGCATGACCGTGTACGACTACTGCCACATCGGCCACGGCCGCAGCATGGTTGCCTTCGACCTGGTGACCCGCTGGTTGCGCTTCAGCGGCTATGACTTGACGTACGTGCGCAACATCACCGACATCGACGATAAGATCATCAACCGCGCCAATGAAAACGGCGAGTCGTTCGACGCGCTGACCGAGCGCATGATCGCCGCCATGCACGAGGATGAGGCGCGCCTGAACATCCTCAAACCGGACATGGAGCCGCGCGCCACGGACCACATCCCTGGCATGCATGCGATGATCCAGACCCTGATCGACAAGGGTTACGCCTACGCCCCAGGCAATGGCGACGTGTACTACCGCGTCGCCAAGTTCATGGGCTACGGCAAGCTGTCGCGCAAGAAAATCGAAGACCTGCGCATCGGCGCACGCATCGAAGTCGATGAAGCCAAGCAAGATCCGCTCGACTTCGTGCTGTGGAAAGCTACCAAGCCGGGCGAGCCAAGCTGGGAATCGCCATGGGGTGCGGGCCGTCCGGGCTGGCACATCGAATGCTCGGTGATGTCCACCTGCTGCCTGGGTGAGACCTTCGACATTCATGGCGGCGGCAGCGACCTTGAGTTCCCGCACCACGAAAACGAAATCGCCCAAAGCGAAGCGGCTACTGGCAAAACCTACGCCAACGCCTGGATGCACTGCGGCATGATCCGCATCAATGGCGAGAAGATGTCCAAGTCCTTGAACAACTTCTTCACCATTCGCGACGTGCTGGAAAAATACCCTCCGGAAGTCGTGCGTTACCTGCTGGTGTCGAGCCATTACCGCAGCGCCATCAACTACTCGGAAGACAACCTCAAGGACGCCAAAGGCGCCCTGGAGCGCTTCTACCATGCGTTGAAAGGCTTGCCATCCGTGGCGCCTGCCGGCGGCGAAGCGTTCGTGGCACGGTTTACCGAGGTCATGAACGACGACTTCGGCACACCGGAAGCCTGCGCGGTACTGTTCGAGATGGTGCGCGAGATCAACCGCCTGCGCGAGAGTGATCTTGATGCGGCGGCGGGCCTTGCCGCTCGTTTGAAAGAACTGGCGAGCGTGCTGGGTGTGTTGCAGATGGAAGCCGATGACTTCCTGCAAGCTGGCGCCGAAGGGCGTGTGGATGCGGCTGAAGTTGATGCGCTGATTCAGGCGCGTCTGGCTGCGCGTACCAACAAAGACTGGGCGCAATCCGACCGGATTCGTGACCAACTGACCGCGATGGGTGTGGTGTTGGAAGACGGGAAGGGTGGGACGACGTGGCGGTTGGCTGACTGACAGTTGGTTGCTGTACGCTGAATAAAAAACGCCCCGACTGGTTCGGGGCTTTTTTAAAGCGAAATAGCAGTGCGCCATTCACGTTTCCACCACCTGTTCAAGTCCCGTTTGACTGGGAGGGTTTGACGCTCATTCCATCCTAGCTTTAGATGATTGCCACGACCAAACCCAAGACGAAACTGGTGGTAATTCAAATGGATTGTATTTTCTGCAATATGGTCCGCAAAACCTCCCCAGCCCACATTCTCTGGGAGGACGACCGGCATAGTGCTTTCCTGTCGATCTTCCCCAACACCCCGGGGTTCAGCGTGGTAATCCCTAAGCAGCACTACGGCAGCTATGCGTTTGCGCAGTCGGATGAGGTGCTGGCCGCGCTTGCGGTGGCGGCGAAGAAGACCGCGCTACAGATTGATCGGGCGTTTCCCGATGTGGCGCGCACCGGCATGATACTCGAAGGGTATGGAGTGGATCACCTGCATGCGAAGTTGTTTCCCGTGCATGGGACCGGCGGTGACAGTACCTTCAAGCCGCTGAGTTCGAAGGTGGACAAGTTCTTTGAGGCTTATGAAGGTTATATCTCGTCCCATGATCATGTGCGGGCCGATGATGCCGGTTTGGCGGAATTGGCGGCGCACATCAGATCTTTTGCCTGGCGCCCAGCCAAATGTGGGAGGGGGCCGTGTTCTCTATAGGGATCAGCGTCGACTGCTGACTTCGGCCGGTACATCATCCCTCGCCATGCGCTTTCGAAACAACGCGGTGCGGGCCAGCAACAACGTGGTCACCGGCATCGTGATGGCCAACAAAATCGGTATCAACCACCCGTGCAACACCGGCCCGGACTTGAGCACCGAAAAGTAGATGATCGACGCCAGCGCCACGCACCATGCGCCCAAGGTCGAGGCCAGTGCCGGCGGGTGCATGCGCTGAAAAAAGTCCTTCATCCGCAGCAAGCCAATCGCGCCAATCAACGCAAACACACTGCTCACTACCAGCAGCACCGCCACGATCACTTCCACCCATAACGGCATCATTCAATCACCTCCCCACGCAGCAGGAATTTCGCCAAGGCAAATGAGCCCACGAAGCCAAACAGCGCAATCAGCAGCGCCGCTTCAAAGTAAGTGTCACTCGCATAACGAATGCCCAGCACCAGCATCATCAGCATCGCCAGGATGTACAAATAGTCCAGCGCCAGGACCCGGTCCTGGGCCGACGGGCCTTTGAACAGGCGTAACAGCGTCAGCACCATTGCCAGGGAAAACAGGAACAGGCTGAACAGGATCGCATTGGAGAGCAGGTCGCTCATTCGAAGATCTCCATCAGGGGCCGTTCGTAGGCGTGTTTGAAGTGCTGGATAAAGTGCGCTTCGTCATTCAGGTCGAACACGTGGATCAGCAAAATACTGCGGTCCAGCGCCAGTTCCGACCAGACGGTACCGGGCGTGACGCTGGTGATCATCGACAAGACGGCCAGGCCATTGGCGTCGCGCAGGTCCAGGGGTATCTTGATAAAGCGCGAGCGCGGCGGGCGCGAGCCGCACACCAGCACGCCCCAGGCCACTTGCAGGTTGGAGGCGATGACGTCACGGCCCACCACGAAGAACAGGCGAATGATCACGCCGGGGCGGCGGATGCGGATCGGCAGCGGGCGCAGCGGCGCCATCAGCAGCGGTGCGAGAAAGCCCAGCAGCGCGCCCAGCAACAGGTTGCCGGGGCTCACCGACAGGTTCAGCACCAGCCACAACACCCACAACGCCAGGGACAACCACGGGGCGGGGAACAGGCGCTTCATGGTTGCACCTCCACGGCTGCGGCCTTGGCTTCAGGGCTTGGAGTCGGGCGCGTCGCCATCACCGCCATCACATAGTGTTCCGGGTTGTTCAGGCTTTCGGCGGTCGCCTGGGTGTAGCGCATCAGCGGTTCGGCCTTGAAGGTGAGCAGGATGCTCAAGCCGAGCAGGAAGAAGATCGGCAGGCACTCGTAGCGACGCAGCAGCGGCGAAGGGCGCTCTTCCGGGGTCCAGAAACGCTGGATGCCGAGGCGGGCGAAGGCGATCAGCGAGGCCAGGCCCGAGAGGATCAACAGCGCCACCAAGCCCCAGGCAGCTGGACGAATCGGCGCATCCACCGCGTTGCCCAAGCCCAGCGGATTGACCAGCGCACTCAACAAACTGAGTTTGCCAATAAACCCGGACAGCGGCGGCATACCGATAATCAACAGCGCACAGGCGACAAAGCTCAAGCCGAGGAACGCCATGGTCCACGGAATCACCTGGCCAACCACAGCCTTCTGTTCGTCATCAAGGTTGACGCCGGGCCGTGGATGCAGGGATTCCATGGCCTTGGGCAACGCATCGATTTCCTCATCCAGCGGCAGATCGTTGGCCGAACGTGACCGCTCGATCAATTCAGCCAGCAAGAACAACGCGCTCAACGCCAGTGTGGAGCTGACCAGGTAGAACAGCGCCCCAGCAGTCAGGCTCGGCTGGGCGAAGCCCACCGCCGACAGCAGAATCCCGGCTGACACTAGAATGCTCAGGCTGGCCATGCGTTCCAGGCGCTGCGCCGCCAACATGGCCAACGCCGCGCAGATAATCGTTGCCATGCCGCCATACACCAGCCAGTCGCCGCCAAACAGCGCCGACGCACCGGCCTGGCCGGAGAACAGCAGGGTCCACAGGCGCAGCACGGTGTACACGCCGACCTTGGTCATGATCGCAAACATCGCCGCCACCGGCGCACTGGCCGAGGAATAGGCTGGGGCCAGCCAGAAGTTCAGCGGCCACATGCCGGCCTTGGCCAGGAACGCGGTGGCGAGGATCGCCGCACCGGCATGCAGCAGGCCGCGATCGGCTTCCGGCACCAGCGGGATTTTCAACGCCAGGTCAGCAAAATTCAGGGTGCCGGTCACGCCATAGATCATCGCCGCGCCAATCAGGAACAGTGACGACGCCAGCAGGTTGATCGCGACGTAATGCAGCCCCGACGACACCCGCGCACGGCCGGAGCCGTGCAGCATCAAGCCATAGGACGCCGCCAGCAGCACCTCGAAAAACACGAACAGATTGAACAGGTCTGCGGTGAGAAACGCGCCATACAAGCCCATCATCTGGATCTGGAACAGCGCATGGAAACTGGTGCCTGCACGATCCCAGCGGGCCATGGCGAACAGCAGCGCGCTCACGCCGATGATCCCGGTGAGCACCAGCATCAGCGCTGACAACGGGTCCACCACCAGCACGATGCCAAACGGCGCTTGCCAGTTGCCCGGCAGGTACACCCCGATCGAGCCGGGGCCGCCTTTTTGCGTCCAATACAGCAGCACAATGGCCACGCCCAGGCCAAGCATGCTCGAGACCAAGTTGATCTGCGCCTTCAGCGGGCGACGTTTTTCGCCCAGCATCAGCATCAGCGCGGCGGTGAGCAATGGCAGCAGGATCGGTGCAACGATCAGTTGGTTGACCCAATTCATTCCTTGGGCTCCCGGCCATCAACATGGTCAGTACCGGTCAGGCCGCGCGAGGCCAGCAACACCACCAGAAACAGCGCGGTCATGGCGAAGCTGATCACGATCGCCGTGAGCACCAGCGCCTGTGGCAGCGGGTCAGTGTAGTGGAGCAGGTCCTGCGGCACGCCGTCCTTGATGATCGGCTCCTTGCCGATAAACAGGCTGCCCATGCTGAAGATGAACAGGTTGACCCCATACGACAGCAGGCACAGGCCCATCACCACCTGGAACGTCCGTGGCCGCAGGATCAGCCAGACGCCGGAGGCGGCCAGGACTCCAATGGCAATTGCGATGACTTCTTCCATCAGGCGGCTCCTTCTGTTGCAGCAACGACTTTGGCCTGGTTGCTCGGTTTATGCGCTCGCACCGACTGGTGACCGAGGGCAGTGAGCATCAGCAGCGTCGAACCGACGACCATGGCGTACACGCCGACGTCGAAGAACAGCGCGCTGGCGATGTGGATATCGCCCAGCAGCGGTAAGTTGAAATGCCAGGTATGGGTGGTCAGGAACGGGTACCCGGCAAAGAGTGCGCCGAGCCCGGTGAGGGTCGCCGAGAACAGCCCGAAGCCCATCCAGCGCATCGGCCGCAGGCTCATCTGTGCCTCGACCCACCGGGTGCCGGCCACCATGTATTGCAGGATAAACGCCACCGACATCACCAGGCCTGCCACAAACCCGCCGCCCGGTTGATTGTGGCCGCGCATAAACAGGTAGAACGACACCACCAGCGCAATCGGCAGCAGCAGGCGCACCAGCACCGCGGGCACCATCATAAAGCCCAGGGCGGTATCGCTGGCCTGGCGCGGGTTGACCAGGTCGGTGGCCACGTCCGGCGCCAGTTGGCGCTGTTGTGCGGGCAGTTGCATGCTTTCTTTCGACGGGCGGAAGCGGCGCAACAGGGCGTAAACCGTCAGCGCCACGGCGCCGAGTACGGTGATTTCGCCGAGGGTGTCGAAGCCGCGGAAATCCACCAGCATCACGTTCACCACATTGCTGCCGCCGCCTTCGGGCAGTGCGCGGCTGAGGTAGAACGAGGAGATATCGTTGGGCGTCTGGCGGGTCAGCATCGCGTAGGACAGCAGCGCCATGCCGCCACCCACCACGGTCGACAACAGGAAGTCGCGCAGACGACGGATGCGTGCCTTGCGCAGCGAGCTGGGCAGTGGCGACACTTCTTCGATCCGCCGCGGCAACCAGCGCAGCCCCAGCAGGATCAGCACCGTGGTGACCACTTCGACCACCAGTTGGGTCAACGCCAGGTCCGGCGCCGAGAACCACACAAAGGTGACGCAGGTCATCAGGCCGCACACGCTGACCATGGTCAGGGCCGCCAGCCTGTGATACTTGGCTTGCCAGGCGGCACCGAGGGCGCAGGCGATCGCCAGCAGCCAGAGGGTGACAAACACGATGGAGCCCGGGATTCTCGGCCGGTCGCCCCAACTGAGGCCACTGTTGATCATTGGGATCATGCCGCCGATGACCGCCACCAGCACCAGAAGAAACAGCTGGGTTTGCAGGCGCTTGGTGCTGATGCGTTTTTCGATCTTGCGCACGCCGCGCATCATCACCACCAGGCAGCGCTCGAACATGCGCTTGCCGTTGAAGTAGCTGATCACCGGCGGGTACTTGAAGCGGCCACGCTTGAGTTGCTTGCGCAGCAGCAGGTACAGCACCACGCCGCCGGACATGGCGACCAGGCTCATGATCATCGGCGCATTCCAGCCGTGCCAGATCGCCAGGCTGTATTCGGGCAACTCACCGCCGACAACCGGCAGCGCGGCGGCTGCGAGGATCGAACCGACCACCTGGGCCGGGAAAATCCCCACCAACAGGCAAGTGAAGACCAGCAACTCAACTGGCGCGCGCATCCAGCGCGGCGGTTCGTGAGGCGTGTGGGGCAGGTCAGTTGCGGGCGGGCCGAAGAACACATCGACCGTGAAGCGCAGCGCATAGGCCACGCTGAAGGTGCCGGCGATGGTCGCGATCATCGGCAGGGCGATTTCCACCCAGGCGGTCGATGACACGAATACGGTTTCGGCGAAGAACATTTCTTTGGACAGGAAACCATTGAGCAACGGCACACCGGCCATGGATGCACTGGCTACCATTGCCAGGGTCGCGGTAAACGGGATCAGCCGCACCAGGCCGCTGAGCCTGCGGATATCCCGCGTGCCGCTTTCGTGGTCGATGATGCCCGCCGCCATGAACAGCGAGGCCTTGAAGGTCGCGTGATTGAGAATATGGAACACCGCGGCAACGGCGGCCAGCGGGCTGTTAAGGCCCAGCAATAAGGTGATCAGCCCGAGGTGGCTGATGGTGGAGTAGGCCAGCAGGCCCTTGAGGTCATTCTGGAACATGGCGCAGTAAGCGCCGATGAGGAGGGTGAGGGCGCCGGCACCGCCGACGATATAGAACCATTCTTCGCTGCCGGACAGCGACGGCCACAAGCGGGCCAGCAGGAACACGCCGGCTTTCACCATTGTCGCCGAATGCAGATACGCCGACACCGGCGTTGGGGCTGCCATCGCGTGGGGTAGCCAGAAGTGGAACGGGAACTGCGCGCTTTTGCTCAGGGCACCGATCAACACCAAGACCAGCATGGCCGGGTACAGCGAATGCGCGCGAATCTGATCGCCCGCCGCCAATACCAGGTCCAGGTCATAGCTGCCGACAATATGCCCCAGCAATATCACGCCCGCCAGCAGGCACAAGCCGCCGGCACCGGTGACCATCAGCGCCATATACGCGCCGCGCCTGGCATCGGCGCGGTGGTGCCAATAGCCGATCAGCAGGAACGAGAACAGGCTGGTCAGTTCCCAGAAAAACACGATTTGGATCAGGTTGCCGGAAATCACCAGCCCGAGCATGGCGCCCATGAATGCCAGGAAAAACGCGAAAAAGCGCGGCACCGGATCGTCCGGCGACATGTAGTAACGTGCATACAGCGCAACCAGCGAACCGATGCCGAGCACCAGCATTGAGAACAGCCAGGCAAACCCATCCATGCGCAGCACGAAGTTCAGCCCAAGGCTGGGTAACCACATGAATTCTTCGCGGATCACGCCACCGTGGGCGATCTGGGGGTAGAGCAGGGCGACTTGAAGGGTGCCAACCAGCGCCACAAGGCCTGCCAGCAGGGATTCGGTGTTACGTGCATTGTGCGGCAGCAAGGCCGCCAGACAGCTGCCAATAAAAGGCAGAAGCAGTAGAACTATCAGGGACATAGGCTTCTAATCTGCGGGAGTTTGGGATGCATCATACGTGCCGCTTTCGCGATCACCAAACGGCAAGATGTGTAAGGATCCTACAGAAGCAGTCGAAGGCAGCTACAAGTGGCAGTCTACAAGAGGATAGCCGGGCCCGAGCGTGTTGCCGCTTGCAGCGCATAGCATCAACCCTGACTTTCCGGCTCAACATCGGCCTTAGCCTCAACAGCTTTCGAGTTGCTCCTCTTCATCTCACTCACAATCACCGCCACCACAATCAACACCGCTCCCAGCATCGCAATCGGCGGGAAGCGTTCGCCGGCAATCCGCCCCACCACGCCCGCCCACACCGGCTCACCGGCATAAATCAACGTCGCCCGCGTCGGCGAAACACTCTGCTGCGCCCAGTTCATCGCCACCTGGATCACCGCGCTGGTCAAGCCCAGGCCCACTGCGCTGAACAGCAGCAGCCACGAAAACCCCGGCAGCGCTTCGCCCATCGGCACAACTATCAGGAACGACAACAGCGAAGCGGTGGCCAGTTGCACAACCGTCACCCGGCGCACATCCACTTGCCCCGCGAATGCACTGATCAGGATGATTTCCGCCGCAATGGCGATGGCGCCGATCAGCGTAGCGATTTCACCGGGACTGAAATTCAACGACGCCCCCGCCGGCCCCGTCAGCAGCATCAAGCCGGCAAACGCCAGCATGATGCCAATGCTCGGCATCAACCCCGGACGACGGCCCAGCACCAGCCATTGCAGCAGTGGCACGAATGGCACATAGAGCGCGGTGATAAACGCCGACTGGCTGCTCAGGATGGTCTGCAAACCGATGGTCTGCAGGCCGTAGCCAAACATGATCGCTACACCGATAAACACACCGGCCTTCAATTCGAACAAGGTCAAGTCACGCAGGGTGCGCAAGGAAAAGCAGCCAACCACAATGGCCGCAGCAGCAAAACGCAGGCCGACGAAAAACATTGGCCCGCTGACGGTCATCGCGTGCTGCACCAGCAAAAAGGTGCCGCCCCATATCATGGTGATCACCACTAGGATGCATTCGGCTTTGCTGAAACGGTTGAAACGCGAAGGGGAGTTCGGGGTGGTCATGGCGGCTCGGTCTTGCAAGGGAAAGGCACGGACCGCACAATGCGCCGCACGCTGGGCAGTATACTGCGCACACCCACCCATTGAGCAATATAGTGCACAAAGAAAATCCGCAACGGGCCTCGGTCCTGCAGCACGTCAGCCAGAATGTTCGTCGCCTGCGCCATGCCGCCGACCTCAGCCAGACCGCGCTCTCGGAAAAGTCCGGGGTCAGCCGGCGCATGCTGGTGGCGATTGAGGCGGGCGAGAAGAATGTCAGCCTGTCCACCCTCGACCGCGTGGCCGAAGCGTTGGAGGTGGCGTTCAGCGACCTGATCCAGGCGCCGGATGTGCGTGACCACAGCCGCATCAATGAGCTGGCTTGGGCCGGTGAAATTCCCGGCAGCAAGGCCGTGTTGCTGGCCAAGGCAACCGCCCGACGCGAAGTGGAATTGTGGGAAATGCGCCTGGAGCCGGGCGATCGCTACGCCCCCGAGCCAGACCCGGAAGGCTGGAGCGTGCAGCTGTTTGTCTTCGAAGGCAGCCTGACGCTGATCCTGGATGACGATGAAAAACACGTTGCCGGCGGTGAGTTCTATATGTTCGCCAGCCGCCAGGCCCACGCCTATCGCAATGATGGGGACATGGCGGTGCGCTTTGTGCGCAACGTGGTCATCTAACTGTTTGCCCGGCAACAGTGGATGGACACTTTGTTGGTTTGAAGCACGAACTTTCGCGTTATGGCGCCAGCAACTGGCTGATTTAACTGAAGATTAATTTTAGGCACGACTCCTGCGATCACTCCAGCATCCCAACGGAGCCTGGAGTCGGCCCATGTCTGCCCACCCTCAACACCCTGCCCATATCATCCGCTCGGACGCGGAAGCCATCGAGGTTGCCAGGCGCCTGGCCGCGCCGAGGTGTCCTATGTGACCGTGGACGAGGTGATCAAACTGATTTCCGCCGCGCACCCTTCACTGGGCCAGATCCCGCAGAACCACTTGGGCGTAGTGGACATCGTGCTGCAAACCGCGACCGAGGATTACTTCGGCAAAGTCCTGCCGCCAGGGTTGATGGAGCGTGCCGACACTCACCTGCACCGGGCTGACGTCGGGCGGCGAGCAACAGATGGTCGCCATCGGCCGGGCGCTGATGACGCGTCCTACTTTGGTACTGCTCGACGAACCGTCCATGGGTTTGGCGCCTATGATCGTGCAGGAGATTTTCGAGAGCATCGCGCAACTCAACCGTGAGCAGCAGGTGAGCTTTTTGATCGCCGAACAGAACATCAACGTCGCGCTGAACTATGCGTCCCGCGGCTACGTGCTGGATACTGGGCGTGTAGCCCTGAGTGGCAGCGCCGCTGAACTGCTGGCGCGGGGCGACCTGCATGATATTTATCTGGGCAAACAGTAAGGGCGACTCCGCATGACTGAATCCATCCGCAACGCTGATGTGCTGATCATCGGCGGCGGCCTGAGCGGCACGATGCTGGCCGTGCAACTGCTGCGCTTGCCGGGCAAGCGGCAGATTCTGGTGATCGAGCCGCGCGCTGAACTCGGCCGCGGCGAAGCCTACAGCGCCGTCGAGCTGGGCCACACCCTGAACGGCAACGCGGCGCGTATGAGCGTCGACCCGGACAATGCCGACGACCTGACCCAATGGCTCACCGACTACATCGGCGCGGGCGGGTGGCCCGAGTCAGGCCAGCAGGCTGTGCCGATCAGCGAGCTGTTTCCACCGCGCGGTATTTTTGGTCTGTATGCCCAGCAACGCTTGGCCGAAGCCAAGGCGCAGTCCGCTTCCAGCGTCGAGCATGTGCGCGGTGAAGGGGTCGACCTGCAAGTGGATGAAGCCTCGACGCTGCTCACCCTCGATAACGGGCAGCAACTGCGCGGCAGCTTTGCGGTGTTGGCCACCGGCATGTTCCCGGCGGCGCGTACACCGCAGACCAAGTCCAGCGGCTTGAACGCGGCGGCGGTCGACCCTTGGGACGTGCAGGCGATGACCTTGATTGACCCGCAAGCGCCGGTGCTGATCATCGGTTCCGGGTTGACCATGGTCGACGCCGTGGTGTCCCTGGAACAGGCCGGGCATTGTGGGCCGATCGAAGTTTTCTCGCGTCACGGCCTGCTACCCCATGTGCGCCGACAACCGCCGAGCTGGGTGGATTTTCTCGGCGAAGACTACAGCCTGCGCACTCCTTGGCAATTGCTGCGTGAGGTGCGTCGCCAATGCCGGATTGCGCAAGCGCAGGGCATCGATTGGCAAGCGCCGCTGGACACGGTGCGCGCGCACATCGGTCGCCTGTGGAGCCAGGCCAGCGAGCGTGAAAAACGTCAGTTTGTGCGTCATGTAAGGCCGTGGTGGGAAAGCCATCATCACCGCTCGCCGCCGTTGAGCGCGCAGCGGGTGGCACGGTTGCAGGAAGAGGGGCGGTTGCGGATTAGGGCGGCGTCTTACAAAGGGCTGGAACCTTCGGTTGAAGGGGTGACCATCCGTTTGCGTTACCGCGGCGAGCAAGCGGTCACTCAGGTTTCAGGGGCGGCGTTGATCAACTCCAGCGGCATCGAATACGACTGGCGCCGCGTGGCCCGGCCGTTGCCGCAGCAGTTGCTCAAGCGTGGGTTGATTCAGCCTGGGCCGTTGGCGTTGGGGATCGCCGCGGATGCTTCGGGGGCGGTGGTGGATGCTCAGGGGCAGGTCAGCGCGCGGTTGTTTGCCATGGGGCCGCCGTTGCGGGGAATGTGGTGGGAAAGTACGGCGGTAACGGATGTGGCGATTCAAGCCAAGGCACTTGCCTTAAAGCTGACAAAAATCTAAATGTGGGAGCGGGCAAGCCCGCTCCCACATTTGGGTCTTCATTTATCTTGTGACTTTCACAAGCCCAGGTTTGAGGCCAAACACCTCAACCCCTTGGGGCGTCGATTGCCCAGTGGTCACCGTCACCCGCTCCACCGGCTTATCCATCGCCGCCCGGTATTCAACCGTCATGTCCGGCCCTATCGCCTGGCTCGGCACCACAATCGCCTGCGCATTGTTGTAGGTCACGATGGTCAACCGCGCACTCATCCCCAGCCGCACCCGTTGCAGCTGTTGTGGCGTGAGCTTGGGGATCGACAAGGTCACCGGAAACTGCGCGCTGCCCTGGCTGTCGGTGGCAATCGCCAAACCGCTCACCACGCTTACCGACCCTGTCAGTCGCTCCCCCTCAAAACCATCCCCCAGCACTTCCACCGCCTGGCCCTGGTGCAACTGGTTGATGTCCAGCTCTGACACCTTGGCAACGATTTTCAGCCGCTCGATATTTGCCAGGCCAAACAACACCTCACCCTGGCTGACCTTACTGCCAGCCTGCACCGGGGCATTGTTGTTGCCGCCGCCTTGGGAGGAGGCACTATTGCCGGGCGGTGGCACCACGATGCCGGAGAACGGTGCCTTGACCTCTTTGCCTTCGAGCAGTTGGTGCAGTGCGTCGTATTTCACCGTGGCGTTGGTCAGTTCCATATCGGCGATCTGGCGGTATTCGCCCTTGCCCTGGTCGATCGCCTGTTGCAGTTCGCTGCGGGCGGAGGCGAGGTCCAGTTGTTGCTGCTGGGTCTGTTGCTTGAGGTCGTCCAACTCATTGCGCGGGATGATGCCGCGCTGGAACAGGTTTTCACTTTCGGTGAGTTTGCGCTGGGTGTTACTGGCGGTCATTTCGGTGGTGCGCAGGCTGCGGCGTGCACGGCTGACGGTGGGGCCGTTGTCCCAGTCCTGCATCTCTTGCACGGTGCGCCGGGCCTTGAGTTGGGCGGAGAGGGCGTCGCGCAGTTGCACCTCCAGGGTCGTCGGGTCCATGCGCAACAGCACTTGGCCGGCCTCGACCCGCTGGCCTTGCTCCACCAGATTGGCTTGCACATTGCCATCGAAAGGCGCGGTAAGGGTGATGGTGGTGTCGGGCTCGATTTTGCCCACCAGGCCGATCTGGTGCACCAGCGCGTCGGGCTTGACGGCCAGCCACTGCTCGCTGGTGCTGGCCGGCGCGGACGCAGGGCTGCGCAAGGCCAGGCCCGCGCCCCCCAGCAGTACGATCAATACAGCGCCCAGCAGGCGTTTCTGATTAGTAGTCATTGAGGGCGATTTCCCAACTTTCCAGCGTCATGCCCAGCGTCAAGTCGAGCTGGGTCTGGGCGTTCAAATAAGCGATCAGCGCATTGAGCTGCGCGTTTTCGGCGTTGCGCAGGTCGGTCTCGAAACTCAGCACCTGGAAGTTGGTGGAGCGCCCGGCGCTGAGTTTTTCCCGTTCGATCTCGATCTTGCGCCGCGACAATTCCACGGCGCGCTGGGAGATTTCATATTGGCGCCAGCGGGTGCCGAGGTCGCGCACTACATCGTTGACGCTTCGCTCCAGTTCCTGGCGCGCGTCGGTGATGCGGATCTGCTGGTCCTCCACGTTTACCCGTGCGCGGACTTCGGCCTGGCGCGTGCTGATATCGCCGATGGGGATTTGCACCTGCACCCCGGCGTAGCTGTCCCACGTGCGATTATTGCTGCTGCCGGCGTCGTTATTGTAGGCGTCGCGCACCTGATTTGCGCCGGCTACCAGGTCCACCTGCCAGCGCCCGGAGTCCTTGGCGATCACCAGGTTGAGGTCAGCCTGCTGGCTGCCGAGCAGGGCCGCCAGGTATTCCGGCTGCTGGGTCTGCGCCAGGTTGAAGGCCTGGCGCTTGTCGATCTGCATCGGCCGGGCCTCCAGGGCTTCGGTGGCGCGGACCGGCGTGGAGAGGTCCAGGGCCAGCAGGCGCAGTAGGGAGAGACGGCTGGTGTCCAGTTGGTTCTGCGCCTCTTCCACGCCCAGTTGCTGGGTGGCGATGTCGGCTTCGGTCTGCACGATTTCAAATTCGGCCATGCGCCCGGCACTGATCAGCGCCTTGTTGACTTGCAGCAAGGTGTTAGAGCGCTTGAGGGCGTCCTGCACGATGCTCAGTTGCTCCTGGGCGCGCAGCAGCTCGCGGTAGGTCGCGATGATCTGGCTGATGGTCTGTGCCACGGTGGCCTTGAGGTTCAAGCGGTTGGCCTGTTCCGACAGGCGCGACAGGCGCAGCGGTGCGGTGGTGGCGTCCCAGCCGGCGCCGCGTAGCAGTGGCTGGATGATCGCCAGGTCGAGACCGTCGCTGCGATAGCGGCCGGCGCGGTCGGCGTTGCTCAGTTGCTGGGTCCAGGCCATGCTCAGGCGCGTGCCGTATTCGCCGAGCAGGCTGGTCGCCGGCGCCACGCTGGCATTGCGCGCGTTGTCGGCTGAGCCGCGGGTATTACGGTAGTAGCTGTTGAGGGTGAGCTTGGGCTTGAATACATCTTCGGCTACGCGCAGGTCGAACTTCTGCGCTACCCGTTGCAGGTAGGCGCTGCGAATCGCCGGGTTGTTGCGCAGGCCCAGGTAGACTGCGTCGCCCAGGGTCATGGTGGTGGCCTGGGCATTCAGCGAGACGCTCCGATCGTAACCGCTGCGCGTGGTGCTCGGCGCCGACGGTTTGATCACCACGTCGGCGGCCACGCCAGGCAGGCTGACCAATGCGAGCAGCCAGAGCCATTTATTCATCGCGCAGGGCCTCCACCGGTTGCAACCGTGAGGCCGAGATTGCCGGGTAGATGCCGAAGAACAACCCCACCAGCAACGTGCTGCCCACCCCCAGCGGCAAGGCCGCGACAGCGAGTGCAAATTCCCAGCCCGACAGCCAGGCGTACAGCCACGCGGCGGTCATGCCCGACACCGCGCCGCACAAGGCACCCACGGCCGTGAGCGTGATGGCTTCGAGCAGGAACAGGTTGCGGATGTCTCGCTGGCGCGCGCCGAGAGCCATGCGAATGCCGATTTCGCGACGCCGCTCCGAGACGTTCATCAACATCACGTTCATCACCCCCACGCCACCGCCCACCAGGGAGATCGCGCCCAGGGCCAGCAGCAGATAGGCGAAGGTGCGGCTTTGCCGAGTCATGCCGTCGATCATTTGCTGGGGCACCTGGATGTCCACATCGTGGTCGGGAAGTTGCGGTTTGAGAGCGGCGGCTACGTCCTTGGCAATGCGCTCCATGTCCTGGCCCTGCGTGGCGCGGATGATCACGTTGCCGATCTGTGGCGCTGCATAGATGCGGCGCATGCCTTCGGCGGGGATGAACAGTGATTCGTTGGCCTGCACCGGCATTAGCATTGCCCGCGGCTGGCCTTGCAGGATGCCCACAATCAGGAACAGGTAATCGTTGATGCGCACACGATCGCCCAGCTGCAGCGGATCTCCCGGCACGCCCAGGGCCTCGGCCACCTGCGCGCCGATCACGCCGTAGGTTTCGTTGGCATCAAAGCTCGACAGGAAACGTCCCTGTTGCAGTGCCAGGCGCATCGCGTCCTTGATATCCGGTGTGCTGCCGACGAAGTTGGTGTTGACGGTGCGGCCATGGAATACGATGGGCCCGCTGAACAACGTGAGGGCGCCGATGTGCGCGATGCCTGGCACCGCCTGGCGCACGGCGTCCAGGTCGAGGCGGGCGGGCATCGGTGAACTGCTGCCGCCTTTAGGTGGGAACTGGGCGATCAGGGTGTCGGTGCCCATGTCCTTGAAGATCATCGCCGCATCCACCGCCGCGTTATGGCCGATATTAATCAGCGCCACCACCGACGAGCTGCCGATCACGATACCCAGCAGGGCCAGGATCGAACGCTTGCCTAAGGTGCGCAGGCTGACAAACGCTTCGTGCAGCAGTTGGCTGAGGCTTTGTTCGACCCGCAGGCGGCTTTCTCCCTGCTGAGTCATAGGCAGCCGGCCTCTTGCACCACGCCATTGCGCACCAGGATCTTGCGTTCCAGGCGCTCGGCGATGTGCGGGTCGTGAGTGACGATGATCAGCGTGACCTGTTGCTCGCGGTTCAACGCCAGCAGCAGGTCCATGATGTCCTGGGCGGTGGTGCTGTCGAGGTTGCCGGTGGGTTCGTCGGCCAGTATCACCGAGGGTTTGCCCACCAGGGCCCGGGCAATCGCGACCCGTTGGCGCTGGCCGCCGGAAAGGTCGGCGGGGCGATGGTGGGCACGGTCGGCCAGGCCGACTTGCTCGAGCATGCGCAGGGCTTGCTCCACTGACTCATGGCGCGATACGCCGCGATAACTCAAGGGCAGGGCGACATTGTCCAGGGCGCTGAGGCGTGGCAGCAGGTTGAAACTCTGGAACACGAAACCGATCTGCTGATTGCGGATGGCCGCCAACTGATCGGGGGTGGCGTTGAAGATATCGTGGCCGGCGAAGTGGTACTGACCACAGTTGGGCAGGTCCAGCAGGCCGAGGATATTGAGCAAGGTACTTTTGCCGGAGCCGGACGCCCCCAGGATGCCGCAGCTGTCGCCGCTGGCGATGGTCAGGCATACATCATTGAGAATGCACAGGTGTTGCCCGGCCAGTTGATAGCTTTTGCCGATGCCTTGCAGGGAGATCAAGCCTGGGTGCGCGAGGGTATCTGTCATCATGACTACGCCTTCAGTCTCGACGCCGCCGTCATGCCCCCGGTAAAGCCTTGTAACAAGTTCGGGAGCTGCCTGGTCTGCGTCACAGACTGGTTTTATTTCTTGTTTTTAAAATATTGTTTGAATACTAGCCGCGTTCCAGCCGCTTCGCCAGCCATGGATGTAGAGCGGTTTTACCCTTTGAAACGATTACTTCGAGGCGCTAGCAAGCCCTTCAAAAAAACCTCGGCTACGCTCAAAGGGCCCGGCTGCAAAGGCTTTTGATAATATGACACGGTGTCACTACTTGCTTTCGAGCGACGTCCCCGGTATAAAAAATCAAATTATTTTTTAAAACAATATTTCCCACGTGGAACTTCTATGGTCGCGAAGAAAGTCAGCGCTCCGAACATTACCAAGACTCGATTGCTGGATGCGACAGAGGCTCTCTTCATCAAGTATGGATACGACGCAGTTTTGTTGCGGCAGATTACCGAGCGTGCCCAGGTCAACCTGGCGGCGGTGAACTACCACTTCGGGGACAAGGACTCCCTGATGAAAACCCTGCTGATGCAGCGCCTGGAACCGCTCAACGAGCAGCGCCTGGAACTGTTGGCACGCTGCGAAGCCGAGTCCGACGGCCCACTCGATTGCGACACCTTGCTTGGCGTGCTATTTGCCCCCGCCATGGGCCTGGAACGCAGCGATCCAGCCAGCGCGAGTGGGGAAGGGCGTTCGTTTATCCGGTTCCTGGGGCGGGTCTACAGCGACACGTCGCCGTTTATCCAGGAATACCTCAAGGTGCATTACCAGCCGGTGTTCCAGCGTTTCTTCGAAGCTTTCGCCCTGGCCTTGCCGGATCTGCCGCGCAATGAACTTGGGGTGCGCCTGCAATTTGCCCTCAAGGCGATTTCCGGCGTGATGGCCGGGACCGAGCTGCGCTTGCTGATGAACTCCATGAGCCTGGGCCGTCCGGCGACGGATGCCGAGGTGATGGCCAAGTTGATCACCCTGGTGTCGGCGGCGATCCGCGTGCCACAGCAAAGTCCGGAAGCGGAACATGCCTTGGCCAAGGTGCTGGATACCCAGCGGGCCATTCGTGAGCAGGCGATAGCGCCAGCGAACAAGGCGGCGCGCTAGCTCGAATTCCAGGCAAAAAAAAGCCCGCTGGGGCGGCGGGCTTGATATGCAACGTTTGTAACGGATGAGGCTTCACATTACGTTCCGGGATGTGAATAAAACGTGAAAACTTTGTAAGGTAAAGTGTGAAAACCTTGAAGTCTGTAAACGCATGGGGAATTTCTTTTCCTCTCAGCGAATTCAGATTTTCCAGCGCCCGGCACTCTTGGCCAGCCTCTGGCGCATCGCACCGATGTTCTGCGCCAGTTGCAAGGTCAGCAGCCGGTAGCCATCCAATGCGCTATAGACCGGCACGTCCAACCCAGGCTCAACGCTGGCGTGACTCGGCCGCTCCAACCGCTCCGTTAGGCCAGATTTCAACGCCCGTGCCATGCCCACCAGTTGCACGCGAATTTGCCGATGCTCGGCCCTCAATATCACCTGCATCCGCGCCATCGCCGGTTCGTCGCGAGGGTCAGGCCGGGTATTGCCGAGAATCTCCAGGGTGCTGATGCACATCCGTAAATGCCGCTGTATCGCGTCCAGTTCAGTCATGGAGATGCGTACCTCCTTGGACACCGACGGCATTAACGAGCGCAACTGCAACATCGCGGCATTCAGACGATTGAGCAGCTTCAGGTGTTGATCATCGGTGACCGACTCGCCATTGATGATCCGGCTATAGATCTCGGCGCAATCGCGCAACGCGCTGGCCAGGTTGTAGCGCCAGGAGTACACGGCATACAGCGGCAGGGCGAAGGAAAAGGCCAGGGCGAGGGCGATGCCGATCAGGATATCCACGGTGCGCCATAGCCCGTCCGACAGCGGGTTGTCGCCGTGACCCGCGACGATAAACACAGTGATCGCCGAGAGCAACGCGGTGTAGCCGCCCTTGCCGATGGCGTGGTAGGAAAAGAAGCCGCACACCACCGACATCAGCAGATAGGTCAACAGCGGCTGGCCGACGTATGCCTCCTGCACCACCAGCAACAAGCCGACACTGGCGCCGATCAAGGTGCCATAGGCACGCTCCACGGCTTTCTTGCCGATATTGCCGTGGTGCTGCAAGCCGCCGATCACCACCAGCATGGTCACCGAGGCCCACTCACCATGGGGCAGGTTGAGGCCAGTGGTCAGCATAATCGTCGCCAGCAAGCCGATGGACACGCGCACGGCGTGGATCAGCTTGGCATGGCGATAGCGGCGGTACGGGTCGAGCAAGGGGCGCAACAGGCGCCGGGCGAAGAAGGGCAGGTTCATCGTTCTAAAATTGGCCTCGACGGTATGAATGTATGCGGTCAAATGTGGCGTTGTTAGAAAATGTAATCAGTGGTCAAGAAACTCGAATCACGGTTGCGCAATATATCGCTGACCAGCGCCTTGTTGCTCTCCTGGAACTTGGTCGCCACCAAGGTGCGGATTGAGAACACGCGCAATGCGTCATGTACCGACAACGTGCCCTCGGCCGAGTTCTTGCGCCCGTTGAAAGGGAAAGTGTCCGGGCCGCGCTGGCACTGGGCGTTGATGTTGATACGGCCGACCTGGTTGGCGAAGGTATCCACCAGGCGCCCAACTTCCGCGGCATTCGTACCGAAGATGCTCAGTTGTTGACCGAAATCAGAGTCCAGCACGTAGTCGATCACCTTCTCTACATCACGGTAAGGCACGATCGGCACCACTGGGCCGAACTGTTCTTCGTGGTACACGCGCATCTGCGGGTTCACCGGGTACAGCACGGCCGGGTAGAAGAACGAACCGCGACTCTCACCGCCATGCTCATTCACCACATTGGCACCGTGTTGCGCGGCATCGGCCACCAGGCTGTTGAGGTAATCCACCTTGCCCACTTCGGGCAATGGCGTCAGCGCCACGCCGTCCTCCCACGGCATGCCGGGCTTGAGCGTGGCCAGCTTCTTGTTGAATTTGTCGATAAAGCTGCCGACGACGTCTTCATGCACGAACAGGATTTTCAACGCGGTGCAGCGCTGGCCGTTGAACGATAGGGAACCAGTAACGGCTTCGCTGACGGCATTGTCCAAGTCCACCTCAGGCAGCACGATGCCGGGGTTTTTCGCGTCCAGGCCCAACGCCGCGCGCAGGCGGTGCGGCTTGGGGTGCAATTTCTTCAAGTCGCTGGCGGCCTTGTTGGTGCCGATAAACGCGAAGATATCGATCCTCCCGCTGGCCATCAGCGCGCTGATGGTTTCACGGCCGCTGCCGTAGATCACGTTGATCACCCCGGCCGGGAAACTGTCGCGGAACGCCTCCAGCAGCGGGCGGATCAGCAGCACGCCGAGCTTGGCCGGCTTGAACACCACGGTATTGCCCATGATCAGCGCCGGGATCAGCGTGGTGAACGTTTCGTTCAGCGGATAGTTATAAGGTCCCATGCACAAGGCCACGCCCAGCGGGACGCGGCGGATTTGGCCGAGGGTGTCCTGTTCCAGCTCGAAACGGCTGGAGCGACGGTCGAGTTCCTTGAGGGCATTGATGGTGTCGGTGATGTAGTCGCAGGTACGGTCGAATTCTTTCTGCGAGTCCTTGAGGTTCTTGCCGATTTCCCACATCAGCAGCTTCACCACCGCGTCGCGTTGTTCACGCATGCGTCGCAAGAACGCTTCGACATGCTGGATGCGGTCGGCCACGCGCATCGTCGGCCATTCGCCCTGGCCCCGGTCATAGGCGCGTACGGCGGCGTCGAGGGCGGTCAGGGCGGTGTCGGCATCCAGCAGCGGCGTGCTGCCGATATGCACACGTTCGTCGCCCAGTTGCACCGGGCTCTGCACCTTGGCTAACGGGCCGTTCCATACTTGCAACTGGCCGTCGACCAGGTAATCGCGCTGTTCGATGGGCGCTGCCAGGCGCAATTGTTCGGGAATGTCGGCGGCGCAGGTGGGAAACAGCTGGGCGAGCAGGTTGCTGGTGGTCATGTCGCTACCCCTGGAATAGTTGCAAAACATGACTAGAGAGTCACCCATCCAAGGGCTGCGTGGCAAGGGCCAGCGGCATCAGAGCAGCCCGGTGACCTGGAAAACCTTGAGCACAAGCCCGCGCTGGCCGGGTAAACTTGGCGGCTTTCTTGAAGGAGTTCACATGAGTCAGTACCAGCCGGGCATTCTTGCCGCACCGGTGCCGTTGCAGGCACGCCATCTGTTTTTTGCCGTGGATTCCCTGGCCGCCGTTCCTGCAGCGCTGGACGCGTTGGTGCAGTTGGCCGATTCGGCGGCAGTGGTCGGTTTTGGCGAGCTGCTGGTAAACGCGCTGGGCGCACGGATTGAAGGCCTGCGCACATTCCCCACCGTCAGCGGGCCGGGCGCGCATAACCCGTCGACACAGCAAGCACTGTGGGTGTGGTTGCACGGTGTGGATCGTGGTGAACTGCTGTTGCGCAGCCGCGCGTTTGAAAAGGCCCTGGCCCCGGCGTTTCGCCTGGTGCAGACGACCGAAGGTTTCCGCTACAAAACCGGCTTCGACCTGACCGACTACGAAGACGGCACTGAAAACCCCCATGACGACGCAGCGGTTGAAGCGGCCCTGACCGACAGCGGCGCCAGTTTTGCCGCGATCCAGCAGTGGCAGCACGACCTCGACGCCTTCGCCGCCTTGCCTGCGCAAGAGCGCGACCACATCATCGGCCGTCGCCACGGCGACAACGAAGAACTCGACGACGCCCCCGAGTCCGCCCACACCAAACGCACCGCCCAGGAAAGCTTTACCCCGCAAGCCTTCGTGGTACGCCGTTCCATGCCATGGGCCGAGAATGGCCAGGCCGGGTTGATGTTTCTTGCGTTTGGTCATTCCTTTGATGCGTTTGAAGCGCAACTGCGCCGCATGAGCGGCCTGGAAGATGGGATTGTCGATGGGTTGTATCGCATCAGCACGCCGCTGACCGGTGGATACTACTGGTGCCCACCAATCAAGGAGGGGCATCTGGACCTGAGTGCACTGTTCGTCACTGCAAGCCACTGAACATGTGCGAGGGGGGGCAGCTACGTACCGGCTCGGCGGGTGTGAGCCTGGTTGCCTGCTGGTGCTGAAAAAAGTCGGACGTTCCACGCGAATTTACCGCCTTGATTATCGCGATCGTCCTGCTGTTTATTTATGCAGGTACGGCGCTGTTTCGTAGCGAAGTGCCACGCTCAGCGCAATGATTCAAGGGGTTTTGAAGCTTTGCAGCCAGGCCGGATCGAAACGGGTTTGCTCGGTGTCCATGCCCAACGTGTGCATCTTGGCCTTATGGGCCTCGACCTCACCGACCAATTGCGCCTGAGCGCTGGAGTTGGCGTCCAACTCATGCATTTGCGTCAGGCCCAGGTGATAAAAACGCAGCACCTTGATCGCCGTCGGGTCATTGGCCTGGGCCCGCTCGGTGACCTTGTGCATCACATTGGTCACGCTCATCAGGCTGCGCTTGAGTTGCCAACCGTACACCGCCGACGCCAGCCAAGGCTGGGTCCAGAACGGCCCGCGCACCAGGGCCAAAGTGATCAGCACCCCGGCGAAGACGCCGCCGACATTGAAGCGGAAGTTATCACCGCCGGGCTCGCCGAACAGCATCACTGCCAGGCTCGACAGCAGCATACCCAGGGCCAGGAAGAGCACCGCCACGATCAGCGTACTGCGCCGGGTCTGTTGGCGAAAGGTGACAGGGTCGCAGGGTTTGAGCTCGAACATCCGGGTCGTTTCTCCAGAAGGGGCGGGCATCATCTCACGCTTGGGCAAACAAGTTGAACGATGGCGCACAGCGGTTTCTCTAAATCTGTGTAGACCCTTTGAGGTGAACCACCATGTCCGAATACAAGCAGCCGCCGCCTGGCACCCCGAACCCTGATCGCACACCCGGTGAAGAGGAGCGTGACAACGATGCGTTGCGCCCCAATGACCCGGCGGAGCGTCAGAACGACGACGTGGAACGCGTCGAGGAAGACCTGGAAAACCTTCACGACAAAGCCCGCCCGGTCTAAACAAGGAGATCGCCGTGAATAACCCACCGAAAGGTCCGTCTTCAGACGAGCATGCCAGCGGTAAGGATGAATTGGGCTTCGACCCGGATTCGCCGGATGTGGCAGACCCACAGGTCGACCCCATCGGCCCTGCCATTGCACCGCTGGACAAGGACAAGAAAGACCAGGCCGAAAAAAAGCCGCCCTACGATCCGTTGGGCGACTTAAAGCCTTAAATCGAGCCCCGCCTTTGTGCGGGGCTTTTGTTTATTTGGGCGCGATCCAGATGACGTCGGTAATGCCGAATTTCTCCGCCCAAGGCCGGGTAGTTTTCTTCACTTGTTCGTGGCCGACTCGACCCACGCGACTGACATGCGCAATGTCGGCATCAACGGCCGCCCAGTGCCATGCCTCGGCGTTGTTCATCACTTCGGCGCGCACCACAAAGGACTTCCGTTGACCGTGCAGTTGGTAGTTGATGGTGTAGATTTTTGCGGTACTCATGTTGCCTCCCTGTGTTGTTATAGATGGATACGGGAGCGTTCAAAAAGGTTCATTCAAAATGACAAGCTGCGTGCTGACGCCCGCAGGCCACGGCGCACGAACCTTATCGCCTGAGCTTCGACGGCCAGAGCAGTTACACCCAGTGGGCGCCCGTCGCACTATCGATGAGCCGCACCAGGCTCAAGGTAGATGACTTTGGCAGCGACACCGTGGACCTCAAGGACCGCATCAATCCGTACGGCGCAGTGTCCTGATTCTTCCCCATAACGCAAAAACGGCGCCCGAAGGCGCCGTTTTTGTTTACTGCATCCCGCTAAGCGATCAAACGCCCAGCACCGCGTGCTGCACCAGTGTGAGCAACGGTTGTGGGTACACGCCCAAGAAGAACGCGAGCAGGGCAATGGCCAGCAGCATCACGCCGCCTGCCTTCTGTTCCCAGTGCAGCTCGGCGTCCACACGGCGCAGGTTTGGCTCGATCAGGTACAGGGTGACCATCACGCGCAGGTAATAGAACACGCCGATGGCGGAGCCTAGCACCAGCGATGCAACCAGCCACCATTCATGCGCTTGAACACCGGTCGCCACGATGTAGAACTTGCCGATAAAGCCGGCAGTCAGCGGGATACCCGCCAGGGACAGCATCATCACGGTGAGTACGGCAGTCAGGTACGGACGGCGCCAGAACAGGCCGCGGTATTCGTACAGCGCGTCGGCGTCACGGCCTTTGAACGGCGAGGACATCAGCGTGATCACGCCGAATGCGCCGAGGCTGGTGATCACGTAGGTGACCAGGTACACGCCCATGGCTTCCACGGCAAGGCCCTTGCTCGCCACCAGGGCGATCAGCAAGTAACCGAAGTGAGCGATGGAGGAGTAACCCAGCAGACGCTTGAGGTTGTTCTGGGTCAGGGCCAGCAGGTTACCGAACAGGATCGAAGCAATGGCGATCACGGTCAGCACGTCGCTCAGCACGCCGGTGTTGGCGGCGGGGGAGATCTGGAACAGACGCACCATCACCGCAAACACGGCCACTTTCGACGCGGTCGCCAGGAACGCTGCCACCGGCGCCGGGGCGCCTTCGTACACGTCCGGGGTCCACAAGTGGAAAGGCACCAGGGACAGCTTGAACGCCAGGCCGATCAGCATCATGGCCAGGCCCAGTTGGGCAATCGGCGCAGGCATGCTGGTCGCCGCCAGCGCGTGGCCGATGCCGGTGAAGCTCAGGCTGCCAGCTTCGGCGTAGAGCAGGGCCATACCGAACAACAGGAACGCTGAACCGGCGGCCGACAGCACCATGTACTTGATGCCGGCTTCCAGCGAGCGCTTGTTGAAGAAGGCATAGGCCACCAGGCCATAGGTCGGGATCGACAGCAGTTCCAGGCCGATGAACAAGCCGGCCAGGTGCTGAGCGCTGACCAGCACGATACCGCCGGCCGCAGCCAGCAGGATCAGCAGGTACAGCTCTTCCTTGTTGCCCGGGTAGCCGGTGCCGCCTTCGCCGAGGTAGGCGTGGGCGAGGGTGACGCAGGCCAGGGTCGCGACCAGGATCAACGCGATGTACAGCAGCGCGAAGTCATCGACCATCATCAGTGGCGTGACCGCCAGTGGTGCGACCTTGAGGGCCGGAATGATCGACAGCAGGGCCAGGTTGAGACCGGCACACGACAGCAGGAACGTTTGCGAGTGATTGCGGCGCCAGGCGATTGCCAGCATCACCACCACGATGGTGAGGCTGGTAATCAGCAGCGGCGCAAGCGCGATAAAGTGTTGGATCGTGAATTCCATAGCGCTCTTACCGGGCCGAAGCGAGTTGAGAGAAGGCGGTGCCGAACCACTGCTGCACGCCATGCATCGTCGCGGCAGAAGTGTCCAGGAACGGTTGCGGGTACACGCCGATGTAGATCAGCAGTACCGCAAGGCCGAGCACCATGATCAGTTCGCGAGCATCCATCCCTTGCAGGACGGTGTCGGACTTGGCCGGGCCGAAGTAGGCGCGGTGGATCATGATCAGCGAGTAGACCGAACCAAACACCAGGCCGGAGGTAGCAATCGCACTGATCCACGGTGTTTGCACGAAGGCACCCATCAGGATCAGGAACTCGCCGATGAAGTTACCGGTACCCGGCAAGCCCAGCGACGCGGCGGCAAAGAACAGGCTGATCGCCGGCAGGTAAGCGATGCGCGACCACACGCCACCCATTTCCCGCATGTCACGGGTGTGCAGGCGTTCGTACAGCTGGCCACTCAGGATAAAGAGTGCAGCGGCCGAGACACCGTGGGCCAACATCTGGATCACGGCGCCTTGCAATGCCAACTGGCTGCCGGAGTAGATGCCGATCAGTACGAAGCCCATGTGGGAAACGGACGAGAAGGCAATCAGACGCTTGATGTCGGTTTGTGCGAAGGCCAGGAACGCGCCGTAGAAGATCCCGATCAGACCCAGCGTCATGGCGATCGGCGCGAACTCGGCCGAGGCGTTCGGGAACAGCGGCAGGGCGAAACGCAGCAGGCCGTAGGCCGCAGTCTTCAACAGAATACCAGCCAAGTCCACGGAACCGGCAGTCGGCGCCTGTGCGTGGGCATCCGGCAGCCAGGAGTGGAAAGGCACCACCGGCAGCTTCACCGCGAACGCGATGAAGAAGCCCAGCATCAGGATGTACTCGGTGGTCAGGGACATCTTGGTTTTCAACAGGTCGGCGTAGTTGAACGTAATCACGCCCGTGCTGTTGAAGTTGACCAGTACCAGCCCCAGGATCGCCACCAACATGATCAGGCCGGAAGCCTGAGTGAAGATGAAGAACTTGGTCGCCGCGTAGATCCGGGTTTTCTTGCCGTCCGAAGAACTGTGACCCCAGAGCGCGATGAGGAAGTACATCGGCACCAGCATCATTTCCCAGAAGAAGAAGAACATGAACAGGTCGAGGGCGAGGAACACGCCGACAACGCCGCCCAGGATCCACATCAGGTTCAGGTGGAAGAAGCCCACGTGACGCTGGATCTCTTTCCAGGAGCAGAGTACCGAAAGGATACCCAGCAGGCCGGTCAGCAGGATCATCAACAACGACAGGCCGTCGAGGGCCAAGTGCACGTTGATGCCGAAGCGCTGGATCCACACGTGCTTGAACTCAAGCGCGAAGGTTGGATCGGCACCCGGTGCCGGAGCAAATGAATAGTCGCCATGGGCCCACAGCCAGAGGCCGAGTGCGAGTTCCAGGGACATGGTCAGCAACGCAATCCAGCGGGGGAGGGTGGCGCCGAAGCGTTCACCCATCCAGCAGAGCAGGCCGCCGATAAAGGGGATCAGGATTAGCCAGGGCAGAATCATGACAGGCTCGTTTCCTTTCGCAAGTTCGCAAAGTTGGCAGTGCAATCAAACATAGTCAGGCCGCTACCACGACGATGGCGCCGATCACCAAAACGGCACCGGCCGCCATGGAGGCTGCATACCAACGCAATTGGCCCGTTTCGCTGCGACTCAGGGCGGTGTGACCGGCCTTGGCGGCACGCGGGATCAAACCGATGGTCTGGTCGAGCGGGTCTTTACGCAGTACGTGGCTGATGGCGAGGTAAGGCTTGACGAACAGTTTGTCGTAGAGCCAATCGAAGCCCCAGGCAGCGAACCACCAGGCCGACAGGAAACGACCAATGCCACTGTTGGCAACGGCCGTCACGAAGCGACGTTTACCCAGGAACAGCAGGGCCGCCAGCAGGATACCTGCGATGGCGATGGCGCCCGAGGCGATTTCCAGGCTGTGCTTGGCAGCGCCGCCGGCATGGCCAGCGCTTTCCGGCAGTACACCGGCCAGGGGTGGCGTGATCAGTGCGCCGATGAAGGTCGACAGGATGATCAGTACCGACAAAGGCAACCAATGCGAAATGCCATGGCCTGCGTGTGCTTCGGTCTTGGCTTCACCGTGGAAGGTGATGAAGATCAGGCGGAAGGTGTACAGCGAGGTCATGAACGCACCCACCAGGCCTGCGTACAGCAGGTTCTGGTTACCGCTGGCAAAGGCTTCCCAGAGGATTTCGTCTTTCGAGTAGAAACCGGCGGTCACGAGCGGCAGGGCTGCGAGGGCAGCGCCACCGACGATGAAGCTGGCGTAGGCCAGTGGCAGTTTCTTCCACAGGCCGCCCATCTTGAAGATGTTCTGCTCGTGGTGGCAGGCAACAATCACCGCACCGGACGCAAGGAACAGCAGGGCCTTGAAGAAGGCGTGGGTCATCAGGTGGAAGATCGCCGCGTCCCAGGCACCAACGCCCAGGGCCAGGAACATGTAGCCGATCTGGCTCATGGTCGAGTAGGCGAGAATACGCTTGATGTCGGTTTGCACCAGCGCGGCAAAGCCGGCAAGTACCAGGGTCACGCCGCCCACTACGCCCACCAGGTGCAGGATATCCGGCGCCAGGGTGAACAGGCCGTGGGTACGCGCGATCAGGTACACACCCGCAGTCACCATGGTTGCCGCGTGAATCAGTGCGGAAACCGGGGTAGGACCGGCCATCGCGTCCGCCAGCCAGGTTTGCAGCGGCAGTTGCGCGGATTTACCGACAGCGCCGCCCAGCAGCATCAGTGTGGCCAGGGTGATCCAGAAGTCGCCGACCTGGAATTTCTGCGGTGCCAGCACCAGCAGTTCCTGGATGTTCAGCGTGCCCACCTGTTGGAACAGGATGAACAGGCCGATGGCCATGAACACGTCGCCGATGCGGGTAACGATAAAGGCCTTGAGTGCGGCGTTACCGTTGTTGCGGTTGCTGTAGTAGAAACCGATTAACAGGTACGAGCACAGGCCCACGCCTTCCCAACCGAAGTACAGGAACAACAGGTTATCGCCCAGTACCAGGAACAGCATGCTGGCGATAAACAGGTTGGTGTACGAGAAGAAGCGCGAGTATCCGGCTTCACCGCGCATGTACCAGGATGCGAACAGGTGGATCAGGAAGCCCACACCGACGACCACGCCGAGCATGGTGATCGACAGGCCGTCGACGTAGAGGGCGAAGTTTGGCTTGAAACCCTCCACAGACATCCACTGCCACAGCACCAGGGTGTAGTGGCCGCCTTCCGGCGGCGCCACGTTGAATTGCCAGATCACGTAGGCAGCAACGATGGCCGACAGGCCAATGGAACCCACACCAATTAAGGCAGACACATTTTCCGACAGGCGCCCGCGAGAGAACGACAGCAGCAGGAAACCGATCAGGGGGAATACGAAAGTCAGAAAGATCATGTTCATCCGCGCATCTCACTGGCAGCGTCGATATCAAGCGTGTGGAAGCGACGATACAGTTGCAGCAGGATCGCCAGGCCGATACTGGCCTCGGCGGCTGCCAGGCTGATCACCAGGATGAACATCACTTGTCCATCCGGCTGGCCCCAACGTGCGCCTGCCACGATGAACGCCAGTGCTGCGGCGTTCATCATGATTTCCAGGCTCATCAACACGAACAAAATGTTACGGCGAACCATCAGGCCGACCAGGCCAAGGCAGAACAGGATGCCGGCGACCGCCAGACCATGCTCCAAAGGGATAGCAGGCATCGTCATTGCTCCTTGGCTTCGTTGCGGCCCAAGTGGAAGGCAGTGATGGCTGCGGCGAGCAGCAGCATCGACGCCAGTTCGACCACCAGCAGGTAAGGACCGAACAGGCTGATGCCCACGGCCTTGGCGTCCACGGTGGTGTGGCCGATGGCCTGGCCGCTCTGGTGAGCGAACAGCACATACAGCAGTTCAGCCAGCAGCAGCGCTGCGAGGATGACTGGGCCGAGCCAGATGCCAGGCTTGAGCCAGACGCGTTCCTGGGCGACCGAAGCCGGACCGAGGTTGAGCATCATCACCACAAACACGAACAGCACCATGATGGCGCCGGCGTAGGCGATCACTTCCAGCACACCGGCGAACGGCGCGCCGAGTGCGAAAAAGGTCATGGCCACGGCGATCAGCGAAATGATCAGGTAGAGCAGGGCGTGCACAGGATTGGTGTTGGTGATCACGCGAAGCGTGGACACCACTGCAATACCGGACGCGAAATAGAAAGCGAATTCCATCTTTCTTCCTTAAGGCAGCAAGCTCTTCACGTTGATCGGCTCGGCTTCGTTTTGCGCGGCGCCTTTCGGCTTACCAGCAACGGCCATACCTGCAACACGATAGAAGTTGTAATCAGGGTTTTTACCGGGACCAGAGATCAGCAGATCTTCTTTCTCGTACACCAGGTCCTGACGTTTGAACTCGGCCATCTCGAAATCCGGTGTCAGCTGGATTGCGGTGGTCGGGCAAGCTTCCTCGCAGAGGCCGCAGAAAATGCAGCGCGAGAAGTTGATGCGGAAGAAGTCCGGGTACCAGCGACCGTCTTCGGTTTCAGCTTTCTGCAGGGAGATGCAACCCACCGGGCACGCCACGGCGCACAGGTTGCAGGCTACGCAACGCTCTTCGCCGTCGGGGTCGCGGGTCAGCACGATACGGCCGCGATAACGCGGCGGCAGGTACACCGCTTCTTCCGGGTATTGCAGGGTGTCGCGTTTGCGAAAGCCATGGCCGAAAACCATCACCAGGCTTCGCAACTGGGTACCGGTACCCTTAACGATGTCGCCAATATATTTGAACATGGGTCAAATCCTCACTGAACCGCGGCCGCTGGCGTGTTCAACAACACAACGGCAGCAGTCACCAGCAAATTGATCAGGGTCAGTGGCAGGCAGAAGCGCCAGCTGAAATCCATCACCTGGTCGTATCGTGGACGCGGAATGGAAGCGCGCAGCAGGATAAACAACATGATGAAAAACGCGGTCTTCAGGAAGAACCAGAAGAACGCCAACTGCGGCAGGATGCCAAACGGTCCGTGCCAGCCGCCGAAGAACAGCGTGACCAGCAGGGCCGAGATCAAGATGATGCCGATGTACTCGCCAACGAAGAACATGCCCCATTTCATGCCGGCGTATTCAATGTGGTAACCGTCAGCCAGTTCCTGTTCTGCTTCCGGCTGGTCGAACGGGTGACGGTGAGTCACGGCGACGCCAGCGATGAAGAAGGTACAGAAGCCAAAGAACTGCGGAATGATGAACCACAGGTTCTGCGCTTGGTACTCGACGATGTCGCGCATGTTGAACGAGCCGACCTGCACCACGATGCCCATCAGCGCGAGGCCCATGAACACTTCGTAGGACACGGTCTGGGCTGACGCCCGCAAGCTGCCCAGCAGGGCGAACTTGTTGTTACTCGACCAACCCGCGAACAGCACCGCGTAGACCGACAAGCCGGCCATGGCGAAGAAGAACAGCAAGCCGATGTTCAGATCCGCCACGCCCCAGGTCGGGGTGATCGGGATGACCGCAAAGGCGATCAGCAAGGCGCTCATGGCCACGACCGGTGCCAGGGTGAAGATCACCTTGTCGGCAAACGGCGGGGTCCAGTCTTCCTTGAAGAACATTTTCAGCATGTCGGCAGCGATCTGGAACATACCGAACGGGCCAACGCGGTTCGGACCGTAACGGTCCTGCCACCAGCCCAAGAGGCGACGTTCGACGAAGCTGAGCAGAGCGCCCGCGACGACCACGGCCAACAGGATCACGATGGCCTTGACCACCGAGATGATCACGTCAATCACTTCAGGCGTGAACCAAGTCATTGCGCTGCCTCCTGCAGACCGTCAACGGTTTTGCCAAAGATCGCCGCTGGAATACCGGCGATGCCTTTCGGCAGGGCAACCAGGCCAGCACCCAGCGCTTCGTTGATGCGCAGCGGCAGACGCAGGGTCTGGCCAGCCACGTTCAAGCTGAGCAGGGCACCCTCGTTGACGCCAAGGCGGTCGGCTTCGGACTTGGCCAGGGCCACGTAGGCTTCTGGAATGCGTTCTTGAACCGGCGCGGCCTTGGAAGAGTTCTCTTCGCTGCCGAACAGGTGGAAGAACGGCACAACCTGCCAGGTGCCCGGGGCCGGGTTGAACGGACGCGGGACGGACGCGAACCAGTTCAGCGAGTCACCGGTGCTTTCGATCAGGCGGGTGCCCGGGTCGCCAGCGCGGATGTGACCACCGACTTCGTCCTGGAACTTGTTCCAGGCCTGCGGCGAGTTCCAGCCCGGCGACCAGGCAAATGGCACCTGCTGACGTGGCTCGACCGAACCGGAGTAACCTTCCATCGAGAAGTTGAACGCGGTGTCCGGGTCCTGCGGCGTACGCGGTTCGTGCACGCTGATGTTGGCGCGCATGGCGGTACGACCGGAGTAACGCAGCGGCTCACGGGCGAGTTTCATGCCCTTGATGCGGAACGCGGCGGACGGAGCCGCATCGACGATACGTGCCAGCTGCGGCGCGCTTGCGGCGGTGGCAGCGGTGACGTGGTCGAGCTGGGTCCAGTCGATTGGCTGGTTCAGCAGGGTCGCGCGAAGGGCATGCAGCCAGCGCCAGCCTTCGTGAACCAGGATACTGGCGTCCATGTATTTCGGGTCGAACACTTGGAAGAAGCGCTGGGCGCGGCCTTCCTGACTGACCAGGGTACCGTCGCCTTCGGCGAAGGTAGCGGCTGGCAGCACCAGGTTGGCACGCTCGCTGGTGGCGGTCTTCTGGTGGTCGGCAACGATCAGTACTTTGGCAGCGTCCAGCGCGGCGTCGACCTTGGCCGAATCCGTGCGGGTGTACAGGTCGTTTTCCAGCACGACGATGGCGTCGGCGTTGCCGTCGATCACGGCGTGCAGTGCCGCGTCCAGGGACTCGCCACCGAGCATGGCCAGCCCGAGGCTGTTGGCTTCCGGTACGACCAGGCTGATGGAGCCGTTCTTGTCGCGCAGCTTCAAGGCTTTGGCGATGTTGGCAGCGGCTTCGATCAGCGCCTTGGAACCCAACGAGGTACCGGCAATGATCAATGGGCGTTTGGCGGCCAGCAGGGCGTCGGCGATACGCTGGGCCAGTTCAACGGCTTCAGTGTCCAGGCCTTCGACGGCAGGCGCGCTGGCGTCGAGGGCGTGGGCCACGGCGAAACCGATGCGAGCCAGGTCGTCCGGTGCTGCGTGTACGCACTCTTCGGCGATATCGTCGAGTTTGGTTTCAGCGATGCTTGCAATAAACAGCGGGTTCAGCGCGTGCTGGCCGATGTTTTTCACCGCAGCGTCGAGCCAAGGTTGTACGCGCATGGCGTCGGCCATGTCTTCGGCCTTGCCTTTGACCGACTGGCGCAGCGACAGGGCGATACGCGCGGCGGTCTGGGTCAGGTCTTCACCGAGAACGAAGATCGCGTCGTGGTCTTCGATGTCACGCATGTTCGGAACCGGCAACGGGCTGTCGTTCAGCACTTGCAAGACCAGGCGGATGTGCTCCAGTTCACTGGCTTCGATACCGCTGTAGAAGTGCTCAGCGCCGACCAGTTCGCGCAACGCGAAGTTGCTTTCGAGGCTGGCGCGTGGCGAACCGATACCGACGATGTTGCGGCCGCGCAGCAGTTCGGCGGCTTTATCAAGCGCGTCGTCCAGGCTCAGCTTGGCGCCGCCGGCCAGCAGTGGCTGGCGCGGGCGGTCTTCGCGGTTGACGTAGCCATAGCCGAAACGGCCACGGTCGCACAGGAAGTACTGGTTGACCGAACCGTTGAAGCGGTTTTCGATGCGACGCAGTTCGCCGTAGCGTTCGCCTGGCGAGATGTTGCAACCGCTGGAGCAGCCATGGCAGATGCTCGGCGAGAACTGCATGTCCCATTTACGGTTGTAGCGCTCGGAGTGGGTCTTGTCGGTGAACACACCGGTCGGGCAGACCTCGGTGAGGTTGCCGGAGAATTCGCTTTCGAGCACGCCGTCTTCAACGCGACCGAAGTACACGTTGTCGTGGGCGCCGAACACGCCGAGGTCGGTGCCGCCGGCGTAGTCTTTATAGAAACGCACGCAGCGATAGCAAGCGATGCAACGATTCATCTCGTGGGAAATGAATGGGCCCAGTTGCTGGTTCTGGTGGGTGCGCTTGGTGAAGCGATAACGGCGCTCGTTGTGGCCGGTCATCACCGTCATGTCTTGCAGGTGGCAGTGACCGCCTTCCTCACAGACCGGGCAGTCGTGGGGGTGGTTGGTCATCAGCCATTCAACGACACTGGCGCGGAACGCCTTGGATTCTTCATCGTCGATGGAGATCCAGGTGTTGTCGGTGGCTGGCGTCATGCACGACATGACGATACGACCACGGGTGTCGTTCTCGTCAGTGTATTGCTTGACCGCACACTGGCGACAGGCACCGACGCTACCAAGCGCGGGGTGCCAGCAGAAATACGGGATGTCGAGGCCTAGTGAGAGACATGCCTGTAACAGGTTGTCTGCCCCATCGACTTCGAGCGCTTTGCCGTCTACGTGGATAGTGGCCATGGTTCAAAGTTCTTCGTTGGCCCGTTGTCAGCGGGCGTGGCTAATGGAATCTTGTTATTCATGTGCATCTACACAGCCCTAAAGGCGTCAGCACATGAGAAAGCGAAGGGCACGGACCCTTCGCCTTTTAAAGCGTTACGCGCCGACTACGATCGGCCTTGCCAGAGGCGGGACGGCGGCGCTGGTAGGCGCGATGCCGGCTTCGAACTCCGAGCGGAAGTATTTGATTGCGCTGCCCAATGGCTCCACGGCGCCCGGTGCGTGAGCACAGAAGGTCTTGCCTGGACCAAGGAAGCCGACCAGGCCGAGCAGGGTTTCGATATCACCCTCGCGGCCTTCCCCATTTTCCAGCGCCATCAGCAGCTTCACGCTCCATGGCAGACCGTCGCGGCATGGCGTGCAGAAACCGCACGATTCACGCGCGAAGAACTGCTCCATGTTGCGCAGCAACGAAACCATGTTGACCGTGTTGTCGACCGCCATCGCCAGGCCGGTACCCATCCGGGTGCCCACCTTGCCGATGCCGCCGGCATACATTTGCGCGTCGAGGTGCTCAGGCAGCAGGAAACCGGTACCGGCGCCGCCTGGCTGCCAGGCTTTCAAGGTGTAGCCGTCGCGCATGCCGCCGGCATAATCCTCGAACAGCTCGCGTGCGGTCACGCCGAACGGCAGCTCCCACAGGCCAGGGTTCTTGACCTTGCCGGAGAACCCCATGAGCTTGGTGCCCATGTCTTCGCTGCCTTCGCGGGCCAACGATTTATACCAGTCGACGCCGTCGGCGATGATCGCCGGCACGTTGCACAGGGTTTCTACGTTATTCACGCAGGTCGGCTTGCCCCACACGCCCACGGCGGCAGGGAAGGGCGGCTTGGAGCGCGGGTTGGCGCGGCGGCCTTCGAGGGAGTTGATCAGTGCGGTTTCTTCACCGCAGATATAACGCCCGGCGCCGGTATGCACGAACAGTTCGAAGTCGAAACCCGAACCGAGGATGTTCTTGCCCAACAGGCCTGCGGCCTTGGCTTCCTGCACCGCACGGTTGAGGTGCTTGGCGGCGGTGGTGTATTCGCCACGCAGGAAGATGTAGCCACGGTAGGTTTTCAACGCGCGGGCGCTGATCAGCATGCCTTCAATCAGCAGATGGGGCAGTTGCTCCATCAGCATGCGGTCTTTCCAGGTGTTCGGCTCCATCTCATCCGCGTTGCACAGCAGGTAGCGGATGTTGATGGATTCGTCCTTGGGCATCAGGCCCCACTTAACACCCGTGGGGAAGCCTGCACCGCCGCGGCCTTTAAGGCCGGCGTCTTTCACGGTCTGGACGATATCGTCCTGGGCCATGTCGGCGAAGGCTTTGCGCGCAGCGGCGTAACCGTTCTTGGCCTGGTACTCGTCGAGCCACACCGGCTCGCCGTCGTCACGCAGGCGCCAGGTCAGCGGGTGAGTCTCGGCCGAACGCTTGATCAGGTTGGCCGGGCCGAAAGATGTCAGGGTCATGGGTAGCCCTCGAGCAATTGGGTCACGCCAGCAGGCTGTACGTCACCGAATGTGTCGTCGTCGATCATCAACGCCGGCGCCTTGTCGCAGTTGCCCAGGCAGCACACCGGCAGCAGCGTGAAGCGGCCGTCCGGGGTGGTTTGGCCGAGGCCGATGCCCAGCTTGTTCTGGATCTCGCTGACCACAGACTCGTGGCCGCCGATGTAGCAGACCATGCTGTCGCACACGCGAATGATGTGGCGACCCACCGGCTGGCGGAAGATCTGGCTGTAGAACGTCGCCACGCCTTCAACGTCGCTGGCGGGGATGCCGAGCATCTCGCCGATGGCGTAGAGAGCGCCGTCAGGCACCCAACCACGTTCCTTCTGGACGATCTTCAAGGCTTCGATCGACGCCGCGCGCGGGTCTTCGTAGTGATGCAGCTCGTGCTCGATGGCCGAGCGCTCGGTTTCACTCAGGGTGAAACGGTCTGTCTGGATAAGCGTGCTATTCATGCTTAGCGGTCCACGTCGGCCATAACGAAATCGATACTACCCAGGTACGCAATCAAGTCCGCGACCATCTCGCCTTTGATCACCGAAGGGATCTGCTGCAAGTGCGGGAAGCTTGGCGTACGAATCCGGGTGCGGTAGCTCATGGTGCCGCCATCGCTCGTCAGGTAGTAACTGTTGATACCCTTGGTCGCTTCAATCATCTGGAAGGATTCGTTGGCCGGCATTACCGGGCCCCACGAAACTTGCAGGAAGTGCGTGATCAGGGTTTCGATGTGCTGCAGCGTGCGCTCTTTCGGCGGCGGCGTGGTCAGCGGGTGATCCGCCTTGTACGGGCCGGCCGGCATGTTGCGCATGCACTGCTCGATGATCTTCAGGCTCTGGCGCATTTCTTCGACGCGCACGATGCAACGGTCGTAGGCATCGCCGTTGGCCGCCAGCGGGACTTCGAATTCGAAGTTCTCGTAGCCGGAGTAGGGGCGCGCTTTACGCAGGTCGAAATCGCAGCCGGTCGAACGCAGGCCAGCACCGGTGACGCCCCATTCCAGGGCTTCTTTGGTGTTGTACTGGGCGACGCCGATGGTACGGCCTTTGAGGATGCTGTTGTCCAGCGCTGCCTTTTGGTACTCGTCCAGACGCTTGGGCATCCAGTCGATGAACTCCTTGACCAGGCGCTCCCAGCCGTTCGGCAGGTCGTGGGCCACACCGCCGATGCGGTACCAGGCCGGGTGCAGGCGGAAGCCAGTGATGGCTTCGATGACCTTGTAGGCGCGCTGACGGTCGGTGAAGGTAAAGAACACCGGGGTCATGGCGCCAACGTCCTGGATATAGGTACCCAGGAACAGCAGGTGGCTGGTGATCCGGAAGAACTCGGCCATCATGATGCGGATGGTGTCGACGCGGTCCGGAACCTTGATGCCGGCCAGCTTCTCGACAGAAAGCACGTACGGCAGGTTGTTCATCACGCCGCCGAGGTAGTCGATACGGTCGGTGTACGGGATGAAGCTGTGCCACGACTGACGTTCGGCCATCTTCTCTGCACCACGGTGGTGGTAGCCGATGTCCGGCACGCAGTCGACGATTTCTTCGCCGTCCAGTTGCAGGATGATACGGAAGGCACCGTGAGCCGAAGGGTGGTTCGGGCCCAGGTTGAGGAACATGTAGTCCTCGTTGGTGCCTGAACGCTTCATGCCCCAGTCTTCCGGACGGAAGCGTGCGGCCTCTTCTTCAAGCTGTTGCTTGGCGAGGTTGAGGCTGTACGGGTCGAATTCGGTGGCGCGGGCAGGGAAGTCCTTGCGCAGCGGGTGACCTTCCCAGGTGGGCGGCATCATGATGCGCGTCAGGTGCGGGTGGCCCGGGAAGTCGATACCGAACATATCCCAGACTTCACGCTCGTACCAGCTGGCGTTCGGCCAGATGCCGGTCACGGTCGGTACGCTCAGGTCGCTTTCGGACAGCGCGACCTTGATCATCACGTCGCTGTTACGTTCGATCGACAGCAGGTGATAGAACACGGTGAAATCGGCGCCGCTCGGCAGGCCTTGACGCTTGGTGCGCAGACGCTCGTCCACGCCATGCAGGTCATAGAGCATGACGTACGGCTTGGGCAGGTTACGCAGGAATGTCAGGACTTCGACGAGCTTGGCGCGCGCCACCCACAGCACCGGCATCCCAGTGCGTGTGGCCTGGGCGGTGAAGGCGTCAGGGCCAAAACGGTTATTGAGTTCGACGACCACATCCTGGTCGTCTGCCTTATAAGGCGGGATGTACAGAGCGCTGCCTGTAGTCATGGTTTTTTTATCGCTTTCGGTCAACGTAAAGAATGAAGCCAGGTTTTCGTTCTATAAAAGAAGCGGTGCTGGATCAGACTTCGTCGGGGCTGCGCAGGTTGGTGACTGCGATACGCTGTTCGCGGCGCTGTTCCTTTTGCGACGGCATCTCGGCGCGATACACGCCTTGATCGCCGACGACCCAGGAAAGCGGGCGACGCTCCTTGCCAATCGATTCCTGCAACAGCATCAAGCCTTGCAAGAACGCTTCAGGGCGGGGCGGGCAGCCAGGCACGTAGACGTCCACGGGCAGGAACTTGTCCACCCCTTGAACCACTGAGTAGATGTCGTACATGCCACCGGAGTTGGCGCACGAACCCATGGAAATAACCCACTTTGGTTCGAGCATTTGCTCGTAGAGACGCTGAATGATCGGCGCCATCTTGATAAAGCAGGTACCGGCGATAACCATGAAATCCGCCTGACGCGGCGATGCCCGGATAACTTCGGCGCCAAAGCGCGCGATATCGTGGGGCGCCGTGAAGGCGGTGGTCATTTCCACGTAGCAGCAGGACAGACCGAAGTTGTACGGCCACAGGGAGTTTTTACGCCCCCAGTTGACCGCGCCACTCAGCACGTCTTCCAGCTTGCCCATGTAGATGTTTTTGTGGACTTGATCTTCTAACGGATCGGAAACGGTTTCCCGTTCGCCGATAGGGTACTGATCGTTAGGAGCATCCGGGTCGATCCTGGTGAGATTGTATTGCATCGCCAAAGCCTCATTGTTTCAGCTTCGCTTGCCGCTTACGCCGAGCTTCCGGAGCCCAATCAAGGGCGCCCACTCGGAACAAGTAGACAAGGCCTGCCAACAGAATTGCTATGAAAACGAGGGCTTCGACGAATCCGGTCCAGCCGCTTTCGCGGACGGACACAGACCAGGCAAAGAGAAAAAGGGCTTCGATATCGAAGATCACGAAGAGCATCGCGACCAGATAGAATTTGGCTGATAGCCGCAAGCGGGCGCCACCTGTAGGCAGCATGCCGGACTCGAACGGTTCATTTTTGCTACGGCCCCAGGCTTTTGACCCGAGGAGGCTGGAGACGCCGAGCATGAAGGCGCAAAGGCCGACAACACCGAGGAGGAAAATGGCAAAGCCCCAGTTGTGGGCCATGAGTCCTGTCGCTTCGGTCATGCTAGAAATCCTTAACAGAGAGCAAAGGTCTCTGAGCTCGAAAAAGTAACGATGCAGTGACGATATGTCGCACTGCAATCAATCGCGGTGATTTTATGGCTAAACACCGGGCAAGTAAAATTCCGATAGCGAAATTATTCGATGGAATAAGCACATAGTGCACCTTCGTGGGGCTGTAGCCCTTATGGGGCGGGCATTAGCAGGCATTTAATCAAATGTGTTTTGTTTAACCTGTAAAGAAGTTTTCATGGGTCAAATGATAATGAATATTGTTTGCGTGGGGTTTAAGCGAATGTTTCTCGTGTGGCGCGGGAGTTGTTGTTACTTGCTGGATGGGCACTTAGTTGCTGATGGGGATCTTTTAACCGATTTGATCGAGGCGAATACCGCTCTGGATCAATGTTTTGCACTAAGTCTTCAGGCTGGATGCATTCCCTTGTGGGAGCGAGCAAGCCCACACAGATTTTGACTTTTATCGTCAGGGGGATTTTAGTGGGCAAAAAAACGCCCCGAACCAGTCGGGGCGTGATTGTTGTGCGGCACTGCGTTTAGCTTTTGAACGGTTACGCAGTGGCCGTTTACTCGATACTTAGTGGAACTGCTCTTCTTCGGTCGAACCGGTCAGCGCGGTCACGGACGAGGTGCCGCCCTGGATCACGGTGGTCATGTCGTCGAAGTAGCCGGTGCCCACTTCCTGCTGGTGCGCCACAAAGGTGTAACCCTTGGCTGCGTCAGCGAATTCCTGCTCCTGCAGCTTCACGTAAGCGGTCATGTCGTTGCGCGCGTAGTCGTGCGCCAGGTTGAACATGCTGTGCCACATATTGTGAATGCCGGCCAGGGTGATGAACTGGTGCTTGTAGCCCATGGCGGACAGTTCGCGCTGGAACTTGGCGATGGTCGCGTCGTCCAGGTTTTTCTTCCAGTTGAAGGACGGCGAGCAGTTGTACGAAAGCAGTTGGTCCGGGTACTCCTTCTTGATCGCTTCGGCGAAACGACGGGCTTCGTCAAGGTCCGGCTTGGCGGTTTCGCACCAGATCAGGTCAGCGTACGGCGCGTAGGCCAGGCCGCGGGCGATTGCCTGGTCGAGACCAGCGCGAACCTTGTAGAAACCTTCCTGAGTACGTTCGCCGGTCACGAATGGCTTGTCGTATGGGTCGCAGTCGGAGGTCAGCAAGTCAGCGGCGTTGGCATCGGTACGCGCCAGGATGATGGTCGGGGTGCCGGCAACGTCAGCGGCCAGGCGAGCAGCGGTCAGCTTCTGTACGGCTTCCTGGGTTGGCACCAGTACTTTGCCGCCCATGTGGCCGCACTTCTTCACCGAAGCCAACTGGTCTTCGAAGTGCACGCCGGCAGCGCCTGCCTCGATCATGCTCTTCATCAGCTCGTAGGCGTTCAGTACGCCGCCGAAACCGGCTTCAGCGTCAGCCACGATGGGGGCGAAGTAGTCGATGTAGCCTTCGTCGCCCGGGCCTTTACCGGCTTTCCATTGGATCTGGTCGGCACGACGGAACGAGTTATTGATGCGCTTGACCACGGTTGGAACCGAATCCACCGGGTACAGCGATTGGTCGGGGTACATGGATTCAGCGGAGTTGTTGTCCGCCGCCACTTGCCAGCCGGACAGGTAGATTGCCTGGATACCTGCTTTGATCTGTTGTACTGCCTGGCCACCGGTAAGGGCGCCCATGCAGTTGACGAAATCTTTGTCGGGACGGAAGGAAGGCTTGGCACCTTGGGTGACCAGGTTCCACAGCTTCTCGGCGCCGAGTTTTGCAAAGGTGTGCTCAGGTTGAACCGAGCCACGCAGGCGGACGACGTCAGCAGCGGAATAAGCGCGGGTCACGCCTTTCCAGCGTGGGTTTTCAGCCCAGTCTTTCTCGAGGGCTGCAATTTGCTGTTCGCGTGTCAGTGCCATGGGAGTAAACCTCGTCGCGTCTTCGTGTGGTGGAAAAATCCATTTGCCAGCCCTGCATTCAATGCGTGGGCAGGGCTGCTCGCTGACCAGAAGCTTAGGCGGTCATGTCGGGTCTGGCGGGGAATGCGACGGGATGAACGATTGGCGAGAGGGGGGAGCAGGTAAAGGCAGACCAGGAACAGTCTTCAGGCGTCGTGGGCCCTTAGGTGTTCAGCAGCGTGTAGCCGGGTTACCTGGTTAGCTTCCGTCCCTCGGGACAACTTCGTTCCAGTCGCAACCTCGTCAAACACACCTTGTGGGCGGTACAGACACGAATCGGCTCAGGTGGGTAGCTTAGAGCAGCGATCCGAAGGCCCTTGCCAGGGCCCCTGATCAGCGGGAGCGAGGCCATCATGCCCATGCTTTTTTGGATCGTCAAATGTTTTGTAGTGATTTTTTTGCAGCACTACATCTTTAGTCTAATACGACTCATCAGTCAGTTTTTGGTGCTTCAGTTCAGGGTGTCGACCTTGACTCGCACTGTCAGGTCGTCGCGGCCCTGAGTAGAGTAGCTGCGGGTTGTAGAGGATTTGTCGGCCTGGGTCTGGCGATTGATGCCGGCCAGGGTAATCCACTCACCCAACTGCCCACTGACGGTTGTGTCGGTGCTTTGTACGTTCACTACATCGGGACGTTCCTGGCTCATGCGGTCACGGTTGGTACTGATTGCCAGGTGCACGGTTTCACCGGTGACGCTGGCTGTGACGTAGAAGCCCTGGGTGACGTTGCGGTACTGGGTCTGGTTTTGCGGGCGACCATAGCTGTCTTGCTGGGTGGTAGTGAGCGGTACGCTTTGACCCACCTGGATCAAGGCGGGTACACCTTCACTGGCCTGGATCTGCTGGATACCGCCGTCGCGGCTGGTCGTGCCGTAGCTGATGATGCGGGTCTGGCTGTCGCCGCTGTTCTGCTGATTGCTTTCGTTGGTGTCGACAGTGATCAGCAAACGCTTGGTCGGGGTGTCCAGTTGCGAGAGCAGGGCGCGCAAGTCCTGGATCTTGGCGGGGTCAGCGTTAACGATCAGTTGGTTGCCGTAGGCACTGACGGTGCCGTCCTTGCCAATGAAGTTCTGTGCCACAGGCAGCAGGTCGGCGCTGGTGCGGTTGCTCAGGTTGACGACTTCAGTGTCGGCCACAGCCGCGAAGCTGGTGGTCAGGAGAACGGCGGTGAGCAGGGTGCGTAGGGACATGTCCGTGATCTCTGCGAGTCATTTGGGCTTGAGTTTGCCAGTTTGTCGGCCTGGCGGGTCGCAAATTGAATTCTGGACGGCAAAATGCCCTGGCATGGCAGGGCATTTTTGGTGTTGCTGATATCGCTATCGCAGGCGACGCGGTTTCGGATCAGTCCCCGCGCACCATATCCACATGCGGAATCCCGACTTCAAGAAATTCATCACTGACAATCTTGAAACCCAACCGCTCATAGAACGGCGCAGCATAAACCTGTGCACTCAGAAACTGCTTGGTCTGGCCGCGTTTCTCGGCCTCGCCGATCACAGCTTCCATCAGCTTGTCGCCGACCTTCAGTCCGCGCCAGTCCTTGAGCACTGATACGCGACCAATCTCGCCGCTGGGCAGCAGGCGAGCAGTGCCGATAGGAAAGTCGCCTTCAAATGCTAGAAAGTGCATGGCGCCAGCGTCGTCAGCGTCCCACTCCAGCTCAGGTGGAACCGATTGTTCAGCGATAAACACCGCTTCACGAATGCGCCGAATCTCGTCGATATCCATTCGCCAGTCCGCGACACGTACGTGAATCTTATTCATCGGCAAATCCCAGGCTGCCTTGCTTGACCAATTCGCACAGCAGGTCGCGACCGTCTTCATCCGCCAGCCATGGGCCGAGGTTTTCAGCGTGCAAGGCGTCGGCGGCGCAGATCAGCTTCAACAATTCGCGCAGTTTGCCCGGCAAATAACGGCTTTGCCCGCTGGCGAACAGCAGCACGTCGTCGTCCACTTCCGACCAGGCCATACGCGCGCTCGGGTTGCGCACGAGGATCGCGCCGTCTTGCAAGCTGCTGATGAAGTCTTCTTCGCCCACTTCTTCGCCGGCCACCAGTTCCGGGTAGCGTGGCTCGGTCATGAACTGGCCGAACCAAGTCAGCAGCATGCGCTCGTCGCTCATGTGCTCGGCCAGCAGGCTCTTGAGGCGGTCGAGGGCGTCGCTCTGGATCTGGTGCGGGTCGCTGACGGGTTGGGCGTCGGCGTCGGTGTAACGCTCTTCGTCGGTCAGGTACTGGGCCAGGAAGTCGGTGAAGTGGGTCAGCACTTCAGCAGCGCTTGGCGCGCGGAAGCCGACCGAGTAGGTCATGCAGTCATCTTCGGCGATGCCGAAGTGCGCCAGGCGCGGCGGCAGGTAGAGCATGTCGCCCGGTTCCAGGACCCATTCGGCGCTTTCTTCAAATTCGGCGAGGATGCGCAGGTCAGCGTGTTGCAGCAGCGGGCTTTCGGAGCTGCACATCTGGCCGATCTTCCAGTTGCGCTTGCCCTGGGCTTGCAGCAGGAACACATCGTAGTTGTCGAAGTGCGGACCAACGCTACCACCCGGGGCAGCAAAGCTGATCATCACATCGTCGATGCGCCAGCTCGGCAGAAAGCGGAACTGCTCCAGCAGCTCGGCCACTTCCGGTACGAACTGGTCGACGGCCTGCACCAGCAGGGTCCACTCACGTTCGGGCAGGGTGCTGAAGGCGTCTTCAGCGAACGGGCCACGACGCAGTTCCCACGGACGCTCGCCGTGTTCGATCACCAGACGCGATTCGACTTCTTCTTCCAGGGCCAGGCCGGCCAGTTCATCGGCGTCGATCGGGCTTTCGAAATCAGGGATGGCCTGACGGATCAGCAATGGTTTTTTCTGCCAGTAGTCGCGCAGGAATTCCCGTGCCGTGATGCCGCCCAGAAGTTGAAGAGGAATATCAGGATTCATTTGTAACCTATTGAAAAAATGCACTTTTCAGACTGAAATAAAAACGCCCGGCGCGGCCGGGCGTCTCAAGGGGCATGCGGTAATCAGATGCGCTTGGCTTGCTCTACAGCGTTGCCGATGTAGTTGGCCGGGGTCAGCAGTTTCAGCTCGGCCTTGGCCGCGGCTGGCATGTCCAGGCCGTCGATGAAAGTTTGCAGTGCTTCGGGGCTGATGCCCTTGCCGCGCGTCAACTCTTTCAGCTTCTCGTAAGGGTTTTCGATGTTGTAGCGGCGCATCACGGTCTGGATTGGCTCGGCCAGGACTTCCCAGCACGCGTCCAGGTCAGCGGCGATCTTCTGCGCGTTGAGCTCAAGCTTGCTGATGCCTTTGAGGCTGGCTTCGTAGGCGATCACGCTGTGAGCAAAGCCCACACCGAGGTTGCGCAGTACGGTGGAGTCCGTCAGGTCGCGCTGCCAGCGGGAGATCGGCAACTTGCTGGCCAGGTGCTGGAACAGCGCGTTGGCGATGCCGAGGTTGCCTTCGGAGTTTTCGAAGTCGATCGGGTTGACCTTGTGCGGCATGGTCGACGAACCGATTTCACCGGCAATCGTGCGTTGCTTGAAGTAGCCCAGGGAGATGTAGCCCCAGATATCGCGATCGAAGTCGATCAGGATGGTGTTGAAGCGCGCAATGGCGTCGAACAGCTCGGCAATGTAGTCGTGCGGTTCGATCTGCGTGGTGTACGGGTTGAAGCCCAGGCCTAGTTCGTCTTCGATGAAGGCGCGGGCGTTGGCTTCCCAGTCGATCTCAGGGTAGGCAGACAAGTGGGCGTTGTAGTTGCCTACGGCGCCGTTGATCTTGCCCAGCAGGGGCACGGCTGCGACCTGAGCGATCTGGCGCTCCAGGCGGTACACCACGTTGGCCAGTTCTTTGCCCAAGGTCGTTGGCGATGCCGGCTGGCCGTGGGTGCGCGACAGCATCGGCACATCGGCGAAACGGATAGCCAGTTCGCGGATGGCTTCAGCGGTCTGGCGCATCAGCGGCAGCATGACGTCATCACGGCCTTCGCGCAGCATCAGGGCGTGGGACAGGTTGTTGATGTCCTCGCTGGTGCAGGCAAAGTGGATGAACTCGCTGACCTGGGCCAATTCCGGCAGCTTCGCCGCTTGCTCTTTCAGCAAGTATTCGATGGCTTTGACGTCGTGGTTGGTGGTGCGCTCGATCTCTTTCACACGCTCGGCGTGCTCCAGGGAGAAGTTTTCCGCCAGGGTGTTGAGCACAGCGTTGGCTTCGGCGGAAAACGCCGGCACTTCGCTGATGGCAGGGTGAGCGGCCAGGCGCTGGAGCCAGCGCACTTCAACCAGTACGCGAGCACGGATCAGACCGTATTCGCTGAAAATAGGGCGCAGGGCCTGGGTTTTGCCGGCGTAGCGGCCGTCAACAGGGGAAACCGCAGTGAGCGAAGAAAGCTGCATGGGGTGTTCTCGGACAGTCGGGCAACGAAATGGGGCGCGTATCATACATGAAAAAATCCGCCGGTCCGTTGCCAACTGACCGGCGTATTACGCGTAACGGCTTGAAAATGGCCTGCTGGTGCGACTTATTCGTTGCGCATCAACGGGTAAAGCTCTTTGAGCAATTTGCGACGACTGATCACCAACTGCCAACGATGACCGCCCAGCTGGCGCCACAACCGCGCCGAGCGAATACCGGCCAGGAGCAGGGCGCGGATTTTCGAGGCGTTGTTCGGTTGTTGCAGGTTGCGCATGTCGCCGTGCACCTGGATTCGCTGGCGCAAGGTGCTCAAGGTGTCCTGGTACAGCGCGCCGCAGGCCGCGACCACGTTTTCGTGGGCTGGGCCGAAGTGTTCCACCTGGGACTGAATCTGTGGCAGGCGCTTGCCGATGACCTCGAGCATGTCTTCACGCTTGGCCAGTTGACGCTCAAGGCCGAGCATCGACAGGGCGTAGCGCAATGGCTCGCGCTGCAAGGTGCTGGGGTCGCGCTCCAGGGCGCCGATCAGGGCGCGGTAACCTTCACGCAGCGCGATATCGTCACCCCCGTAGACTTCCAGGGTGTCCTTGGGGTCGCGGATCAACAAGCTGCCGAGCATGCAGGTCAGGCCTGCCTCGGTGACTTGGCCAGTCTTGGCGATCTTGTCCACCAGTACTGCGGCGAGGAAAACCCCGCCGAGTGCCGTCAATTGCTCCTGGGTCGGGCTCATGCCGGGTTGCTCCAGGCTTGCGCGACTTCAATCACGCCGCCGCCCAGACAGATTTCGCCGTCATAGAACACCACGGACTGGCCAGGGGTGACCGCGCGTTGCGGGTCATCAAAGGTTGCGCGGTAGCCAGTAGCGGTTTTTTCCAGGGTGCATGGTTGGTCGCTTTGGCGATAGCGCACTTTGGCGGTCAAGCGGCGCGGGGTGCTCAGGTCGATCGGGTTGACCCAATAGATTTCAGAGGCGAGCAGGGCGCCGGAGAACAGCAATGGATGTTCGTTGCCCTGGCCAACAATCAGCACGTTGTGTTCCAGGTCTTTGACCAGCACGTACCACGGCTCCTCACTGGCGTCTTTCAAGCCGCCAATGCCCAGGCCCTGGCGCTGGCCGATGGTGTGGTACATCAGGCCATGGTGACGGCCGATGACGTCGCCTTCGGTGGTTTTGATTTCGCCCGGTTGCGCCGGCAGGTATTGCTTGAGGAAGTCGCTGAAGCGGCGCTCGCCGATAAAGCAGATCCCGGTCGAATCCTTCTTTTTGGCGGTGGCCAGGCCGTGTTTCTCGGCGATCCTGCGCACTTCGGGCTTTTCCAGTTCGCCCACGGGGAACAGGGTCTTGGCGATCTGTTCACCGCCGACGGCGTGCAGGAAGTAGCTCTGGTCCTTGTTTGGGTCCAGGCCCTTGAGCAGTTGGGTGCGCCCCTCGATGTCGCGGCGGCGCACGTAGTGACCCGTGGCGATCAGATCGGCGCCGAGCATCATCGCGTAGTCGAGGAACGCCTTGAACTTGATTTCACGGTTACACAGGATGTCCGGGTTCGGCGTGCGGCCGGCCTTGTATTCGGCCAGGAAGTGCTCGAACACGTTGTCCCAGTACTCGGCGGCAAAGTTGGCGGTGTGCAGCTTGATGCCGATCTTGTCACACACGGCCTGGGCATCCGCCAGGTCGTCCATGGCGGTGCAATATTCCGTTCCATCGTCTTCTTCCCAGTTCTTCATGAACAGGCCTTCCACCTCATAACCCTGCTCCATGAGCAGAACGGCGGAAACGGAAGAATCCACGCCGCCGGACATGCCGACGATGACGCGCTTCTTTTGGGTGTCAGAAGGGGCTGGATCACGCATAGGTTTCAACGGGTGTCTTGAAAAAGGACGCGATTCTATCAGGCCCGAGCCTTCAAGGCTAAAGAGAAGGGCGGATCAATTCGAGACTGTGCCGCTGGCCGGCCAGATAATCGTCGATACAGCGGATGATCAGCTCACTGCGCCAGCTGTCGCGCAGGTCCATCAATTCGTCGCGGGTCAGCCAGCGGGCGCGGATGATGCCTTCGTCGAGTTGATAGCCCGGGTGGTGTTTCAGGGCTTTGGCGGTAAAGCACACACGCTGGTAAGTCACACCATTGCTGGGGGCGGTGTACAGGTAGATGCCGACGATGCCGGTGGCTTCGACGTCCCAGCCGGTTTCTTCAAGGGTTTCGCGCACGGCGGCTTCGGTCAGGGTTTCATGCGGGTCGAGGTGGCCGGCGGGCTGGTTGAGTACGGCGCGGCCGCCCTTGAGCTCTTCGACCATCAGGAAGCGGCCGTTGTCTTCGACAAGGGTGGCGACGGTGATGTGGGGTTGCCAGGTCATTCAAAACCTCGATTCATGGCGCGGTGCGGTCTTTAGTCAGGATTGCAGTCAGTGTGAGCCTGCTCGCAAATGCAATGGGTCAGATAGGCATCGGGCAACTGGCACTCCGCATTCGCGAGCAAGCCCACTCTCACATTTTGATCCGGTTTCTTCAGCAAAACCGCAGAGTCCAGGAACAGAAACCCCGGCACAAGGCCGGGGCTTCTTTGCATCCTTACAACCTTACTTCAACTTGGCAATTGCTGCATTGAACGTGTTGCTCGGACGCATGGCCTTGCTGGTCAGCTCAGGGCTTGGCGCGTAGTAGCCGCCGATGTCCACTGGCTTGCCCTGTACGGCGTTCAGTTCGGCAACGATGGTTGCTTCGTTCGCGGTCAGGGTTTTTGCCAATTCGCCAAACTGCGCTTGCAGTGCAGTGTCTTCGGTCTGAGCGGCCAGGGCTTGAGCCCAGTACAGCGCCAGGTAGAAGTGGCTGCCGCGGTTGTCGATGTTGCCGACTTTGCGCGATGGCGACTTGTTGTTGTCGAGGAACTGGCCGGTGGCCTGGTCCAGGGTCTTGGACAGTACCAGGGCTTTCGGGTTGTTGTACGTCACACCCAAATGCTCAAGGGAGGCGGCCAGGGCCAGGAACTCGCCCAGGGAGTCCCAGCGCAGGAAGTTCTCTTCGACCAGTTGCTGAACGTGTTTCGGGGCCGAACCGCCAGCGCCGGTTTCGAACAGGCCGCCGCCGTTCATCAGCGGCACGATGGACAGCATCTTGGCGCTGGTGCCCAGCTCCATGATCGGGAACAGGTCGGTCAGGTAGTCACGCAGCACGTTACCCGTCACCGAGATGGTGTCCAGGCCCTTGCGGGTGCGCTCCAGGGTGAACTTCATCGCGTCGACGGGCGACATGATGCGGATGTCCAGGCCTTCGGTGTTGTGGTCTTTCAGGTAAGCCTGAACTTTCTCGACCACGACGCCATCGTGTGCACGCTGTGGGTCCAGCCAGAAAATGGCCGGGGTGTTGCTGGCGCGGGCACGGTTGACGGCCAGTTTGACCCAGTCCTGGATCGGCGCGTCTTGGGTCTGGCACATGCGGAAGATGTCGCCAGCCTCGACTTTCTGTTCCATCAACAGGCTGCCCTTGCCGTCGGTGACGCGGACTACGCCGTCAGCTTTGATCTGGAACGTCTTGTCGTGGGAACCGTACTCTTCGGCTTTCTTCGCCATCAGGCCAACGTTTGGCACGCTGCCCATGGTGGTTGGGTCGAACGCGCCATTGGCCTTGCAGTCTTCGATGACGGCTTGGTAAATGGTGGCGTAGCAGCGATCCGGGATCACAGCCTTGGTGTCGTGCAACTGGCCGTCGGTGCCCCACATTTTGCCGGAGTCACGGATCATGGCAGGCATCGAGGCGTCGACGATGACGTCGCTCGGCACGTGCAGGTTGGTGATGCCTTTGTCGGAGTTGACCATCGCCAGGGCAGGGCGAGCGGCATAGACCGCCTGGATGTCAGCTTCGATCTGCGCTTGCTGGTCAGCCGGCAAGGCCTTGATGCGTGCGTACAGGTCGCCGATGCCGTTGTTCAAGTTGAAGCCGATCTGCTCCAGCACGGTCGCGTGCTTGGCCAGGGCGTCTTTATAGAACTCGGCAACGATCTGGCCGAACATGATCGGGTCGGAGACCTTCATCATGGTGGCTTTCAGGTGAACCGACAGCAGTACGCCTTGTTTCTTGGCGTCTTCGATTTCAGCGGCGATGAAGCTGCGCAGGGCTTTCTTGCTCAGTACGGCGGTGTCGATGATTTCGCCAGCCTGTACCGAGGTTTTTTCCTTCAGGACGGTCGCAGTGCCGTCTTGAGCGATCAGCTCGATTTTGACGGCATCAGCACCTTCGATCTGTACGGCTTTTTCGCTGCCGTAGAAGTCGCCACTGTTCATGTGAGCAATGTGCGACTTGGAGTCGGCAGCCCAGGCGCCCATTTTGTGCGGGTGCTTGCGTGCGTAGTTCTTGACCGACAGCGGTGCGCGGCGGTCGGAGTTGCCTTCGCGCAGTACCGGGTTCACGGCGCTGCCCTTGACCTTGTCGTAACGTGCACGGGTTTCTTTTTCCGCGTCGGTGGTTACGGTTTCCGGGTAGTCCGGCAGGGCGTAGCCCTGGGCCTGCAGTTCCTTGATCGCGGCTTGCAGCTGCGGGGTCGAGGCGCTGATGTTAGGCAGTTTGATGATGTTGGCTTCAGGCGTAACGGCCAGGTCGCCCAGTTCGGCGAGGTGGTCCGCGATAGCCTTGGCGCCCAGTTGCTCGGGGAAGCTTGCGAGGATGCGCGCGGCGAGAGAGATGTCGCGGGTTTCCACGGCAATATCAGCGGAAGCGGTGAAGGCCTCTACGATAGGCAGCAGTGAATAGGTGGCGAGGGCCGGGGCTTCGTCGGTGAAGGTATAGATGATCTTCGAGCGGGTGGGCATATTCGGATTAACTCTCTTCTTTGCTGAAAGCGTGCGCAGAAACTCGAGATGCGCCGGGTGGAGCGCGTTCGTTCAAAGTCATCCATGAGCGAAATGTCGAGGTTTCTTCGCGGTGATGTTGGGTTGCATCAGTCGAGCGTCAAGCGGGTGGACTATTGTAATAGTCCTGCTTTGCGAGCCGAGGGCATCTGTTCTAGAGCGGTCGGCTGTCGTGACTCTTGGGTCAGCGGCGGCATTATACATAGGTCGCTATGCTTACGCCGAGCCTTCATACAAAAGGTGTGTCGTCCATTGGTCTAAAGGTCGCAGGTACCACGTTGCACCTAAAGTCGTACGTTGTGCTCAAGATTGGCGCTTTTACCTTTGCTTTCAAGCTTGTAGGCGACTAAATGTGCTGTTTTCGATGCAAATGAGCCTGGCGTGAGGTTTCAGTCGTCATTTATCTGGAGTAGGCTCGAACGCAGCCAGATGTTTAATCCATAGATGGAGTTCAGCATGGGATACCAGAAGATTCAGGTTCCGGCAGTCGGCGACAAAATCACCGTCAATGCAGACCATTCTCTCAATGTTCCTGACCAACCGATCATCCCTTATATCGAAGGTGACGGTATCGGCGTCGACATCAGTCCGGTGATGATCAAGGTGGTCGACGCAGCTGTTGAAAAGGCTTACGGCGGCAAGCGCAAGATCTCGTGGATGGAGGTTTATGCTGGCGAGAAAGCCACCCAGGTCTACGACCAAGACACCTGGCTGCCCCAGGAAACCCTGGATGCGGTCAAGGATTACGTGGTGTCCATCAAGGGCCCACTGACCACGCCGGTCGGTGGCGGCATCCGTTCGTTGAACGTGGCCCTGCGCCAGCAACTCGACCTTTACGTGTGTTTGCGTCCGGTGCGCTGGTTCGAAGGTGTGCCCAGCCCAGTCAAAAAGCCTGGCGATGTGGACATGACCATCTTCCGCGAGAACTCCGAAGATATTTACGCCGGGATCGAGTGGAAGGCCGGTTCGCCCGAGGCGATCAAGGTGATCAAGTTCCTGAAGGAAGAAATGGGTGTGACCAAGATCCGTTTCGATCAGGATTGCGGGATTGGCGTGAAGCCGGTCTCCAAGGAAGGCACTGAGCGTCTGGCGCGCAAAGCTCTCCAGTACGTAGTGGACAACGATCGCGACTCGCTGACTATCGTGCACAAAGGCAACATCATGAAGTTTACTGAAGGCGCCTTTAAGGAGTGGGCCTACGGTATTGCTGAAAAAGAATTCGGCGCAACGCTGCTCGATGGCGGCCCTTGGATGCAGTTCAAGAACCCGAAGACTGGCAAGAATGTAGTCGTCAAGGATGCCATTGCGGACGCCATGCTCCAGCAGATCCTGTTGCGTCCGGCTGAGTACGACGTGATTGCGACTCTCAACCTCAACGGTGACTATCTGTCCGATGCTTTGGCGGCAGAAGTGGGCGGAATCGGTATTGCGCCGGGCGCGAACCTGTCCGACACCGTGGCGATGTTCGAGGCTACCCATGGTACTGCGCCGAAATACGCGGGCAAGGACCAGGTCAACCCGGGTTCGCTGATTCTGTCGGCGGAAATGATGTTGCGCCACATGGGCTGGATCGAGGCGGCGGACTTGATCATCAAGGGCACCAATGGTGCCATTTCGGCCAAGACAGTGACTTATGACTTCCATCGCTTGATGGAGGGCGCCAAGTTGCTGTCTTCGTCGGCCTTCGGCGATGCGTTGATTTCGCATATGTAAAGGAAGGGCACAAAAAAACCGGTCACCTCATTGGGTTGAGTTGACCGGTTTTTTCATTGCAATATTCGCACTCAGGGGCTTTTAGGTCGTTAACGTTTTTTGGCTGGGAGCGTTTGATGTGGCTGGTTTTTCAGGCGCATCAACCTTAGCGGCAGAGATTCCCACGGCGTGCAGCCCTTTTGGTCCTTGAATGATCTCGAAGCTTACCGCTTGGCCCGCTTTCAGGGTCTTGTACCCGTCCATTTCGATCGCTGAGTAGTGCGCGAAAAGGTCATCATCCTTGCCGTCTTCAATAATGAAGCCGTACCCCTTGGCATTATTGAACCACTTGACCTTGCCCTTTTTCTTTCCATTGATCTTGACGCCAGACATACCCATATCCCTCTGCACCAGACTCCATCACTGGAGTATCATCCAGTTTATCCGTCCTAACCCGAATAAATAAGGTTGACTGCGCGGACCTTTTTTACCCACTGTGGGTTCTATTGGTTGTAACACCGATTTGCCGATAGTCAAGGCGACCAGTCGGTCAGAGTTGAAATTCTGACAGGTCGCCCCCACCACTGTATTTGAACCACTGACGAACCTTTCTTTCCATGCATGCAAACAGCCAGATTCGACTAACATTCAATCAGGATCGACCGGATCATGAACATGATGACGACGGTTCTGCAGGCATTGCTGTTCAGGAGGCCAAGCCTGCTTTACAGGCGCCGCCGATGTACAAGGTGGTTTTGTTCAATGATGACTACACACCGATGGATTTCGTCGTCGAAGTGCTCGAGGTGTTTTTTAACCTGAACCGCGAGTTGGCCACCAAGGTAATGCTGGCCGTTCATACAGAAGGACGGGCAGTATGTGGAGTGTTTACCCGCGACATCGCCGAGACAAAGGCCATGCAGGTCAACCAGTACGCCAGGGAAAGCCAGCATCCGCTACTCTGTGAAATCGAGAAGGACGGTTAACGCCGACCACTTGGGTATGAGGTGAAGCTATGTTAAACCGCGAGCTCGAAGTCACCCTCAATCTTGCCTTCAAGGAGGCCCGTTCGAAGCGTCATGAATTCATGACCGTCGAACACCTGCTGCTGGCACTTTTGGATAACGAAGCTGCCGCCACCGTTCTGCGTGCGTGCGGCGCTAACCTCGACAAACTCAAGCATGACCTGCAGGAGTTTATCGACTCCACGACGCCACTTATTCCCGTCCACGATGAAGACCGTGAAACCCAGCCAACCCTGGGCTTCCAGCGGGTGCTTCAACGTGCTGTTTTCCACGTGCAGAGCTCCGGTAAGCGTGAAGTCACAGGCGCCAACGTGCTGGTGGCGATTTTCAGCGAGCAGGAAAGCCAGGCAGTGTTCCTGCTGAAACAGCAGAGCGTTGCCCGTATTGATGTCGTCAACTACATCGCCCACGGTATCTCCAAGGTGCCTGGGCACGGCGATCATTCCGAGGGTGAGCAGGAGATGCAGGACGAAGAGGGTGGTGAGTCTTCTTCTTCGGGCAATCCACTGGATGCCTATGCCAGCAACCTCAATGAACTGGCGCGCCAGGGGCGGATCGATCCGCTGGTGGGGCGAGAGCTGGAAGTTGAGCGCGTGGCGCAGATCCTCGCGCGTCGTCGCAAGAACAACCCGTTGCTGGTGGGTGAGGCGGGTGTGGGTAAAACCGCGATCGCCGAAGGCCTGGCCAAGCGCATCGTGGATAACCAGGTGCCAGACCTGCTGGCCAACAGCGTCGTCTACTCCCTTGATCTCGGCGCTTTGCTCGCCGGGACCAAGTACCGGGGCGATTTCGAGAAGCGCTTCAAGGCGTTGCTCGGCGAGCTGAAAAAACGCCCGCAGGCGATTCTGTTCATCGACGAAATCCACACGATCATTGGTGCCGGTGCCGCCTCCGGTGGGGTGATGGATGCCTCCAACCTGCTCAAGCCGTTGTTATCCTCGGGTGATATCCGTTGCATCGGCTCGACCACGTTCCAGGAATTTCGCGGCATCTTCGAGAAAGACCGTGCCCTGGCGCGTCGCTTTCAGAAAGTCGATGTGTCCGAGCCTTCGGTCGAAGACACCATCGGCATCCTGCGCGGGCTCAAGGGGCGCTTCGAAGCGCACCATGGCATCGAGTACACCGATGAGGCCCTGCGTGCGGCGGCTGAGCTGGCGTCGCGCTACATCAATGACCGGCACATGCCGGACAAGGCGATCGACGTGATTGACGAGGCGGGGGCTTACCAGCGCCTGCAGCCGGTCGAGAAGCGTGTGAAACGCATCGACGTGCCTCAAGTCGAGGACATCGTGGCGAAGATCGCGCGGATTCCACCTAAACACGTCAACAGTTCCGATAAGGAGCTGCTGCGCAACCTGGAGCGCGACCTCAAGCTCACCGTTTTTGGCCAGGATGCGGCCATCGATGCGCTGTCCACCGCGATCAAGCTATCGCGTGCTGGCCTCAAGTCGCCGGACAAGCCTGTCGGTTCGTTCCTGTTCGCAGGCCCGACCGGCGTCGGCAAGACCGAAGCGGCGCGGCAGTTGGCCAAGGCCATGGGCATCGAGCTGGTGCGCTTCGACATGTCCGAATACATGGAGCGGCACACCGTGTCGCGTCTGATCGGCGCGCCTCCGGGCTATGTCGGTTTCGACCAGGGCGGCCTGTTGACCGAGGCGATCACCAAGCAGCCGCATTGCGTGTTGCTGCTCGATGAAATCGAGAAGGCCCACCCGGAAGTCTTCAACCTGCTGCTGCAGGTGATGGACCACGGGACCCTGACCGACAACAACGGGCGCAAAGCGGACTTCCGCAACGTGATCGTGATCATGACCACCAACGCCGGTGCCGAAACGGCCGCGCGGGCTTCGATTGGCTTCAGTCATCAAGATCACTCTTCTGATGCCATGGAAGTGATCAAGAAAAGCTTTACGCCGGAGTTCCGCAACCGCCTGGATACTATTATCCAGTTTGGTCGCCTCAGCCATGAGGTCATCAAAAGTGTGGTGGACAAGTTCCTCACCGAGCTCCAGGCGCAGTTGGAAGACAAGCGCGTGCAACTGGAAGTCTCGGAAGCGGCGCGCAGCTGGATCGCCGAAGGCGGATACGATGCGGCAATGGGCGCACGCCCGATGGCGCGTCTGATCCAGGACAAGATCAAGCGGCCGCTGGCCGAAGAGATCCTGTTTGGCGAGCTTTCCGACCATGGTGGCGTGGTGCACATCGACCTGAAGGACGGCGAGCTGGCCTTCGAGTTCGAAACCACGGCTGAAATGGCCTGATAGCTGACCGCAACAAAGCAAAAGGCGCCGAAAGGCGCCTTTTTGCTGTCTTGAAAACGAAGGAGATTAAATGTGGGAGCGGGCTTGTTAGGTAAAGAGCACACACAAAAACGCCCGGCATAACCGGGCGTTTTGTATTGACTTGCTTAGCGAGCGCGGTAAGTGATGCGCCCTTTGCTCAAGTCATAGGGCGTCAGCTCGACGCGCACTTTGTCGCCGGTAAGAATACGAATGTAGTTCTTGCGCATCTTGCCGGAGATATGCGCGGTTACGACGTGCCCATTTTCCAACTCCACACGAAACATGGTGTTGGGCAGGGTGTCGACGACAGTGCCTTCCATTTCGAAGCTGTCTTCTTTCGACATGCAGTAAAGCCCTCGGTATCCAGTGAATGGCCCGGTGCAACTGCGCCAGGCAAAAGCGGCGTGCATTGTGCCCGAAAAAGGGTGTTTAAGCCAAGGGGTTCTAGTTATGTGTGACCCATCTTTGATTAATCAGCAGTTCAATGGGTCGATATTGGGTCTTGTAATTCATCTTTTTGCAGTTCTTGATCCAGTAGCCGAGGTACACCGCCTCCAGTTCCTGGCGCAGGGATTCGCCAATTTGCCAGAGGATCGCGAAGCGTCCCAGGCTACGGCGTTCTTCGTCAGGCTCATAAAAGGTGTAGACCGCTGAAAGCCCGTTAGGCAGCAAATCGGTCACGGCGACGGCCACCAAGCGGCCGTCCGCACGAAACTCGTAGAAGCGTGAGAAGGGCAGGTCGCGCACCAGGAACGTGGAAAACTGGTCGCGACTGGGCGGAAACATATCGCCGTCGGCGTGTCGTTGCTCGATATAACGCTGATACAGGTCGAAGTATTCTTCGGTGAAGCGCGGCTTGGCTGGCATCACCGTCAGGTCGGCGTTGCGCTTGAGGATGCGCTTCTGGTTACGGTCCGGCAGAAACTGCGCCACAGGGATGCGCGCCGGCACGCAGGCATTACAGTTCTGGCAATGCGGCCGGTACAGATGATCGCCACTGCGCCGAAAGCCCATTTCCGAGAGATCGGCGTACACATGCACGTCCATCGGCTGGCTGGGGTCGAGGAACAGTGTGGTGGCCTGCTCGTCGGGCAGATAGCTGCAAGAGTGGGGTTGAGTGGCATAAAACTTCAAACGCGCCAACTCGGTCATGATCAACCCTCGGATAAGCTTTGAAGTAAGTGTAAGTCAGGAGTGCGCAAGTCGCTTAAGAAACCCAAGGCCCGGCGTTGGGCTGGTCCAGATGGTCACGCAGGAAGCCTGCGAAGTCGCTGCGGGAAATGGCGCGGGCACCCAGGCTGTGCAGGTGGTCGTTGGGCATCTGGCAGTCGATCAGCACAAAGCCCCAGGCCTGTAGTTGGCGAGTCAGCGTGGCAAAGCCGAATTTCGAAGCGTTGTCGGCGCGGCTGAACATTGATTCGCCGAAAAACAATTGGCCCATTGCCAGGCCATACAGGCCGCCCACCAGTTCCCCGTCGTCCCAGACCTCTACCGAATGGGCGTAACCGCGCTGATGCAGTTCCAGGTAGGCGCTCTGGATGCTTTGGGTGATCCAGGTTCCATCGGTATAGGCGCGCGGTGCGGCGCAGGCCTGGATGACTGCAGCGAAGTCCTGGTCGAAGGTGACGCTGTAGCGCTGCTGGCGCAACAGTTTGCCCAGGCTGCGGGACACATGCAGCTCGTCGGGGAGTATGACGGTACGTGGGTCGGGCGACCACCAGAGGATCGGCTGGCCCTCCGAGAACCATGGGAAGCAGCCGTGACGGTAGGCTTGCACCAGTCGTTCGGCCGACAGGTCGCCACCGGCCGCGAGCAGGCCATTGGGCTCACGCATGGCCTTGGCCAGCGGGGGGAAGGTCAGTGAATCGCGTTGTAACCAGGTCAGCATGGTATCCAGGCTTGCGGAAGGGGAGGGGAGTGACAGGTATGACACCTGCTTGCGCAGTGCTGATTATTGTCGACATGGCGCCATCGGGCCAGCCCGAATCGGCCTTTCATGCGTATTAGCGTGAGCAGGTGTTTCTGCAACTCTGTGTCGGGGACGCGGTCGTAATCGGGTTGGTTCGATGCAGGCCATTTGCCAAGCTGGCCTTGATTGATAAAAACAGCTCATAAGCCTTTGTCAGCAAAGACAATGCATGCTCAAATTGAACATGTTGTGAGACTCAATTGGCTAGGCTGCCGGGTGAAGGGCCAGGGCGTGGCATCGCAGTCACAAACCCGTACAATGCGGGCATTGTGGCGCTTTCCTCATTTCATCCAGCAATCGCCCAATGTTAAAAAGTAGATTCAACGACACTCGTTCATTTTTCAGCTGCTCGGATTGGGCAGTATTTGCAGTCATTCAACAGATGGACGCGCTAAAGGCGCAGGAAAAGACCCGTTTTGAAGAAATCCGCCGCAACACCTAAAGCAGCAGTCGTGCCGGCCTGGCGCCAGCACCTGCATTATCGCCTCAAGGAAGGTGCGCTGATCGCTATCGGCGCGCTGTGCCTGTTCCTGATGATGGCCTTGCTCACGTATGGCAAGGACGATCCCGGCTGGAGCCATAACAGCAAGATCGAAGACGTGCAGAACTTCGGCGGCCCCGCCGGTTCCTACAGCGCCGATATCCTGTTTATGGTGCTGGGTTACTTCGCGTATATCTTCCCGTTGCTGCTGGCGATAAAGACCTGGCAGATCTTCCGCCAGCGTCACGAGCCATGGCAGTGGAGCGGTTGGCTGTTTTCGTGGCGCCTGATCGGCCTGGTGTTCCTGGTGCTGTCCGGCGCGGCCCTGGCCCATATCCATTTTCATGCGCCGACCGGCCTGCCGGCGGGTGCGGGCGGTGCGCTGGGCGAAAGCCTCGGCGACCTGGCGCGCAAGAGCCTGAATATCCAGGGCAGCACCCTGATGTTTATTGCGCTGTTCCTGTTCGGTCTCACCGTGTTCACCGATCTGTCGTGGTTCAAGGTGATGGACGTGACTGGCAAGATCACCCTCGACCTGCTGGAGCTATTCCAGGGCGCGGCTAATCGCTGGTGGTCGGCCCGTGTGGACCGCAAACGCATGGTGGCCCAACTGCGTGAGGTGGACACCCGCGTCAACGAGGTGGTGGCCCCGAGCACGCCGGACCGACGCGAACAGGCCAAGGTCAAGGAACGCCTGATCGAACGCGAGCAAGCCCTGAGCAAGCACATGTCGGACCGCGAGAAGCAGGTGCCGCCAGTGATTGCCCCGGCGCCGCCCAAGGCCCCCGAGCCCAGCGCTCGCGTGCAAAAAGAGAAACAGGCGCCGTTGTTTGTCGACAGCGCCGTCGAAGGTACCTTGCCGCCGATCTCGATTCTCGACCCGGCCGAAAAGAAACAACTTAATTATTCCCCTGAATCCCTGGCGGCCGTCGGCCACCTGCTGGAAATCAAGCTCAAGGAATTCGGCGTCGAAGTGACGGTGGACTCGATCCACCCCGGCCCGGTGATTACCCGTTACGAGATCCAGCCGGCGGCGGGCGTCAAGGTCAGCCGTATTTCCAACCTGGCGAAAGACTTGGCGCGTTCCCTGGCCGTGACCAGCGTGCGCGTGGTGGAAGTGATCCCCGGCAAAACCACCGTGGGTATCGAAATCCCCAACGAAGACCGCCAGATCGTGCGCTTCTCCGAAGTCCTGTCGACGCCGGAATACGATAGCTTCAAATCGCCGGTCACCCTGGCCTTGGGTCACGACATCGGCGGCAAGCCGGTAATCACTGACCTGGCGAAAATGCCTCATCTGCTGGTCGCGGGTACCACCGGTTCCGGTAAGTCGGTGGGTGTGAACGCGATGATCCTGTCGATTCTGTTCAAGTCCGGCCCGGATGACGCCAAACTGATCATGATCGACCCGAAGATGTTGGAATTGTCGATCTACGAGGGCATCCCGCACCTGTTGTGCCCCGTGGTCACTGACATGAAGGACGCCGCCAACGCGCTGCGGTGGAGCGTTGCCGAGATGGAGCGCCGCTACAAGCTGATGGCGAAGATGGGCGTACGTAACCTGTCGGGTTTCAACGCCAAGGTCAAGGAGGCCCAGGACGCCGGCACACCGCTGGCCGACCCGCTGTACAAGCGCGAAAGCATTCACGACGAAGCGCCGCTGCTGACCAAGCTGCCGACCATCGTGGTGGTGGTCGACGAATTTGCCGACATGATGATGATCGTCGGCAAGAAGGTCGAAGAACTCATCGCACGTATCGCCCAGAAAGCTCGGGCGGCCGGTATCCACTTGATCCTCGCCACCCAGCGTCCCTCGGTGGACGTGATCACCGGTCTGATCAAGGCCAACATCCCGACGCGCATGGCGTTCCAAGTGTCGAGCAAGATCGACTCGCGGACCATCATCGATCAGGGCGGTGCCGAGCAACTGCTGGGCCACGGTGACATGCTCTACATGCCGCCAGGCACCAGCCTGCCAATCCGGGTGCACGGCGCGTTTGTTTCCGACGATGAAGTACACCGCGTGGTGGAAGCCTGGAAACTGCGCGGCGCGCCGGAATACAACGACGACATCCTCGCGGGCGTCGAAGAAGCCGGCAGTGGCTTTGACGGCGGCAGCAGTGGTGACGATGATGCCGAGACCGACGCGCTGTACGACGAAGCCGTCGCCTTCGTGCTGGAAAGCCGTCGCGCGTCGATTTCCGCCGTGCAACGCAAGCTCAAGATTGGCTACAACCGCGCCGCCCGCATGATCGAATCCATGGAAAATGCCGGCGTCGTGACCGCAATGAACACCAACGGCTCGCGCGAAGTCATTGCCCCTGGGCAGATGCGCGACTGACCCCGTGCCGCGTGGCAGCACGCGGCACGCTAACGACTCAATGAGGACTCCCATGCGTCTTATCCGCATGCTGTTGTTGCCGGCACTGGCCCTGACCGCTGTTTCGGCTCACGCTGACCCGGCTTCCGTCGCCAGCCTGAAGAACCTGTTGGACAAATCCCAAACGCTGACTGCGCGCTTTTCCCAGATGACCCTGGATGCCGGCGGCACCCAGTTGCAGGAAACCGCAGGCGAAATGGCTGTAAAGCGCCCTGGCCTGTTCTACTGGCATACGGAAGGCAAGGCTGAACAGACCATCGTTTCCGATGGCCAGAAGGTCACTCTGTGGGACCCGGACCTGGAACAGGCGACCATCAAGAAGCTCGACCCGCGCCTGAACCAGACCCCGGCGCTGTTGCTGTCGGGCGATGTGTCGAAAATCAACGACAGCTTCGACATCACGTCCAAGCAAACCAGCAACGTCATTGAGTTCACCCTCAAGCCGAAATCCAAGGACACCCTGTTTGACACACTGTCCCTGTCGTTTGGCAACGGCGTGATCAATAACATGCGACTGGTCGACAGCGTCGGCCAACGCACCGATATCCTGTTCTCCGGGGTCAAGGCCAACCAGCCTGTGCCGGCGTCCAAGTTCAAGTTCGACATCCCCAAGGGTGCCGACGTGATCCAGGAATAAATCCCCCAGAGGTTTCAAACGCTGCCCATGGATCTGTTTCGAAGTGACCCGATTGCTCAACCCCTGGCCGCGCGCTTGCGTTCGACCAATCTGGATGAGTACGTCGGTCAGGAACACCTGCTCGCGCGCGGCAAGCCTCTGCGTGAAGCCTTGGAGCAGGGCGCGCTGCATTCGATGATCTTCTGGGGGCCACCGGGCGTGGGTAAAACCACCCTGGCGCGGCTGCTGGCGAAGGTCTCGGATGCACACTTCGAAACGGTCTCGGCGGTGCTCGCCGGGGTCAAGGAGATCCGCCAGGCGGTGGAAGTCGCCAAGCAGCAGGCCGGGCAATACGGCAAGCGCACCATCCTGTTTGTCGATGAAGTGCATCGCTTCAACAAATCGCAGCAGGATGCGTTCCTGCCCTATGTTGAAGACGGCACGCTGATCTTTATCGGTGCCACCACCGAGAACCCTTCTTTTGAATTGAACAACGCCTTGCTTTCGCGGGCGCGCGTCTATGTGCTGAAAAGCCTGGACGAAGCGGCGATGCGAAAGCTGTTGCAGCGTGCGTTAAGCGAAGACAAGGGCCTGGGCAAGCGCCAGCTGAGTCTCAGCGATGAAGGCTTCAAGATTCTGATGAGCGCCGCAGACGGTGACGGGCGCCGCTTTCTCAACCTGCTGGAAAACGCCTCGGACCTCGCCGAAGACGGCAATGAAATTGGCGTCGAGCTCCTGCAAAGCCTGCTCGGCGATACGCGTCGGCGCTTCGACAAGGGCGGCGAAGCCTTCTACGACCAGATCTCGGCGCTGCACAAATCCGTACGCGGTTCCAACCCGGACGGCGCGCTGTACTGGTTCGCGCGCATGATCGACGGTGGCTGCGACCCGCTTTACCTTGCCCGCCGCGTGGTGCGTATGGCCAGCGAAGACATCGGCAACGCTGACCCGCGTGCGCTGAGCCTGTGCCTGGCGGCGTGGGAAGTTCAGGAGCGTCTGGGCAGCCCGGAAGGCGAGTTGGCAGTGGCCCAGGCCATTACCTATTTGGCCTGCGCACCTAAAAGCAACGCGGTGTATATGGGCTTCAAGTCCGCCCTGCGCGCAGCTGCCGAACACGGCTCCCTGGAAGTGCCGCTGCACCTGCGCAACGCGCCGACCAAGCTGATGAAACAACTGGGCTACGGTGATGAATACCGTTATGCCCACGATGAACCGGACGCCTATGCTGCCGGTGAAGATTACTTCCCCGACGACCTTGAGCCACAGCCGTTCTACCAGCCGGTGCCCCGTGGCTTGGAGCTGAAGATCGGTGAAAAGCTCAATCACCTCGCCCAACTCGATCAACTCAGCCCAAAACAGCGGAGAAAGTAGTGCTCAAGATGATTCTTGCCGTGTCCGCAGCCGGCATCGCTGGTACATTATTGCGTTTCGCCACTAGCACCTGGGTCAGCGCCAACTGGCCGAAGCATTTTTATGCGGCGACCCTGGCGGTCAACCTGGTGGGCTGTTTGATCATCGGGCTGTTGTACGGCTGGTTCCTGCTGCGCCCGGAAGTACCGATTGAAATTCGGGCTGGCTTGATTGTCGGCTTTGTAGGCGGTCTGACGACCTTTTCATCCTTTTCACTGGATACGCTGCGCCTGCTGGAAAGCGGGCAGGCCCTGGTTGCTTTCGTGTACCTGGGCATCAGCGTGTTCGGCGGGCTGCTCGCCACCTGGGCTGGCCTGTCCTTGACCAAACTTTGATAACGAGAGACCGACATGCTCGATTCCAAACTGTTACGTAGCAACCTTCAGGACGTAGCGGACCGCCTGGCATCCCGTGGCTTTGCCTTGGATGTCGCGCGCATCGAAGCGCTGGAAGAACAGCGCAAGACCGTCCAGACCCGCACCGAAGCACTGCAGGCTGAGCGTAATGCGCGTTCCAAATCCATCGGTCAGGCCAAGCAGCGCGGCGAAGACATCGCGCCGCTGATGGCGGATGTCGAGCGCATGGGCACCGAGCTCTCTGACGGCAAAATCGAGCTGGAAGGCATTCAGACCGAGCTGGATTCCATCCTGCTGGGCATCCCCAACTTACCGCATGAGTCTGTGCCGATGGGCGAAGACGAAGACGGCAACGTCGAAGTGCGCCGGTGGGGCACGCCAAAAGCCTTTGATTTCGAGATCAAGGACCACGTTGCCCTGGGCGAATTGACCGGCGGCCTGGATTTTGAGACTGCCGCCAAGATGTCCGGCGCACGCTTTGCCTTGCTGCGCGGCCCGATCGCGCGCATGCACCGCGCCCTGGCGCAGTTCATGATCAATCTGCACACCGCCGAGCACGGTTACGAAGAAGCCTACACCCCATACCTGGTGCAGGCGCCGGCGCTGATGGGCACCAGCCAGTTGCCGAAGTTCGAGGAAGAGCTGTTCAAGATCAGCCGCGACGGTGACGCCGATCTGTACTTGATCCCGACCGCCGAAGTGTCGCTGACCAATATTGTTGCGGGCGAGATCCTCGACGCCAAGCAACTGCCGTTGAAGTTCGTGGCTCACAGCCCGTGCTTCCGCAGCGAAGCCGGTGCATCGGGTCGTGACACTCGCGGCATGATCCGCCAGCACCAGTTCGACAAGGTCGAGATGGTGCAGGTCGTCGAGCCGTCGACCTCCATGGAAGCCCTGGAAGGCCTGACCGCCAACGCCGAACGCGTCCTGCAACTGCTGGAGCTGCCGTACCGCGTGCTGGCGCTGTGCACGGGCGACATGGGTTTCAGCGCCGTGAAGACCTACGACCTCGAAGTGTGGGTACCGAGCCAGGACAAATACCGCGAGATTTCGTCGTGCTCCAACTGCGGTGATTTCCAGGCGCGTCGTATGCAAGCGCGTTTCCGTAACCCGGAAACCGGCAAGCCGGAGCTGGTCCATACCCTCAACGGTTCCGGCCTGGCCGTAGGCCGTACGCTGGTGGCGGTGCTGGAAAACTACCAACAGGCTGACGGCTCGATCCGTGTGCCTGACGTGCTCAAGCCTTACATGGCTGGCGTTGAGGTCATCCGCTAAATGGAATTTCTGCCGCTGTTTCATAACCTGCGCGGCAGTCGTGTGTTGGTCGTCGGTGGTGGGGAGATTGCCTTGCGCAAATCCCGGCTGCTGGCCGACGCCGGTGCGGTGCTGCGGGTGGTTGCTCCCCAGATCGAAGACCAGTTGCGTGAGCTGGTGCAGGGCAGTGGCGGGGAACTGATGTTGCGCGGTTATCAGGAGGCCGACCTCGACGGTTGCACCCTGATCATCGCGGCAACGGACGACGAGCCGCTGAACGCGCAAGTGTCCAGCGATGCCAAGCGTCGTTGTGTGCCGGTCAATGTGGTGGATGCGCCGGCCTTGTGCAGCGTGATCTTCCCGGCGATTGTCGACCGTTCGCCCCTGGTGATCGCGGTGTCCAGCGGCGGCGATGCGCCGGTGCTGGCGCGCCTGATCCGCGCCAAGCTGGAAACCTGGATTCCGTCCACCTACGGTCAGTTGGCCGGGTTGGCGGCGCGGTTTCGTGCCCAGGTCAAAGGCTTGTACCCGGATGTGCAGCAACGTCGCGCGTTCTGGGAGGAAGTATTCCAGGGCCCGATTGCCGATCGGCAACTGGCCGGGCAGGGCGCTGAAGCTGAGCGTCTATTGATTGAAAAGGTCAACGGTGCACCACCAAATGCCCCGGGTGAGGTTTACCTGGTCGGCGCAGGCCCGGGCGATCCGGACCTGCTGACCTTTCGTGCCTTGCGCCTGATGCAGCAAGCCGATGTGGTGCTGTACGACCGCTTGGTAGCGCCGGCGATTCTCGAGTTGTGCCGCCGTGATGCCGAGCGCGTGTACGTCGGCAAGCGTCGCGCCGACCATGCTGTGCCGCAAGATCAGATCAACCAGCAACTGGTTGACTTGGCCAAGCAAGGCAAACGCGTACTGCGCCTCAAGGGTGGCGATCCATTCATCTTTGGGCGAGGTGGTGAAGAGATTGAGGAACTGGCAGCCCACGGCATCCCGTTCCAAGTGGTGCCGGGGATCACGGCGGCCAGCGGTTGCGCAGCGTATGCGGGCATTCCGCTGACCCACCGCGACTACGCGCAGTCAGTGCGATTTATCACCGGGCATTTAAAGAACGGTACGTCGGAACTGCCTTGGGATGACTTGGTGGGCCCCTCGCAGACCTTGGTGTTCTACATGGGCTTGATTGGTTTGCCGATCATCTGCGAACAGCTGATCAAGCATGGGCGGGCAGCTGATACCCCGGCGGCATTGATCCAGCAGGGCACCACGTCCAACCAGCGTGTGTTTACTGGCACGCTGGCCGACTTGCCGCGCATGGTGGCGGAGCATGAAGTGCATGCGCCGACATTGGTGATCGTTGGTGAAGTCGTGGTGTTGCGCGAGAAGCTCAAGTGGTTCGAAGGCGCTCAGTCGCAAGTCTGAACACCTGATGTAGTGAGCGGGGCAAGCTCGCTCACTACAAACCAAATACCGATTGGCCGGTCAATTTGTACCGATCATGTCCGGCATCAAACGCTTGCAACGGCCCCTTCGGTACAATCCCCGTCGGATTGATTGTCCGGTGGCTGGCGTAGTAATGCCCCTTGATGTGTTCAAAATCCACCGTCTCGGCCACACCTGGCCACTGATATATCTCCCTCAGCCAATTCGACAGATTTGGGCAGTCCGCAATCCGCCGCAAATTGCATTTGAAGTGGCTGTAATACACCGCATCAAAGCGAATCAGCGTGGTGAACAGGCGCACATCGGCTTCGGTCAGGTACTCCCCGGCCAGGTAGCGATGATCGCCCAGATGCTGTTCCAGGTGATCCAGTTCGGCAAACACATCATCAAATGCACTTTCATACGCCTGCTGCGAAGTGGCAAAGCCTGCGCGGTACACACCATTGTTCACCGCGGGATAAATGCGCTCGTTCAGCGCGTCGATGGTAGGGCGCAGCGCTTCTGGGTAAAAGTCCAGGGTGTTGCCGGTCATCCCGTTGAACGCACTGTTGAACATGCGGATGATTTCCGCCGATTCATTGCTCACGATGCGCTTCAGTTTTTTGTCCCACAGCACCGGCACAGTGACGCGCCCGGTGTAGTCGGCGGTATCGGCAGTGTAGCGCTGGTGCATGAAGGCGAAATCGTCGAGCGTGTCGCCGGTCGAGCCGTGGGCCTTGTCGAAGGTCCAGCCGTTTTCCAGCATCAGCCAACTGACCACGGACACGTCGATCAAGCTTTCAAGGCCCTTGAGCTTGCGCAGGATCAGGGTGCGATGGGCCCACGGGCAGGCGAGGGACACGTAGAGGTGGTAGCGACCGGCCTCGGCCTTGAAGCCGCCTTCGCCGCTCGGGCCTGGCGAACCGTCGGCGGTCACCCAGTTGCGGCGTTGCGCCTGTTCCCGTTGGAATGCGCCGTCTGCGCTACTTTCGTACCACTGGTCTTTCCAGCGTCCTTCAATCAGCAAACCCATGACTGGCTCCTCTGCTATTAAGCGTTGGAGGCCAGTCTAAAGGGCTGAGTTCGATTTAAAAGCGCAAAGACTGAAGGTGAATGATCGATTAAATCGATTTGTCCCGCGCGTCCCAGTATTGCTGGGCCAACACGAACGCCTGTTCCCGTGAGTGATCCAAGCCGCGCAAGGCCAGGGCCATGGTGGCGATCAGGGCCAGTTGTGGGTAGCTGTCTTCGACATCCCCGCGCCACACGGCCTTCAAGTGCTCGGGTTCCAACGTGGCAGGTTTGACGTGGCGCTGGGCGGAGAGGGCGGGCCATTCTTCGTCCCAGCTTTCGCCACCGCTGGTGCCGTACAAGTGGCTGGCCGAGTCGGGGTTGATCTCGATTTCGCCGCCATCGCCCTTCACGACAATCACATTGTCGCCGAGTAGGCCGCTGGCATCGCGGTGCACGCCTTGGTAACCGGGGTGGAAAATGCTTTGCAGGCCCAGGCGTGCATTCATCGGGTTAAGCAAGCGCGCCAGAGAGTGAATCGGCGAGCGCAGGCCCAGGGTGTTGCGCAGGTCGATCATGCGCTGCAACTGCGGCGCCCAATCGCCCAGTGGGATAAACGCCAGGTTGCCTCGTTGATAGGCGGCCTCGACCTGCTGCCAGTTACGGCACAGCGGGATCTGCAAGCCTTCCAGCAATTGCTCGGTGTACAGCCGCCCCGCCGTATGCGCGCCACCGCCGTGCATCAGGATGCGCACGCCATTTTGTGCCAGGCACTTGGCGGCAAGCAGGTACCATGGCAGGTGACGCTTCTTGCCGGCGTAGGTGGGCCAGTCGACATCCACGTTCAGCGCCGGGGCGTTGAGGCGTTCGCGCACGGCTTCGGTGAAGCCGGCGAGTTCTTCCGGGCTTTCTTCCTTGTGGCGCAACAGCATCAAGAAGGCGCCGAGCTGGGTGTCTTCGACTTTTTCGTCGAGCAGCATGCCCATGGCTTCGCGGGCTTCCTCGCGGGTGAGGTTGCGCGCGCCGCGCTTGCCTTTGCCCAGGATGCGCACGAACTGCGCAAACGGGTGCTCTGCAGGGGTTTCAAGGGTCAGCGGGGCAAAGTCGGTCATAAGCAATTCGTCGGCCTGGGCAGGCCCGCCAGCTTGGCGGCGAGTTTGGCGGGAGTGCCGTTGAACAGTTTGTTCAGGTGCAGGCTGTTGCCCTTTCCCGGGCCCAGCTTCAAGGCGGTGTACTTGATCAGCGGGCGGGTGGCGGGCGACAGCTGGAATTCGGCGTAGAACTGGCGCAGCAGTTGGAGGATCTCCCAATGGTCCGGGGTCAGCTCCAGCGTCTCAGCGGCGGCCAGGGCGATTGCCACCTCATCGGACCACTCGTTCAGGTCAACCAGGTAACCGTCCTTGTCCAGTTCCAAGGTGCGTGCGCCGACGGTCAGGGTGTTCATAGCCAGGTGTTGACCTTGTCGTAGTCGATCGACAGCTGCACGAAACCTGGGTAGTCCACGCTGTCGGCCCAGTCCGGCAGAGGCAAATGGCGCGCCTGCATGTCTTCGGCCAGCACAAAGACCTTCACGCCCTTGGTGTGCAGCGCCGGGTTGTGCAGCGCGTAGGCGCCATCGCCGCAGAGCAGGATGGCGTCCTTGGCGCCACAGATGCGCAGGCAGCTGTCGAGGCGGCTATCGGTAAACGGGGAGTGGGAAACCACATGGAGAGTCGACATCAGAGGGTCATCACCTGGTCGTAACGGTCAATCAACTGGGAGATCGCTTCGCTGTCCAGCGGCTGGGCGCTGGCGGGCGGCGCGAGGCCGCGCTCGGCCAGGCTGTGGCGGCAGACAAATACGTCATCGATGCCAAAAAGGCCCAGTGCCTGCAAGTTGGCGCTGAGGTCTTTTTGCTGCAAGGCCTTGGCGTCCTGGTGCGGCGCCAGTTGGAACACGCCGTCATCGAGGAACAGCAGGCCAATCGGTAGATCGAAGGCGCCACCGGCCAGGACGATATCCAAGGCTTCCCGGGCACTTGGCCCGGACCATGGCGCCTGGCGGCTGATCACCAATAAGGATTTGGACATGTCACGGCCCTCCAAAGCAGATCAGGCGGTCAGCGGCCTGGGCGGCGTCATGCAACTGACCCAGGCCCGACAGCGCCCACGGCGCGTCCAAGTTCACCGCGCTGCGTTGATAGCGCGTGGCTTCCTCCTGGTTGAGCACGCCACGCCGCAGGGCGGCGGCGATGCACACCACGCCGTCGAGCTGGTGCTGGCTGACAAACTCACGCCATTGGCGGGCGATGTCTTGCTCATCCTGGGGCGCAACGATGTTATTGGACGCGCTATGCACGCCGTCCTGATAGAAAAACAGCCGCACAATCTCATGCCCGCCGGCCAACGCCGCTTGAGCGAACAGCAGGGCACGGCGCGAAGAGGGCGCATGGGCGGCGGAAAACAGTGCAATCGCGAACTTCATGGAACACTCTGCAAGCAAACGTGGGGCAATGATAAAGCCGCTGCCACGAAAAAGCCCGCCGTGATCAAAACGGTCACTGTTGGTGACTGTTCCGGCGATTGCCGGTCAGCGCAAGGCTGCCTAGTCTGTGTGCATTCAAAACAAAAATGGAGTGCCCATGTCAGGTCCCTTGGCGTCCCTCAAAGTGTTGGATTTTTCCACCTTGCTGCCTGGCCCGTTTGCATCGTTGATGCTGGCGGACATGGGCGCCGAGGTCCTGCGTATCGAATCGCCCACGCGCCTGGACCTGCTGCGGGTATTGCCGCCCCATGATCAGGGTGTTTCGGCGAGCCATGCCTACCTCAATCGCAATAAACGCAGCCTCGCGCTTGATCTCAAGCAGCCTGAAGCGCTGGAAGTCGTGCGGGCGTTGGTCAAGGCGTACGACATCGTGCTCGAACAGTTCCGGCCAGGGGTGATGGAACGCCTGGGCTTGGGGTATGAGGCGTTGAAGGCGATCAACCCAAAGCTGATTTACGTGTCGATCACCGGTTACGGCCAGACCGGGCCCTATAAGGACCGCGCCGGGCACGATATCAATTACCTGGCACTGGCCGGCGTGGGCAGCTACACCGGCCGTGCCGACAGCGGGCCGCTGCCGTTGGGCGTGCAACTGGCGGACGTGGGCGGTGGTTCGCTGCATGCGGTGGTGGGTTTGTTGGCGGCTGTTATCGCCCGACAGCAGAGCGGGGTCGGCCAATACCTGGATGTGAGCATGACCGATTGCTCGTTCAGCCTGAATGCCATGGCCGGTGCGGGTTACCTAGCGTGTGGGGTGGAGCCGGAGTGGGAGAGCCATGTGCTCAACGGCGGTAGTTTCTACGACTATTACCGCTCGCGGGATGGGCGCTGGATGTCGGTGGGCAGTTTGGAGCCAGGGTTTATGCAGCAACTCTGTGAAACGCTGGGACGGCCGGAGTTGGCGGCACAAGGCTTTTTGCCCAAGCCGGAGCAGCAAAAAGACCTTAAGCTGGCGCTGAAAGTCGAGTTTGAAAAGCGTAGCTTCGAAGAGTTGTGTGAGTTGTTTGCCGGGGTCGACGCTTGTGTCGAACCGGTGCTGAGCCTGAGCGAGGCAGTGGATCATCCGCAGTTAAAAGCGCGCGAACTGATCACCCAGGTGCCGCGGGGTGACGGTTCGACCCAGGCGCAACTGGCCTGCCCGTTGAAGTTTTCCGAGGGGGTGCCAGTGCCTCGGCATATCGGGGTTGCAGTGGGGGCGCACAGTGATGAGGTCTTGGCGGAGTTGGGGTTCAGTGCTCAGCGAATAGAGGAATTGCGCAGTGCCAAAGTCGTTGTGTAGCGCCTGAACCGGCGTCTTCGCGAGCAAGCCCGCTCCCACATTCGACTGTATTCCAAGGTCAGAACACGGTCGAATGTGGGAGCGGGCTTGCCTGCGAAGAGGCCCTCACTCCACCCGAGTTTCCCCGGTAAATACCAACGTCTGCCGACACCGCCGACACAAATACCGCCGCCCCTGCGCCACCATGCCATGTCGCTGCGACGAAAACGGAAAGTCGCTATCGGCACACGGGCATCGGTAAATGTAGCGAGTCACCTGACGACGCTTCACCTCATACGTGTGGCAACGGTCAGGCGGCAGTTCGTAAACCCCGCGCATGATCAATTGCCATTCCTCGCCATGGGGCTGAATGCGCTCGCCGAACAGTTGGTGGGCGATCAGGTGCGCCACTTCATGGGCCACGGTCTGTTTCAGGAAATGCTGGCTGTTTTCACGGTACAACTGTGGGTTGAAGCGCAGCAGGTTCTCGTGCAAATGCGCGACACCGGCCTTCTGGCCCCGCAGCTTGAGGCTGACCTGGGGGCGTTTGAAGCTTCGTTTGAAAAAGGATTCAGCTTGTTGGAAACAATCTTCGACGCGGGTATTGAGTTGCTCGGGCATGCTGTACATATCTCCAGAGACCCCAGTATGCCGCAAAGCTGAGTGTTTCCGAATCTGTCAGGCGCCGAATGGTCATGCATAACGCACAAAGCCACCTTGCGGTGGCCTTGCCTACGGTTTAAACGGATCAGTTGGTATAGATCGGACCTACGCCGAGGCCCCAGACAATCACGGTAAACGCCATGATCGCCACCAGTACCACCAGGCCTACGGCCAGCACCGAGCTGGAAAACAGGAAACCCTCATCCGGGTCGATGTTCATGAAGGTCGGCAACCCCACGTACAGCAGGTACACCGTGTAGCAAATCGCCGCCGTGCCCACGACCATGCCCAGCCACATATGCGGGTAGAGCGCCGCCAGCCCGCCGATGAACAGCGGCGTGGCGGTGTAGGTGGCAAACGCCACGCAGCGCGCCATGCTGGGGTTGGCGTCGTAGGTACGGGCCATCCAGTGGATGAACGCGCCCATCACCGCCACACCGCCAAGCATGGCGGCGTAGGACATGAGGGTCATCCACAGCGCGCTTTCCTGGGTCAGCATCACCGGCGAGCGGTTGCCGATGACCCAGCCAACCTGGGTGGTACCGATAAAGGCTGATACGGCGGGGATCGCCGCGAGAATCAGTGTGTGAGTGAGGTACATGTGGCTGATGCTTTCTTCTTTATCGCCACGAATTTCCCGCCACTCCTGGTCGGGATGGGTAAAAAGCCCCACGACGTGATGGATCATGCGAGTCACTCCTGTCGTTATTGCCATCGCCCCCCATCGGAGCGCCCACGGGCCAAATGGCCTCAAAGGTCCTGGATAGCTGTGCGACCTCTAGTCGCAGTATAGGAAGGTATGCCCGGAATAACTGTAGGGCCTTTAGAGCAAATTGCGCTGTAAACATTGGGCTTAATCGCGGCTAGGTCTGTCGGCGCCACAGGGTCAACTGTGGCAGATGGCTTGCATGTGATCGCAACCTGTCAGAACTCGATAAGTTGACGGGCCCACCGCTATCGCAGGCAAGCCAGTTCCCACATTGGATCGGCGTCGCCCATTGAAGTATTTTTGCGTAAAATGCAGCGCTTTTCGTCACACACCTCCAGCGGATCCAAGCGCCATGGGCACACTTACGGTCAACCAGAACAAACTGCAAAAACGCCTGCGTCGCCTGGCCGGTGAAGCGGTCGCCGATTTCAACATGATCGAGGACGGCGACAAGGTCATGGTCTGCCTCTCCGGCGGCAAAGACAGCTACACCCTGCTTGATGTGCTGCTGCACCTGCAAAAGGTCGCGCCGATCACGTTTGAGATCGTTGCCGTCAACATGGACCAGAAACAACCGGGCTTCCCCGAGCATGTGCTGCCGGCCTACCTCAAAGCGTTGGGCGTCGATTACCACATCGTCGAAAAAGACACCTATTCGGTGGTCAAGGAACTGATCCCGGAAGGCAAGACCACCTGCTCGCTGTGTTCGCGCCTGCGCCGTGGCACGCTTTATACCTTCGCCGATGAGATCGGCGCGACCAAGATGGCCCTGGGTCATCATCGCGATGACATCGTCGAAACCTTTTTCCTCAATATGTTCTTCAATGGCTCGCTCAAAGCCATGCCGCCCAAGCTGCGCGCCGATGACGGGCGCAACGTGGTAATCCGCCCGCTGGCGTATTGCAACGAGAAGGACATCCAGGCCTACTCCGACCTCAAGCAATTTCCGATCATCCCGTGCAACCTGTGCGGGTCCCAGGAAAACCTGCAGCGCCAAGTGGTCAAGGAGATGCTGCTGGACTGGGAGCGCAAGATGCCCGGTCGCACCGAAAGTATCTTCCGCAGCCTGCAGAACGTGCAGCCGTCGCAGTTGGCCGACCGCAACCTGTTTGACTTCACCAGCCTGAAAATTGATGAGAGCGCCGCTTCGCGCTTCGTTAATGTTGTGAACCTCTGAGCCTATTCAATGCTCTGACACACGGCGCTCGCGAGCGCCGTTTTCAATTCGAATCTCAGGAGAGGGCATGCGCGATTACAAGTGGCTGCACGAATATTGTCTGAACCGCTTCGGTTCGGCGGCCGAGCTGGAAGCCCACCTGCCTGTACCCAAGACCCCGGCGCAGTTACGCAAGATCAGTGATGACCGCTACCTGTCGACATTGGCGTTGCGGGTATTTCGCGCGGGTTTGAAGCACAGTGTGGTGGACGCCAAGTGGCCGGCGTTCGAGCAAGTGTTCTTCGGCTTCGATCCGGAAAAAGTTGTGCTGATGGGCGCCGAACACCTGGAGCGGTTGATGCAGGACACGCGGATCATCCGCCACCTGGGCAAGCTCAAGAGCGTGCCGCGCAATGCGCAGATGATCCTCGACATTGAACAGGAGAAAGGCAGCTTTGGTGCGTTTGTCGCCGATTGGCCGGTGACCGATATCGTTGGGCTGTGGAAGTACCTGAGCAAGCACGGCCACCAACTGGGCGGGCTGTCAGCGCCGCGTTTTTTGCGCATGGTGGGCAAGGACACGTTTGTGCCGAGTTATGACGTGGTCGCGGCGTTGAACGCGCAGAAGATCGTCGACAAGGCGCCGACCAGCCTGCGCGATTTGGCGACGGTGCAGGGCGCTTTCAACCAGTGGCATGCCGAGAGTGGCCGGCCGATGTGTCAGTTGTCGATGATGTTGGCCTATACGGTGAATCACTAACCTGTAGCAAGGCGGCGATTCAACTGGTGCCGCCACCGCACATAAAGCAACGCCGTACAAAACACCGCCAGACTCGCCAGCATCTCCAACACCCCGAACCACTGCCGGTTCGGGTCGTATGCCGCCAGCGCGCCTTTGATGAAATACAGGTTCACCACAAAACACATCCACGAATGCCCGCGCGCGCTGCCCAGCAGCATGCCGGGTGCCAGCACCAGCAGCGGCACCAGTTCGATCAGTAGGATCACCCACGGCCGGGCACCGTGCAGGTCGGCGACGAACAGGTAGTAAACGCAGAGCAACCCCGCCAAGCCCAAAAACGCCAGCAGGCTCAGCGTGCGCGCCACCTTGACCCGTGGCTCCAGCCACGCCTGGGGGGGCAGGACCTTAGGCTTCCTGGCCACGGCCGTTCTCCAGCAACGTAGCGGTTTTAGCCAGGCGCAGGCCCAAGGCGCGGCACAGGGTGATTTCGTGTTGATCGAGCATGCGCTTGCCGTCAGGCCCGGCATGGTGGCTGGCGCCATAAGGCGTACCGCCGCCCTGGGTGTCGAGCAATGCCTGTTCGCTGTAGGGCAGGCCAGTGATCAACATGCCGTGGTGCAACAGCGGCAACAGCATCGACATCAGCGTGGTTTCCTGGCCGCCGTGCAGGCTGGCGGTAGAGGTAAACACCCCGGCCGGCTTGCCGACGAGGGCGCCGGTGAGCCACAGGTTGCTGGTGCCGTCGATAAAGTACTTGAGCGGCGCAGCCATGTTGCCGAAGCGGGTTGGGCTACCCAAGGCCAGGCCCGAGCAATTTTTCAGGTCATCGAGGCTGGCATACAGTGCGCCTTCGTCCGGAATGCTCGGCGCGACGGCTTCGCACTCGGTGGAGATCGCCGGCACGGTGCGCAGTCGGGCCTCCATTGCGCCTTGTTCGACGCCTCGGGCAATGTGTCGGGCCATTTCGCTGACCGAACCGTTGCGGCTGTAGTACAAGATCAGCACATACGGCGCGCTCACGGCAGGATCTCCAGCACGTTCTCTGGCGGACGGCCAATGATGGCTTTATCGGTGGTTTCGAGGATCGGGCGTTCCATCAGCTTCGGGTGCTCGGCGATGGCGGCGATCAACTGTGCTTCGCTGAGGCTGGCATCCGCCAGGTTGAGGGTCTTGTATTCCTCTTCACCGGTGCGCAGCAGTTGGCGCGCGCTGATGCTCAGCTTGCCGAGCAGCGCCTTTAATTGCGCGGCGTTCAGCGGGATTTCCAGATAGCGCACCACGGTCGGGGTGAGGCCGCGGGCTTCCAGCAATTGCAGCGCACCGCGGGATTTCGAGCAGCGCGGGTTGTGATAAAGCGTCAGATCGGTCATGTGCGGGTCGCATCTTGCGTAAGGTGGCGGGTATTCTACCCGCGCTACGGCCCGTCCTTAAACCGTAAGAGGCGATAGGTCGCAGTCAACGTTCATTTTTGCGAAGGATTACCCCATGACTAAGCGATTGATCGGTGCATTGGCGATCATCACAACCCTGCTGCTCAGCGGCTGCGGTAATGACTACGGCGTTGACCAGTATGGCCAGAAAGTGGCGGCCGAACGCTTGGACAAGCAGTGGCTGGTGGTCAATTACTGGGCCGAATGGTGTGGCCCGTGCCGCACGGAAATTCCTGAACTCAATGCCTTGGCCGAACAGCTGAAGGCGCAGAACGTAGGGGTGTTCGGGGTCAATTTTGACAACGTGCAGGGTGAAGAGCTGAAAGCCGCCAGTGACAAGCTGGGCATCAAGTTCACCGTGCTGGCGCAGAACCCGGAGGGAATTTTTGATATCCCGCGCAGCGAAGCGTTGCCGGTGACCTACATCATTGATGACAAGGGCAAGGTGCGCGAGCAACTGATGGGTGAGCAGACGGCGGAAGGGGTGTTGGCTAAGCTGAAGGCTCTACGTGGCTGATTCTGTGGGAGCTGGCTTGCCTGCGATCGCATCGACTCGGTACCACAGACACACCGAGTCGCCTGCATCGCAGGCAAGCTCCCACAGGAAAGCCAGTGCGCAGTGAAATTAGCCTTCTTCCAGCCACAGGCGAATCGGCTTGCCCTCGGCCGGCCAGAAACGCGTTTGCTCGATCGGCGAGACATCCCAGCGCTGCACCCCTTGCAGGGCCTGGAAGAAGCGCTGCTCCTGCTCCATTAACGCCTCGGCGCACAGCTTGCGGGTGCTGCCGATCTTGCCGAAGCTGAGCGTGTCGCCCTCGACCGTGTACGGCGCAAACCAGTGGTTGCAACCGCCATTGCCGTAGGCGCGGCCATCGGTGCCTAGGGTGACGGTCAGGTGCGCGTAATCCATCAACGGCCGCTCACCAATCCATTCCACCACGTAGCTATGATCCCGCTTGAGCGTGACCGCGTCCCCGGCGCAACCCGTCAGGGCCGCCCCGAGGGCGGCGAGCAAGAGCAGGCCTCTCATTGCGCGGCCTTCTGGCATTTCGGGCAGCGGTGCTTGTCGCCTTCGCTGGCCCAGCCCAAGTCGGCAATGCGCGCATTGGCCGCCGGTTGCAGGGGTTCTTTGGTCAGCTTGGTTTCCACCGCGAATTCGAACGCCAACACCGCATCGCAGCTGTCGCAGTTGACCTTCCAGGTGTGAATCTCCAACTCGCCGAATTTCGGCCCCTGGGCCATGGCGACCCATTGGCCGGCCGGGCGGATGGAGTAGCGTGCGTCACCTTCGACGGTAAGGCGCATCGACAGGGTTTTACTGCCACGCAGGGTGACGATCAGCACGTCGCCATGCTTGATCGAACCACCGTTGCCAGTCACCTGATAACGGCCCGGCACCAGGGCGCGGCATTCGATCAGGGTGTGTTGCGGGCTCAGCAAACTGAAGCGGAAATCGTGTTCGGCCATGGATCCTCCAAATAGGCGCGGCATCCTATCACGGGTGCCTGCCTATCATGAGCCTGGTGTGTGACCGCTGATCATCCTTCGACAAGGTTCTGTGCTCGACCATCGGCCCATGCTGCAATGTTGGCCAAGGTGGTGCCGGCGATGGCCGCCAGGGCTTCGCGAGTGAGAAACGCCTGGTGGGCGGTGATGATCACATTGGGAAAGGTCAGCAGGCGCGCGAGTACGTCGTCCTGCAGCGGCAGGTCGGAGCGGTCCTCGAAAAACAGCTGCGCTTCTTCCTCATACACATCCAGCCCGAGGTAGCCGAGTTGGCCGTCCTTGAGTGCCTCGATCAGCGCCGGGGTGTCGACCAACCCGCCGCGACCGGTGTTGATCAGCATCGCACCCGGCTGCATCTGTGCCAGGGAGCGGGCGTTGATCAAGTGTTTACTGTCGGCGGTCAGCGGGCAGTGCAGGCTGATGATCTGCGCCTGGGCCAGCAACTCAGGCAGGCTCACGTAGCGCGCCCCCAATGCCAGGACCTGCGGGTTGGGGAAGGGGTCGTAGGCGAGCAGTTGGCAACCGAAGCCGGCCATTATCCTGGCGAACGTCGCGCCGATCTGCCCGGTGCCGACCACGCCGACGGTCTTGCCCACCAGGTCGAAACCGGTAAGGCCATGCAGGCTGAAATCGCCATCGCGGGTGCGATTGTAGGCGCGATGCAGGCGGCGGTTGAGGGCGAGGATCAGTGCGACCGCATGTTCGGCCACCGCGTGGGGCGAATAGGCCGGCACGCGCACGATGGTCAGGCCCAGGCGCTTGGCGGCGGCCAGGTCCACATGGTTGTAGCCCGCCGAGCGCAGGGCGATCAGCCGCGTGCCGCCCTTGGCCAAGTGCTCCAGCACCGCGGCGCTGAGGTCGTCATTGATGAAGGCGCACACCACTTCGTGCTGTTCGGCCAGGGCCACGGTGTCGAGGTTGAGCCGTGCAGGCTGGAATTGCAGCTCCAGGCCCGGTGGCAGCGGTTCACCGAGAAAACTGTCGCGGTCGTAGGTCTGGCTGCTGTAAAGAATGACGCGCATCAAAGGCTTCCTTGTTGATGAATTCAGGCATTGACCCTCGCTTCACTCGCAAGCCGTGCAATCGCCATGTCCAGTTCGTCCAGCGCGTGCAAGGCCTTGGCGTCGTCCTGTTTGAGCAGGGTCTCGGCGCGGTGGCAGGCGGCACGCAGTTGCGGTACGCCGCAATAACGGGTCGCGCCATGCAGGCGGTGCACGCGTTCGATCAGGGCGTTGTTGTCATTGGCATCGCGGGCGATGGTGATGGCCAGGCGGTCGGCTTCCAGGGAGGCCAGCAACATGGCGAGCATGTCCGCCGCCAGGTCAGCCTTGCCGGCGGCCAGGCGCAGGCCCTCTTCATGGTCGAGCACCGGCAATTGCACGCCAGGGCCGAGGCCGTCCGTTGGGCGTTCCGGGCTTTGGTTACGCAGGGCCAGGCCGGTCCATTTCAACACCACTTGGGCCAGTTGCCGTTCGCTGATGGGTTTGGTCAGGTAGTCGTCCATGCCGCTTTGCAGCAAGGCGCGTTTTTCGTTGGCCATGGCGTGGGCGGTGAGGGCGACCACCGGCAACGGCGTGCCGCTGCGCTCGCTTTCCCACTGGCGGATCGCCTCGGTGCTCTGGCGGCCGTCCATGCCAGGCATTTGCACGTCCATCAGCACCAGGTCGAAAGTGTCCTGTTTCACGGCGTCGACAGCCGCATACCCGCTTTCCACTGCACGCACCCGCGCGCCCATGTCTTCCAGCAGGGTTTGGACCAGCAGCAGGTTCGCCGGGTTGTCATCCACGCACAATACGCGCGGCGCCCGGCTGGACAGCGGCTCGCCCGGTTCGCTGCGCGATGGACGCGGGCTGATCAGATCGGACAGCGCGCGGCGCAGCTTACGCGTACACGCCGGCTTGGCCTGCAACTGGCTGTTGGGGTTGGGTACGGACTGGTTGAACAGCATCTGTTCAGTGGTGGGGCACAGCACCAGCACCTTGCAGCCCAGGTGTTCAAGGTCCCATAGATGCTGGTTGAGACGCTCGGGCGGGATGTCATTGGCCGTCACGCCAAGTACCGCCAGGTCAATCGCCTGGTCGGTCTGATGGGCACTGGTGATGCCGTTGGTCAAGCTTTCCAGGCTGTTGAACGGGGTGACTTCCAGGCCGCAGTCTTCCAGCTGGTGTTGCAGCGCCTGGCGCGCCAGTTCGTGGTTTTCCAGCACGGCCACGCGATGGCCCAGCAGTGGCGCGCAAGGCAGGTCTTCGACATCGTCACGGGTCTTGGGCAGGTTCAGGCTGATCCAGAACTCCGAACCTTCGCCCGGCGTACTGTCGACGCCGATTTCACCGCCCATCTGCTCGATCAGGCGCTTGGAGATCACCAGGCCCAACCCTGTACCGCCGGGCTGGCGCGACAGTGAGTTATCGGCCTGGCTGAACGCCTGGAACAGCGCGCGCACGTCCTGGCTGGACAGGCCGATGCCGGTGTCCTGCACGCTGATGCGCAGTTGCACGCTGTCTTCTTGCTCGTCCTCGATCATCGCTCTGGCCACGATGGTGCCTTCGCGGGTGAACTTGATCGCGTTGCTGATCAGGTTGGTCAGGATCTGCTTGAGGCGCAGCGGGTCGCCGACCAGCGCCAGCGGCGTGTCGCGGTAGACCAGGCTGACCAGTTCCAGTTGCTTGGCATGGGCGGCAGGGGCGAGGATGGTCAGGGTGTCTTGCAGCAAGTCGCGCAGGTTGAACGGGATGCTGTCGAGCACCAGCTTACCGGCTTCGATTTTCGAAAAATCGAGGATCTCGTTGATGATGCCCAGCAGGTTGTCGGCAGACTTTTCGATGGTGCCCAGGTAATCGAGCTGGCGTGGGGTCAGTTCGCTTTTTTGCAGCAGGTGAGTAAAGCCGAGGATACCGTTGAGCGGCGTGCGGATCTCATGGCTCATGTTGGCCAGGAACTCCGACTTGATGCGGCTGGCCTCCAGGGCCTCCTTGCGCGCCAGGTCCAGCTCGATGTTCTGGATCTCGATGGTTTCCAGGTTCTGGCGCACGTCTTCGGTGGCCTGGTCGATGCTGTGTTGCAGTTCTTCCTGGGCGTTCTGCAGGGTCTCGGCCATGCGGTTGATGCCCGAGGCGAGCTGGTCCAGCTCCTGGCTGCCCAACGCAGGCAAGCGGGTTTGCAAGTTGCCGTCCTTGAGTTGGGCGACCGCCTGCTTGATCTGGCCGATTGGTGAGTTGATCGTGCGGCTGATGCGCAGGGCTAATGCCGCGGTGCAGATCAAGCCGATGGCAATCAGCAGCAGGCTGGCGAACAGGCTGCGGTAGCCGCGCAGCAACATGCCGTTGTGGGACAGTTCCACCTCGACCCAGCCCAGCAGGCGGTCGGCTTCATCCGGGATCAGGTCGCCCGCGAGGTTGCGATGACGACCAAACACCGGCAGCAGGTAGCGGGTGGCGTCATTACCGGTGCGCTGCAACAAATGGGAACTGTTGCCGATGGGCGCCTGGTTGAGCATGGTCGGGCCCGCATGGGCCAGGGAGATGCGGTCCGGACTGAGGAACGCCACGGTGCGCACGTCCGGCTGTTCCAGGGATTGAGTGGCGATGCGCTCCAGCAGCTCGGTGTTGCGGGCGCTCAAGGCCGGCGCCACCAGCGGAGCCAATTGCTCCGCGATCATTTCGCCGCGTTGCAGCAATTGGGTCTGCAGTTCCGAGAGTTGCATCCAGGTGAAGTAGCCCCCCAATAACGAGGCCATCAGGCTGGTCGGTAATAAGGTCAGCAACAGTACGCGGCCTTTTATCCCCATTCTTGTCAGCACGCTACTCTCCTGCCACCACATTGATATCTATGATTCGCACGGGCATCCGGCCCGCGCCACCTGCGCAGTGTAGCCATTTGCGCGGCGTGGAATCTTGCAAATTAATGACGTACGGCAATCTTGAGGTCATTTGGCGCCCGGTGGCGATTGCCTGCGGCAAGGTAATCTTGAATAATCGGCCATTGAGAATGACTTGCAGATACTAATGAATCCCGCATCAATCGGCCTGCCCAGTATCCTGACCATCGAAGATGACCCCGTGCTGGGCGCCTATGTCCATGAGCACCTGGGGCGCTGTGGTTTCCATGTGACCTGGTGCCAGAACGGCCAGCAGGGCCTGCAGATGGCGCGCGACCGGGCCTTCGACCTGGTGTTGATGGATATCCTTCTGCCGGGGCTTGATGGGTTGTCGATCCTGACCCATTTGCGCCAGAGCCATTCGATCCCGGTGATCCTGATGTCTGCACTGGGCGCCGAAGCCGATCGCGTCAGTGGGTTTCGCCTTGGCGCCGATGATTACCTGCCCAAGCCTTTCAGCATGATCGAGTTGCGTGTGCGCATTGAAGCCATCCTGCGTCGTGTGGCACTGGACCGTGGTCCGCTGCCAGCGCCCGCACCCGCGCGCGAGGATGCGCGAACCCTGCGCTTCGACGACGAACTGTGCGATGTCTTCCACTTGGCGCACCGCGCCGGCCTGACCCGCAGCGAATACCGCTTGCTCGAAACCCTGCATCGAAACAGCGAAGAGGTCCTCAGCAAAGCCTTCCTTTATCAGCATGTGTTGCAACGTGGTTACGCCCCTCATGACCGCAGCCTCGACATGCATATCAGCCAGATCCGTCGCAAGCTCAAGGCCATCGGCTACTCCGAGCGCGAAGTGCGCACGGTGTGGGGCAAGGGCTATGTGCTGAGCGGTCACGATGACGGCCTCTGAACGGTCCTTGAAACGACTGCCGGGCAAGCACTCATTATTCTGGAAACTGGCCTGCCTGCTGATCGCTTTCTGCTTGCTGATGATCTGGCTCAGTTGGTCATGGGGCCGTTACATGGAACAGAAGAACGCCTACCTGTCCGACGAGGCGCGGAGCACCTTGAGTGGTTACGCGGTGGAGGCTGAGCAGACGTGGAGTCGTGGAGGGAGTGCGGGCGTCGACGCTTGGCTGCACGCGATGGGCAAGCGTGAAACCATCTGGATGGGAGTGATCGGGAATGACCTGCAATCGCTGAGCAGCTACCCGCTGACCGACAAGGAAAGCCAGCGCCTGACGTTTCTGCGTGGCCTGGATTGGCCGGTGAGCCGGCATGTCATCGGCCTGCCATGGCTGAAAATCCCGTTTCCCGACGACCCCGGCGCGGGTTCGCTGGTGATCGAGTTGCCGCAACGCTTCTTGCCGGGGCGCTACCAACTGTTCTGGCGCGTGGTGACCAACGGGGTGATCCCTGGCCTGTTTACCCTGTTGCTGTGCATTGGCTTGTATCGGCTGCTGATCATGCCCCTTAACCAACTGCGCGAGCAGGCCAATGCCTGGCGCGCCGATCAATTGAATACGCGGCTTTCCCTCGATGCCACCAGCCGGCAGGATGAACTGGGCGAACTGGGCCGCGCGTTCGACCACATGTCCGAGCGTTTGCAGGGCACTGTGGTGTTGCAGCAGCAGTTGCTGCGTGACATGTCCCATGAACTGCGTACGCCGCTGAGCCGCTTGCGGGTGGCCTGTGACAGTGAGCAAGACCTGGCGCAACTGCGCGAGCGGCTGGGGCGTGAGATCGACGCCATGCAGCGCCTGGTCGAAGACAGCCTGCAACTGGCCTGGCTGGACACCGAGCGCGCGCCGCTGCCCCAGGAAGATATCCAGCTTCAGGCGTTGTGGGACATGTTGCGCGAAAACGCGTGTTTTGAGAGCGATTGGCCGGCGTCGCGCCTGCCTTGCCTGCTAGGCGCGGATTGCTGGGTACGGGGCAACCTGAATGCGTTGGCGCAGGCCCTGGAAAACATCCTGCGCAACGCCATCCGCCATTCGCCTGTGGGCGGCGTGGTCAGCCTGGATGGCCGGCGTGAGGGGGATTATTGGCATGTGTGGCTGGAGGATCAGGGCGGCGGGATCGATGACGCAGACCTGGAACGGATCTTCGCGCCCTTTACCCGCCTGGACGGTTCACGCCCCGGCGACGGTGGCTTCGGCCTGGGCTTGAGCATTGCCCGCAACGCCGTGCAACGCCAGGACGGTACCCTGTGGGCGGAAAACACCGGGCAGGGCCTGCGGGTGCACCTGCGCCTGCGCGCTTGCTGAGCACGACAGGCTAGGCGCGACGCTGTTTGCGCTGTTTCCATTGGTGCGCCACCCACCAGCGCCAATAGCCCATCGTCAGGCAATAGGCGAGTGCGCCCAGCACCAACCCCAAAACGACTGAGCCCAGCAGGAACGGCTGCCACAACGTACTCAGTTGCCCGCTGATCCATTCCCAGCTCAGGTCGTCGGGCAGGCTGCGGGGGGGCACGTTCATCAGCCACGCGCCGGTCATGTAGGTGCAGATAAACACCACCGGCATGGTGATCGGGTTGGTCAGCCACACCAGGCTGACCGCGATGGGCATGTTGCCGCGCACGGTAATCGCCAGGACGGCCGCCAGCAGCATCTGCAAGGGAATCGGGATAAAGGCCGCGAACAAACCTACGGCCATCGCGCGCGCGACCGAGTGCCGGTTGAGGTGCCAGAGGTTCGGGTCATGCAGCAATGTGCCGAGAAACTGTAATGACTTGTGTTCCCTGATACTGCTGGGGTCAGGCATGTACCGTTTGAATAAGCGCCGTGGCATAAGGGGTCCAGGTCAGTTCGAGGGGCAAGTATGCTCGCATTCTATAAACAGAAAATTCAGACTTTGTGACAAAACATCATAGGCAATGTCGGACGCCCGGCTAAGACTGAGTGGATCACTTTAAAGGGATGATCCATGAGGACAGGGATGTTCGCGTTGGCGCTGGGGTTACTGGCCCTGCGTTTTTTACCTGCATTGCCGCCCACGGAATGGCTGATCGCCTTGCTGGTGCTGGCGTTGATGCTGTTGCCGTTTCGCACATACCCACTGGCGTTTTTCCTGGTGGGGCTGAGCTGGGCATGCATCAGTGCGCAGTGGGCGCTGGATGATCGCCTGAAGCCGACTCTGGACGGCCAGACACGTTGGGTGGAGGGGCGAGTCATTGGGCTGCCGCAGCAAACGGGCGAGGGGGTGCGTTTCGAATTGGCCGACAGCCGGTCGCGAAAGGCCCGCTTGCCCAAACGCATCCGAGTGTCCTGGCGTGGCGGGCCGCCTGTGCGCAGCGGTGAGCGCTGGCGCCTGGCAATTAACCTGAAGCGGCCGGCCGGGTTGCTGAATTTTCACGGATTTGACCGGGAAGCCTGGCTGCTCGCCCAGCGTATTGGCGCCACGGGCACGGTGAAGGACGGCGAACGTCTGGCTGCGGCGCACAGCGCCTGGCGGGACGGCGTGCGCCAGCGCTTGATGGCGGTGGATGCCTTTGGTCGGGAAGCAGGCCTGATCGCCCTGGTGCTGGGAGACGGCTCTGGATTGGCCGCCGCTGATTGGCAGGTGTTAAAGCACACCGGCACTGTGCATCTGCTGGTTATATCCGGCCAGCACATCGGCATGCTGGCGGGCTTGATCTACGGGTTGATCGCCGGGTTGGCACGTTATGGGCTCTGGCCCCGAACCTGGCCGTGGCTGCCGTGGGCGTGTGGCCTAGCGTTCACGGCTGCACTGAGTTACGGCTTGCTGGCCGGGTTTGGCGTGCCGGTGCAGCGCGCCTGTGTGATGGTGGGGCTGGTGTTGTTATGGCGGCTGCGCTTCCGGCACCTTGGGCTGTGGTGGCCGTTACTGTTGGCGCTCAATGGGGTGTTGGTGCTGGAGCCGTTGGCCAGTTTGCAGCCGGGGTTCTGGTTGTCGTTTGCGGCGGTGGCAGTGCTGATCCTGGCGTTTGGTGGGCGGTTGGGACCGTGGAGCGTGTGGCAGGCGTGGACCCGCCCCCAGTGGTTGATTGCCGTTGGATTGTTTCCTGTTTTGCTGGTGCTGGGGTTGCCCATCAGCCTGAGTGCGCCGCTGGCCAATCTGGTCGCCGTGCCCTGGATCAGCCTAGTGGTGTTGCCGCTGGCGTTGCTTGGGACAGCGTTGCTGGCGTTGCCGTTTATGGGGGAGGGATTGCTGTGGCTGGCGGGCGGGGCGTTGGATGGGTTGTTCAAGGGCTTGGCGTGGCTTGCCGGACAACTGCCTGCCTGGATTCCGACCGACGTACCGCAGGGGTATTGGCTGCTGAGCCTGCTCGGTGCGCTGCTGTTACTGTTGCCCAAGGGCGTGCCATTTCGGTTGCTGGGCTTGCCGATGCTGTTGCTGGCGGTGTTTCCCCCGCGTGAACTGGTGCCCCATGGGCAAGTGGAGGTGGTGCAGTTGGACGTTGGCCAGGGGCAGTCGCTGATCTTGCGCACTCGCCATCACACCTTGCTCTACGACGCCGGCCCGCGCTCCGGAACCTTTGACCTGGGCGCGCGCGTTGTGTTGCCGTCGCTGCAAAAACTCGGAGTAAAGACGTTAGACATGATGTTGATCAGCCATGCCGACGCGGATCATGCCGGCGGCGCGGGGGCGATTGCCAAGGGGATGCCAATCAAACGCGTGGTGGGCGGGGAAACCGAGGGCCTGCCGGCGTTTCTCGGTACGCAGCCGTGCAACAGTGGCGAACGGTGGACCTGGGACGATGTGACGTTCGAGCTGTGGCAGTGGCCGGACGCTATCAGCGGCAACCCGAAGTCCTGCGTGTTGCAGGTGCAGGCCAATGGCGAGCGTTTACTGTTGACCGGCGATATCGACCGCGCGGCGGAACAGGCAATGCTCGCCTCACCTCTGGCAGTGCCCACCCATTGGTTGCAGGCGCCACACCATGGCAGTCGCAGCTCTTCGTCCTGGGCGTTTGTGGAACGCCTTGCCCCTCGTTCTGTGCTCATTTCACGAGGGCGCAGCAATGCGTTCGGCCATCCGCATCCGCAGGTGATGGCGCGCTACCAGCGGTTGGGCAGCGAGGTCTATGACAGCGCCGAGCAGGGCGCCGTGCGCCTGCAACTGGGGGCATTTGCACCACCGGTTGTTGCGCGCAGTCAACGCAGGTTCTGGCGTGAACGGTTACCTTAGGCGCTTGTGGCCGCAGCCGATGGGGTCTGTGGCCGACGAACCTATATGGTAAAGTGGCGCACTTTTTCAAGGGGGCATTCACTGTGTGGGAATTGGTCAAATCCGGCGGCTGGATGATGTTGCCGATCATCATAAGTTCTATCGCCGCACTCGGCATCGTCGCCGAACGCCTGTGGACCCTGCGTGCCAGTCGCGTTACCCCCGAGCATCTATTGGGGCAGGTCTGGGCTTGGATCAAGAACAAGCAACTGGACAAGGAAAAACTCAAGGAACTGCGCGCCAACTCCCCGTTGGGTGAAATCCTTGCGGCCGGCCTGGCCAACTCCAAGCATGGTCGCGAGATCATGAAAGAGTGCATCGAGGAGGCTGCCGCCCGCGTCATCCATGAACTGGAGCGCTACATCAATGCCCTCGGCACCATCGCTGCCATGGCGCCATTGCTCGGTTTGCTGGGGACGGTGCTGGGTATGATCGATATTTTCAGCTCGTTCATGGGCTCCGGCATGACCACCAACGCGGCCGTATTGGCAGGTGGTATCTCCAAGGCGCTGATCACCACGGCAGCGGGCCTGATGGTCGGTATTCCTTCGGTGTTCTTCCACCGTTTCCTGCAACGGCGCATCGATGAGCTGGTGGTCGGCATGGAGCAGGAAGCCATCAAACTGGTGGAAGTCGTGCAGGGCGACCGTGACGTTGACCTGGTTGGGGGCAAAGCGTGAAATTTCGCCGCAAGCACCGGGAAAATGTCGATATCAACCTCGCGTCGCTCATCGACGTGGTGTTTATCCTGCTGCTGTTTTTTGTCGTCACCACCTCCTTTACCCGGCAAACCGAGCTGCGCGTCGACCTGCCGGAAGCCGTGAGCGGTTCGCCGGCCGAAGACCAGGAGGTCAAGCAACTGGACATCGCCATCAGCGCCGACGGGGTGTTTTCAGTGAATAACCAGTTGCTCGAAAAGAACGATCTCAACAGCCTGATGGATGCCTTGCAGAAAGAGTCCGGCGGCGATACCAAGCTGCCGCTGTCGATCAGTGCCGATGGCAAGACCCAGCACCAGGCTGTGATCACTGCGATGGATGCCGCCGGCAAGCTCGGTTTCAGCCATCTGCGCATGACCACCGTCGAGGCAGCGAGCCAACCCTGATGGCCATGTCCGATCGTTTGCTCAAGGCCTGGTACGAGGGCCATCCGATGCTCACGTTGCTGCGGCCGCTTGAATCCTTGTACCGCCGAGTGGTGCAGCGCAAGCGCGCACGTTTCCTTGCGGGTGAGGGCGAGATCTATCAGTCGCCGGTGCCCGTGGTGGTGGTCGGTAATATCACGGTGGGTGGCACCGGCAAGACGCCGTTGATCCTGTGGTTGATTGAGCACTGCCGACGTAGCGGCTTGCGCGTGGGGGTGGTCAGCCGAGGGTATGGGGCCAAGCCGCCGCAGTTGCCGTGGCGGGTCGAAGCCAGCCACAGTGCTGAAGTGGCGGGTGACGAACCCTTATTGATCGTGCAGCGCTGCGGCGTACCGTTAGTGATCGACCCCGATCGCAGCCGTGCGGTCAAGGCGCTGCTGGCCAGTGAAACCCTGGACCTGATCCTCTCCGACGATGGCCTGCAGCATTACCGCCTGGCCCGCGACCTTGAATTGGTGCTGATCGACGCCGCCCGTGGCCTGGGCAACCGCCGTTGCCTGCCGGCGGGGCCGTTGCGCGAACCGGTGGAGCGGCTGCAGAGTGTCGATGCGCTGTTGTATAACGGCGCCGCAAGCGACCGAGACGATGGTTTTGCCTTTCGCTTGCAGCCTTGCGCACTGGTCAATCTGAAGACCGGCGAGCGTCAGCCGGTCGATCACTTTGCGGCGGGCCAGCAGGTGCATGCGGTCGCCGGCATCGGCAACCCGCAGCGTTTCTTCAACACCCTTGAAACGCTACACTGGCAGCCGATACCCCATGCGTTTGCCGACCACGCGCCGTACAGCGCCGAAGTCCTGAATTTTACACCGTCATTGCCGCTGGTCATGACCGAAAAGGACGCGGTTAAGTGCCGCGCCTTTGCCCAGCCCGACTGGTGGTACCTTGCGGTGGATGCGCTGCCGTCGCCGGCGTTTGTCGCCTGGTTCGACACGCAGCTGATGCGCCTGTTGCCTGCCCGTCTCTTGCCTTAAACCGCTTCTATCCAGGAAACACTCATGGACACCAAACTGCTCGATATCCTCGCTTGCCCGATCTGCAAAGGCCCGCTCAAGCTCAGCGCCGACAAAACCGAGCTGATCAGCAAAGGCGCCGGCCTGGCTTACCCGATCCGTGATGGCATCCCGGTAATGCTGGAAAGCGAAGCCCGCACCCTGACTACCGATGAGCGCCTGGATAAATGACCACAGCCTTTACCGTTGTCATTCCTTCCCGCTACGCGTCGACCCGTTTGCCGGGCAAGCCGCTGCAACTGATCGGCGATAAGCCGATGATCCAGTTGGTGTGGGAACAGGCCTGCAAAAGCAGCGCCGAGCGCGTGGTGGTGGCCACCGATGATCCGCGCATCATCGAAGCCTGCAAAGGCTTCGGCGCTGAGGCCGTGCTGACTCGCGAAGACCATAACTCCGGCACCGATCGCCTGGCCGAAGTGGCCACAAAACTCGGCCTGGCACCTGATGCCATCGTGGTCAACGTGCAAGGTGACGAGCCGTTGATTCCGCCGAGCGTGATCGACCAAGTGGCGGCCAACCTGGCCGCCCATGGCGAAGCGCGCATGGCGACCCTGGCCGAACCGATCGAAGACATCGACACCCTGTTCAACCCGAACGTGGTGAAAGTGGTCAGCGACATCAATGGCCTGGCGCTGACGTTCAGCCGTTCGACCTTGCCGTGGGCGCGCGACGCCTTCGCCAAAAAACCCGACGTATTGCCGAGAGGCGTGCCGTATCGCCGTCATATCGGCATCTATGCCTACCGTGCCGGTTTCCTGCATGACTTCGTCAGTTGGGGCCCGTGCTGGCTGGAAAACACCGAATCGCTGGAGCAACTGCGTGCCTTGTGGCACGGCGTGCGCATTCATGTGGGCGATGCGCTGGAAGCGCCGCCGGCTGGTGTCGATACGCCGGAAGACCTTGAGCGCGTCCGTCGCCTGCTGGGGGCCTGATGGAGGTCTTGTTTGTCTGCCTGGGCAATATCTGTCGCTCGCCCACCGCAGAAGGCGTGCTGCGCCATAAGTTGCGCGAAGCGGGTTTGACAGGGCAGGTCGAGGTAGCGTCCGCCGGTACGGGTGAATGGCATATTGGCAACCCACCGGATAAGCGCAGCCAGCGTGCGGCGCTGGTGCGCGGCTATGACTTGTCGGCCCAGCGAGCCCAGCAGGTCTCCCGTGCCGACTTTGCGCGCTATGACCTGATCCTGGCCATGGACCACAGCAACCTGCGCAACCTCAAGGCTATGCAGCCGGGCCAAGGCACAGCGGAGCTGGACCTGTTCCTGCGCCGCTACGATGGCGAAGTGGACGAAGTGCCAGACCCGTATTACGAAGGTGAACAAGGCTTCGAGCGGGTCCTGGACCTGATTGAACGCGCCTGTGATTTATTGGTGATCGAATTGAAGGGCCGGTTATGACCTTGCAGGTGCTCTCGCAGGTATCGCTCAAGCCCTTCAATAGCTTTGGCATCGACGTACGCGCCCAGTTGTTCGCCGAGGCTCACAGCGACGATGACGTCCGCGAGGCCCTGGCTTATTCAGCCGCACATGCGGTGCCACTGTTGGTGATCGGCGGTGGCAGCAACTTGCTGCTGACCCAGGACATTCCTGCGCTGGTCTTGCGCATGGCGACCCACGGCGTCCGCGTGGTCCACGATGACGGCACGCAGGTGGTGGTCGAGGCGCAAGCGGGCGAAGCCTGGCACCCCTTCGTGTTGTGGACCCTGGAACAGGGGTTCTGTGGCCTGGAAAACCTCAGCCTCATCCCCGGTACCGTTGGCGCAGCACCGATGCAGAACATCGGCGCCTACGGCGTGGAGATCAAGGACGTATTCGCTGGCCTGACCGCCTTGGATCGCCACACCGGCGAACTGCGCGAATTCAGTCTGGAAGAATGCAACTTTGCCTACCGTGACAGCGTGTTCAAGCACGAAACCGGCCGCTGGCTGATCCTGCGGGTGCGCTTTGCCCTGAGCCGCACCCGCCACCTGAAACTCGACTATGGCCCGGTGCAGCAACGCCTGGCGGGGCAGGGGATCACTGAAGCGACGCCGAGCGACGTCAGCCGTGCGATCTGCAGCATCCGCCGGGAAAAACTGCCGGACCCGGCAGAGCTTGGCAATGCCGGGAGCTTCTTCAAGAACCCCTTGGTGTCCCAGGTGTTGGCGGCTGAGCTGCAGGCACTGTACCCGGACCTGGTGGCTTATCCGCAGCCCGATGGGCAGATGAAGCTCGCGGCCGGTTGGCTGATCGACAAGGCTGGCTGGAAAGGCTTTCGTGAGGGGGATGCAGGTGTGCACAAACTGCAGGCGCTGGTGTTGGTCAACTATGGAGGCGCCTCGGGGCACGATATTGCCAACCTGGCTCAGCGGATCCAGCAGGATATTGCGCAGCGCTTCAAGGTTGATCTGGAGATGGAACCCAACAAATACTGAAACCTGCTCTTAACGGCGTAAAAACAAAAATGCCCCGTATCTTTCGATACGGGGCATTTTTTATTGCGTTAACTAATCAGTCATCGCGGCTCATGATGCCGAAGATCTGCAACAGGCTGATAAACAGGTTGTAGATCGACACATACAGGCTCACGGTCGCCATGATGTAGTTACGCTCACCGCCGTGGATGATGGCGCTGGTCTGGAACAGGATGCACACCGAGGAGAACAGCACAAACCCCGCGCTGATCGCCAGTTGCAGGCCGCTGATTTGGAAAAACATACCTGCGACCACAGCCGCCAGCAGCACAAAGAAGCCTGCGGTGATGAAGCCGCCCAGAAAGCTCATGTCCTTACGGGTGATCAGCACGTAGGCCGACAGGCCACCAAACACCAAGGCCGTCATGGCAAACGCCGAGCTGACCACTTCCGCACCGCCGGCCATGCCGAGGTAACGGTTGAGGATCGGGCCGAGGATGAAGCCCATGAAACCGGTCAAGGCAAACGCCGACACCAGACCCCAGGCCGAGTCCCGCAGCTTGTTGGTCAGGAAGAACAGCCCATAGAAGCCGATCAGTACGACAAAGATGTTCGGGTAACCGACGCGCATCTGCTGAGCCACAAACGCCATTACGCCGCTGAATGCGAGCGTAAGGGCGAGCAAGCCATAGGTGTTGCGCAACACGCGGCTGACTTCAAGCTGCTCAGCCTGCGCGTTGCCATTCACTGCGTAATTCTGTTCGCGCATGGCGACACTCCTTCGGTTTTGAAACGTTCAGTCGCAAAGATCATAACAGACGCTCTGTAACAAGCGATGCCGAGAGTTTGACAGTGTGTTTCATTCGGGTATTATGGCGCCCGCTGAGACAGGATAGGCTACTATAATCCTGTGATGCGCAAGGGAAATTGGCAGAGTGGTTGAATGCACCGGTCTTGAAAACCGGCGAACGTTAATAGCGTTCCCAGGGTTCGAATCCCTGGTTTCCCGCCAAGATTCAGACGAAAGCCTCGCGAAAGCGGGGCTTTTGTGTTTCTGGCATCCGGTGACTCTTTCAGTTGAACACCTGATCGTTTCCGCATCATTTCAGGCAGTTTCCGCAACTCAATGTCAGCGGGTCGGTTTCACGATCTCCCCGACACGCCTGTAAACCGTCTCGGTGATGCGTTTGTCTGTATGCCCCAGTAGGCGGCTGGCATCGCCCAGGTCTAGGATTTCACTAGCGGCTTTCGGGCGGATGTCACGGAACTGGAACTGACGGATGCTTGCTGCCAGAACCCCGTCACCTGCCTCCCTGGCGATGACAATCGCCTTATCCCGCGCATCGTCAAAGCGCAGCCTCAGCATGTGCCTGGTCACCTGCCTCCCATCCTCAGTGACGATCAGATAAGGGTTTCTAACTCCACGGGCGCGTCTCTGTGCGATCAGGCGCTCAACCAACGCGCCTAAATCATTCATCGCGCCGGCGGCTGTCAGGCGGATTCGCAGCTTCTTTGACGTCTTGCCCTGAGATACCTGCAGGAATTCGTTAACCGCGTCGGCCTCCCGCATCGACAGCGTGTCGGCCGGGCGCTGGGCGGTCAGATACGCCAGGTCCATTGCGTCGCGCAGCTCTGAGGCTGCCACGGCATATACGGCGCTCCAGATTTCCTCGCTGGCGTAGAAGTCGCGCGGCGCCTCTTTGTTCTTGCGCACACCGGCCGCTGGGTTGGCTTCAGTTAATCCCCACTCGCGTGCGATGTTGTAGATGTGTGACAGCAGGGAGATCTCCCGGTTGGCGCGAACCTTGGCGGTGCGGCTGTCGCGATACTGCGCAATGATCTGCGGCGTTACCGCATCGATAGGCGCGTCACTGAACATGTTGCGCAGCTGTTTCAGGCTTAAATGGTTATCGCTCTGGGTCTTGGGCGTCTTACCTGGGATGATTTCGCGTTCGTACCGATCAAACACTTGGGCCAGCATGGCATTCTTCTTCGGCACCGGCTTGCAATCGAGCTTTGCCCATTCAGCCTTTGCGATATCCAAATCCCCCCCCCCGAGCGGGATCTCCACCCGCTTCCCGTCTTCATTACTCCCGTCGTAGTAGTACCCAACCCACTCTTTACCGCCTTTCAGCGCGCGTACACGCCGAATCATTCGCGGCGGCAGGTCCCTGTTTGCCGCCTTTTTCGCTCGCATTTCGTCATCCTACCCGTGACAAGTCCAGCGACCAGGCTTCGGCCGCAACATTTTCTGCTGATGGTTTCACGCCTGCCAGCTTCATGCGGGCGTATACCCGGCCCACCACAGGTCTGCGCGATCGGGTCAGAACGTACTTCCAGCCGTTCAGATTGAGCCACGCGATCTGGCGCGAAGGGATCATATAGCCAGTGATTGCCGCTATCTCTTCTTCGGCAAGGGTTTCGCTTTGCATTTCCATCGTATGCACTCCTATACCTCTGGTTTGTCGAGTGAGCCCTTAGGCCGCGCTGTCTTGATGATATGAACGGCCAGGACGAAGCTGACCAGGAGCCAGCAGCAGGTGCCGGCGAAGGCGTAGAGGATGTCGGCCGTTTCGCCGTCGGCCAGAAGGCGTGGAGCGATTCAAAAGAACCAGCCGCCGCTGCCGACCAGGTACAGCAAAGCGCCCAGTAGGATCAGGATGAGTTTGATTGCGAACATGTGGTGTCCTTGCCGCGCTGGGCGGCAGAAGGTGGTGATGGGTTATGCGAGTGGGGCGTAAGTTTCGCCGCGACGCTCGGCACTGGCAGTCGTTCCGCCTTTCCACGAGCCTTTCTCGGGGCCGGTCTCGCCATCAAATGCGATATCCAGCTCAACGAAAGTTCGCGTAGGGCGCATTGCACCGAAGTACTTTTTCACCCAGCCGGTACCGATTCGGTAAACGCGCTTCTCCATATGGCAATAGGCTCGTATTTCCTGGCCGTCATAGTCCTTAAGCAAAAACACATAGCGGGGCATTGTGTCTTTTATGGCCTGAGCTTCCTTGTAGCGAAGGCGAACACCTTTGCTCTTCTCGATATGCTCAACGCCGTTTGCGTCACACAGCGCATTCACGACCAGATCGAATTCGCGCCAAGGGAATGAGAAGTACCGAGACTTTTCGGATTGCGAGTCCATTGTGCTAGGCCCGAAATTCGTGTGGATTCCTCGGGTTTGCAGGCGGAACCCGTACTTGCGAGCGTGATATTCGAAGTAGTCGAGATGCCCAAACTGTTCAAGCCGTCGCGCTGTAGCTTCTGGGCTCAATGTAGTGAAGGTGTGCTTCTGCGCCCAAGGCTTGATGATGTTGGGAAGTTTTATCCAGGCTGAATACTTCCAGACATGGATGATCAGCTTGTTTCCTGGGTAGTCGCCATTGTCGCCGGAGTCGATGGCGATGCCGAATATGCTGTCACGCTGGCCCTTGTAGTAGAGGTCGATGAAGTTCAGCAGCACGAACTTGTCGTGCCATGGATTCGCCCGGAAAACATTGCGGGCCCACCAAACTTTTATGATTTCGAACATGCAGGAATACCTCGCCCGCCGCTCACCGGCAGGCATGTAGGGGGATTGGGGTTTGGTCTGTGTTGAATTACTATCTTCGGACAACAATTGATGGAAGTGTAGTGGATCGGATGATCCGGATTCTTCTCGCATTGGCGATGGGTGGCGCCACACCAGCGCGCCATATGCTCATCTTTGCCCCAGAAGCGGCCATCAGCGCCTACCCAGCCTGTCACGGTTTGGATGCTGGCAGCTTGTGGGATTCGTACATCACGACTTTTTCTTCAGGCATGACTTCGTCCTTGGCCGTTTTGATGGCCGGTTTATGCTTAAATTGGTGGATATGAAATGGATAGTTTTTCAGGGAGGAGCGCATATGTTTGCTGTCGGTGTGTCACTACTTGCGGTCGGCTTAGGGACATCTAACCCTGGCTTTTGGATACCCGGCATCGCCTTTATGGCTATCGGGCTCGCCCAACGAGCCAAGCGCTGACATTCCTCGGCTTGCGCTACAGCCGCTTGAACTCGACCACCCAGACCCACGGGTTGGCTTCCCAGTCGCCGCCAGTGGACTCCCATAACTCCCGCCAGGCCGCCGGGTCCAGTCTCGGTAATTCGGTGAAACGTCATCGCTTGCCGGCTCCGGCGGACACTGCAGGCCTTCCGCACGGATATCGCCGCGACTGATGTCCTTCAGCCGCTCGACGCGCACTTCGGTAATCTCCAGCAGGATGCGGCTGGCCCAGCGGGGCATGTGGATGCTTGGCTTCCAGGTCGGCTGCTCCTGCTCGTACGGGGCCAGCCCGTCGGCGGCGTAGACCAGTGTCCCGTCTTCGATCGCTTCACCGACCTCCAGGTCATCCGGTTTTAGGTAGGGGCCGCGCATGACTTCGAAGTGATCGCAGTACCAGGTCTCGCGCACCCACAGCCGGTCGCCGGGCTTGCCGTAGGGGCAAGGTGCGTACACTTCCAGTTCCTTTGCGCACCCTGCTTCGGTCGAGCCAAATACGCAGAAGCCGTAGCGCGGGTCACGCTGGCCTATTGCGCTCCAGCGATGACGATCCCCAGTCGGAATGGCAGTGCACTTCGTTAAAAGGAAGGGTGACAGGGTTGAGGTGGTATCAAAATGACACTATCGGTTGGCGGGTGCTATGCTCGGTTCCCTAACCAACCATGCGCATGGGTAGCTTATGTTTTTACGTCATCCTCTCTCGTCGATCCTCTTTTTGGCCTTGTTGGTTACAGGTTGCGCGAGCCAACCTGTATCCCTGAAACCAGCGGCGCCGATCCACGTGGAGCCCCTGGGCCAGAGTCTGCCTCAGACTAGTTTACGTACTGTGCTGATGAACCAGATTATCAGCAATGACCCCGTTGTCATCTCGTCGCTCAAGCCGGTACTCAGCGCCAATACCGACAACGATGGGCGTATTGCCGCGCTACGAAAGAAAGACGGTGGCGTGCTACCTGACGGTTACTGGACCCTTTACAAGCAAAATTTGGAATCGCTCCAGTACGACCTAAATCACCAGCACGACGCTGCACGAACCCAGTACATCGAAACCTACCGCGACGAGTTGAGCCGAGTAGGCGACGGTACGCTCCAAGCCATGGCCACGTCACCAAAAGCCTTGGATGAAAAGATTCGGCGCCAATGGAGTGCGCGCATGAGCGATAGAGCCGCGCGCTACATGGTCACCAGTGAGCAATCACTGAACGCCGCCACTGATGCCCATCTCAACCGCATGGCGTTGATGGATCGGCAATACAACGTATGCTCGCTTAATCCCGAATGCTGGGATGCACCGGTTAAAAAGTGATTTGATTCGATCGGGCCTTTTTCGTAAAAAGCTACCTATCATCACGGGCAGCTTTTGGCCGAGGCTGTGTAAAAACGTTTTCGAGCACGTCAGGTACTCACCACGGGACTGGAAATCGCGCTTCTACGCGAAACCCACATCTGCTGACGTGTCGATACGTTTCAGATTTAACGTAGACCATGAAGTCTCCTCATTTTTCCCTGCGATCCGAACGCCGCACAATGAGGGTGCATGCTCAGCTTGGACCCACCGCAATTGTCCCATTAATCTGTGGCTTTTCTGACGAGCTTTTACTCGTCATCTCTTTGTTTTTTTACTATTATCACTCACCTGCGCACTCAAGGAAGAGAGGCTGAGCGCCTTGAGTCTGGTAGAAAATTTACACTTGATCATTGAGTGAGTTTTACTTTTACCCAGCACCTAACGACTCAGCCAACCATAATTACTTCTTGGTGAAACCGATGTATAAACTGTGTGGCATCGCTGTAGTGGTAGGACTTGCCCTCTCTGGATGCGCTACGAAAACGCCAGAAAAATCCAAAGTGACTCCACCTCCTGCCGTCGTCCAGGAAGCGCCCCATGAAGCCCCCCCTGAAGTCGCACCTTCGACACCACCCAATTGGACTGTGCGATATGAGGCTGCACCTGCGGGCGCCAGTGCTGACTCCCACGTCCCTGCCTCTACGGAAGCTGATCAGTCGGAATCAGAAACAAACTTAAACCAAAACCGTGCAGAGCAATGCCGTAAAGAGCTGGACGTTTTGAAGGTTTACAACAAGGCGTCTTACGTTAAGTACGAGGCGGAGTACCAAACCATCGCTGCCAAGACCGCTAAATATATGGAAATCAAAGACTCATTAGGTCCTGACTTAAACTACATGGTTATGCCCGCTTATCAATTTCAAATTCGTGAGTTCTGCTTCCGCGTTAAGACCCGTCTATCGGAGCTTGTGCTTCGCCAAGCCAAATAGCCTCGTGCATGATGGTCAGCAAGTGGTTCTTCACCCGTAAGGCTGAAAAGCCCTTTTGATTTATCCAGGACCATAAAAGCCAATGCCCCGACTCGTCGGGGCATTGGCTTTTTAACGACGCGGGTTGCCAGACCCTAGGCTACGGTCTACTTCATATCTTCACTCACCCGCAACCTCTTCACCCGATACATCTCCCCATCCGCATGACTCAACAGCGTATCCGCATCCTCTCCATCCTTCGGATAAAACGCCACGCCGACACTGCAAGACGGCATTTTCACTCCGCCAAACTCGGCCCCCAGTGGATCAGCCATGACCGCAAGTATCTGCGCCACCTTCCCGGCAACCGTATCTGGCGACTGGATATCCGTGATCAGTACCGTGAATTCATCACCGCCCATCCGGGCCACTAGATCGCCTTCGCGCACACAGCGCTCTAGCCGTCGTGCAATCACACAGAGCACGCGATCGCCCATGGCATGACCATGCACATCGTTGATGCACTTGAAGTCGTTGATGTCCAGAAACAGCAATGCCAAGCTCCGGTTATGGCGCTGTGCGCTTTGCAGCGCACTGTCGAGCCGATCGTTGAACAGCGATCGGTTGGTGAGGGCCGTCAGCGGGTCATGATGGGCGAGGAAGCGTAACTCCTCCTCGGCCTGGGTGAGCGCCGTTATGTCCCGCGCGACTCCGATCCGCGCACCGACTTCTTTGGACCAGAAGGCCGCCCACAAAATGTGTACGACGCTGCCATCCTTGCGCAGATAACGGTTGCGGAAGTCGACGTGGGGTTGGCCACTCATGACCCGAACTATGGAAGCGCGGGTACGCGCCAGGTCTTCAGGGTGCATGTAGTGGATGATCAGGGTGCCGATCAGCTCTTCGGCGCGGTAGCCCAGCAGGGACTCACAGGCGTTGCTCACGAAGACAATCCGGTTGTCGCTGTCGACGACAAATACCGTATCCAGCATCAAGTGGATCAGTTTTGGATAGAGCGCTTGTAGGTCAACGGGCATGGGGCGTCCGGTTCAGATGGCCTGAGCATAGCCCGATCATGACGGGCGGCGGGGAGTCCTGCGAGTTTTTAATATCGTTCATACCCGTCGAGCCCGGTTATTCAGAACAGGTGCTCACACCTATGATCAGGCCCAGCCCCTCACTTGTTCGCTAAGCTGACCCGCCACAAGGCGTCTGCATTTTTTGCACCTACTGCAAGCACGAGCCATGGCTCATCAGTGGCGCTTGTTCTTATGCTTGTGCTTATTGTTGCCTTTGTGCTTTTTTCCGTCAGATCGATGGTTGCTCTTATCATCCGCCAGGTTGTTGCCGAGCGCGCCACCTGCAGCGCCACCGAGACCCGCTCCGATAGTCGAACCCGTTGTGCCGCCCAGACGATTGCCTATAAGTGACCCACCAGCAGAGCCAACGCCGCCGCCTATTGCAGCTTCTGTCCTCTTACCCTTCTGGGCACCGACTGCTCCACCGGCGGCACCACCTAAGCCTGCGCCTACTGCCGCGCCAGTTGACCCCCCCAGCTGTTGGCCGACGATATTGCCAAGTGCACCCCCAACGCCACCTCCAAGAGCGGCTGTACCATCACCGGCGGCTATCGCTCCTTGCGATATCAGAACACCCAAAGCCAGGGCGGGTAGTGTCATTTTCATTTTGTGAACCTCTATGGGCTGTCAGCAGGTGTTAATGTTTAAAGCACGCTTGGGATTAAACCCAAAGCTCGAAGTTCTGCGCGGGCGGCCTATGGCAAGAATGCTGGTCCCCGAATCGCGACATTGAATCTGACATTGAAACGCAGATGCCGACCTCACGAGCACATAGACGGTGGAAGGCACTGGAAGTAGCGCCTGATAGCCAATCTCGCCGTCTCGCTATTCAACACTCACCACTTTTCCGTAAACCAGTATCTGGCGAGCTTCACTTGGTTTCTGAGGCCTGTCTGAACTTTGACACATACGTCTTCCAGTTCCTCGGCTGATTTTAGAGGGGCCTTCTTAAGGCTGGGCTTCAGGCCGTCATTAAAGGTCGGTCCAAATTCTGGGCTGGCCTCTGAAAGAGCCGGATCGCCTTTGCGTAATCGTCTTCAAGGTCTTGCGGGAGAGTGTCACATGCGGCTTTTGTATGCTGGTAGACCTGACCCCACATGAATCCCGATTTATCAGGCGTGCTCAGCTCCGAGTAAGTGTCTGCGGCAACACAGGTGCTGGAGAAAATCAGCGAGATTGCAGCCATGCAAATGTGCTGCTGATTAATCAGCAAGCGCTTTGCATTGTCGTCACTCATTTACCCCTCCTGATCTCGAAAAAACGAACGGCAAGCTTATACAAGCACGGAGAAATAAACAGTCCGTTTCGGCGGTTCCACGGCCAAGGTTGTTCCTAATACTCGCCGAAACGTATGATCAGGCCGAGCGCCTCATCTGGTCGCTAAGCTTCACCTTCTATAAAGGACATGAGGATGGAAAAGCACTTCGGTAATTCAGGCCTGTTCAAGGCTGCTTCGTATCACTGCAACGAAACTCTGGGCAGCGGCATTGCCCGCTGGGAGTTGAAAAATATTGCGTTGAATACGAAGGAGTTTTTGATATGTCCAAAGAACTACTCGGAGTTTCTGCTCTAGGGTTGATGATCATCGGTGAGTTTTGTGCAATCTACAGTGAGGTGGTGACCGCCAAGCTGGCTCAAGCGGGCGACGGCTCATGGCACGCTTTCATCATGCCTGTTGTGTTGATGTGCTTTGCCGGGCTTTGTCTGCTGGGGGCTTATTGGCTGGGGTATCTTGCGGTCGGTGACATCTGGGTAGTGACGGTTGTATCCGTTACCTCTTTATTACTGCTGGAGCCCATCGTGATCTGGGCGCTGTTTCAGGAGCTCCCAGGGAGAGGCGCACTGATCGGGTTTTGCCTGGGCGCCTTAGGCATGCTGTCCACGATCTTGCTATAGCTGCACGCTCTGGCCCGGCAATCGAATGTCGGGCCAGATTATGGCTTATAGCTGGCAATACCTCTCGCTGCCGCAACTGCAACTGAATGTGAAGGCAGTCACACGCCGCTCAACAAAAAAGCTGAGCCACCGAAAGCAGGCAAATCAACTGAACAACCATTTGAGCTCGAATTGGATGTTTCATTGCCGTCTCCCTCAGGTACAGCTGCTGGGGAGTATGCCGGGGCGATATAGATAAACGCGCCAAGCCGTTAAAAGGTTGACATGCCACCCTGGGTCGCCAACAACACACGCAGCTGTTGCAAACAGTATAGAGCCTAAAAAAAAATCTTCACGTTTGAGCCCGTTCACCGGCCGGACGGTATCTGCTTACAACTATCTAGCCAGGGCCATTGCACTTTTTTTGATTTCTCCGCTCTATCCTTGTCCCAGCCCCGCCGATTCCCGCGTGGGCAGATGAACCAGATCGGGTGCCGATGGATCGCACGTTTCCTCGTTTCATTAGTCGACCGCTACGCCAGCCCTTGCTGCTGGCTGCCGTGTTGTTGCTCTGCGCCAGCGGTTGCAGCCAGCAACAGGGTCGGGATATCGCCAAGCAGTTCAGCAATGGCAAGCCTGATGAATTCTTTCAGACCAGTGTCGATCGCATGGCAACACTGGGCATGCGCGACAATTTGCAAAGCCTGTATTTGCTCATGAACAAGCTCTATCTGCGTAATCCCAGCCAGTGGCGTCAGTCGGGTTACCCGGATGCGGTGACTGCTGCGCGGGAGATTCGCCAGGCCATCGAGCAACGCCGATCCCTTCCTGCGCTGGGGGAACGCAGTGACTTGGCGGCCCTTAGCTATTCCTTAAGCCCGGAATTCAAAGGCGACCGCGTCGGCGCTTTTATCTATGCTATCGGCAGTATGATCGTGACTGCTCACGGTGGGCGCACGGAGTTTTACATCACCGATGCGATCCACCCTGAATTCGTGAGCAATGCTGCGCGCAATATCGAGAAGGCCACCTGGCTGCTGGGCAAGCGCCAGGATGCGAATGGGGTGTTGCTGCTGTTTTCCAACGAGATATCGGAGGAGGGCAGCAACCTCAGTTTCGCGGTGGAGTTCGGCAAGATTGTCGCGCGCCTCGATCTGCTGACCCAGATACTCGATGAGCGCTACCGGCGCATAGGTGTCAACTACGCGCAGAGCTTGTTGCTGATGAATTTTCTGCCGGTGCAGTAATCGTGCGGTAGCCGCCTGCCTCAAACCACTGGGCGAGGGCGTCTGCCCCCATAGGTTTGGAGATCAAGAACCCCTGGGCCTCCGAGCAGCCCCATTGAGTGATCAGTTCAAGGATATCCGCAGTTTCCACGCCCTCTGCGACCACCTTGTAGCTGAGCCCCCGTGCCAACTCGATCAGGCTCTTGACCAGACGCGCATCTTTTTCATGGGTTTTTATGTTGCTGATCAATGACTGGTCCAGCTTGACCGAATCAATGGGCAATTGGCGCAAGTACGTCCAATTGCTATAGCCCGTGCCGAAGTCGTCAATAGCAACGCCTATGCCGTATCCGCGGGCTCGTCCAAGTTGACGGCTGACCGTGTCTGCATCAGTCATCAACGCGCTTTCGGTAAACTCCAGCTCGAACGTGGCAGGGTCGAGTTGGAGCCTGTGGATGTCATCGATCATCTTGTCGATAAAACGCGGTGTTTCCAGGTCGCCCGCGGAGACATTCATAGCGATCCGAATCACCAGCCCTTGCTGTTTCCAGGACAGTGCCTGTCGGAGGACTGCGTCGAGTACCCAAAAACTGATCGAATGCATCAGCTCGGTTGTTTCCGCCAAGGGAATAAATTCCGAAGGAGGGATCGGGCCGAATAGCGGATGCTCCCAACGCAGCAATGCCTCGACACTGCTGCATTCACCCTGCGGCAGTTGGATCTTCGGCTGGAATACCAGGCTTAATTGATGACTGTCACGCATAGCGTCCGGCAACGAACTCAAGAGCATAAAAGCACGCTGCTGAGCCGCATCGTTGTGCGGTTGATAAAGCGACCACCCCAGGTTTCTGTCCCTGGCGTCGTCCGCTGCGGCAACGACGAGCCTGATCCAATCCTGCGGCTCGCTGCTGGTGACTGCCAGGACACCAATACCGGCATGCATGAGAATCGGGATCCCGTGGCACTCGACTGGGGTATGAAAATCTTCAAGAATCCTGGCGCACACGCGCTCCAGAGGCGCGCTGCCTTTTGACAAAAAGCCGAAGCGTGTCGGGCTGATTTTATATAACAGGCATTGGCTGGGCAGGAGCGTGTGCAAACGTGCTTTGATCGCCAGGATCAGGTCCTGGACGAAGTTGTAGCCGAGCGCTTTGACCACGTTGTTCAAGAAGGCCGGGGAGACAATATCAACGGCAAAAACGTGAAAATACTCGGACGTCGCCGCTGCCTGGCGGATGTCTTCCTCAAACCGCAGGCGGTTGAACAGCCCGGTAGGCTGGTCGATGTAAATGCGAGCGCGCGCGCCAGTAATGTGCATCATCACCAGCTCAGCGAAATACACCAGCATGGAAAAATCACGCTCGCTCATCGGCTCGCGCGGCACGGTATCGATGATACACAGACTGCCCAGCGAGAAGCCGTCAGCCGTCATCAGTGGCGCACTGGCGTAATACCGAATGTAGGGCGTGCCGGTGACCAGCGGGTTGTTTATAAAGCGCTCGTCGTTGTGCGAGTCGAGAATCTCAAGCGGTACCCGGTCGAACAGCGAATAAGCGCAAAATGAAATTTCGCGCGCGGTTTGCTCTTCTTCAATGCCAACGCGGGCTTTGAACCATTGCTGATGCTCATCGATGATTGAAATCAGCGCGATGGGCGCCCCGAAATAATTTGAGGTCATCGCGACCAGTTTTTCGAAGGCGACGTCGTGTTCGGCATCGCGAGCGCACAAGGCTGCGACGCGCTGCAAGCGTTGTACTTCATAGTCTGAAGTCGGAGTTGCTTCGCCCATGTTGACCCCTGCGTATACGTAAACTCGCCTGAAACCTATCAGCTACGGTGTCCTACCGGATTACCTACTTAGCTATCAGGACAATAGCAAATCATTGCGCAGGGTTGCAGCCTTGTGCCGGCGGTGGAGGCGAACGCTTGCCTCGTCGACACCGCTCGGAGCAATAGCGCACCTCGTCCCAGCAACGTGCCCATTTCTTGCGCCAGTTGAACGCCAGTCCACACACAGGGCAGGTTTTGGACGGGAGTTGGCCTTTTTTCATCGTATTGTCCCGTCCTGGCGAGGCTGCTTCAGGCCACTGAACACACCCAAAGGTGATTGTGGCGGTAGGGCGCGCGCGTGAGGTGAACGTTGCAGACCAGATACAGCCCTCGCCCCTGCAACGCTTCGGTCAGTTGTACGAGTGTTTCTGCTTGAAGAGTCATGAGCTTTCACCTCGCCAGAATGTCTGCGTTCACAATCCCTGACCAAAAGTACAATCTACACATTCAATTTTTTACGGGGGCATCGTTGTTTGCATTTCGTCGGTAAACGCTTATGCCTCGCAGCCAGCCGCCGATGCAGTGGTAAGCCCGGTTGAAACCGGATGCTGTGATTCAAGGAGGGTGTTATCAAATACCTAACTGTTGAGGAATTGGATGCCATCGCCGAGATCGAGACGACATCCAGCATCTTGCGGCTTACAACGCGCTTGACCGGAATGCGGTTTTCGGCGATTTCCAAAATGACCGATCGCCTTTGGGTCGCCTGCGCGGCTCATCAGCACCACGCTGGAGCTGCAACGCAACAAAACTGTGAAAGCGGCGCCTTGACAACGCCATCCCGTCAATCGTCCAGGCTGAAGGTCAACCATGCGGCGTGTTCAGTCTGACGGTTGATTTCCACGATCACACCCTTCACAACGCTACCATCAGGCAGCCTGACTTCCACGTGGTTAGCGTGTCCTGGCCACTGTACGGGCTGATCGACTTCCAGGCGTGCGATGGTCGGCGTGCCGCTTTCCGAAAGGCGCACGGTCACCTTTTCATTCAAGCACTCGTCTGGCTCAACGCCCAAGTGGCGAGAAGCCAACAACACACTGGCAGTGCCTTGATAAGTTTGAGACATGAGATTGCTTCCTTTAATAGCGGGCGGATTCAGGCGGTAGACCTCCTGCCTGAGCCAGAGGTTTCCACGGATTGATGGCCGGTTATGCAAGGCCTTAGAGAAAACTGGATGGTCGGCCCTATCCGCCAGTAGGGGGTTCCCGTTTTGCATGTAGGAGGCGGCCTATCCTGCGCCCCGTGGCTTGAAACACCTGTCTTCCGGCAATAGCCTCGGATTTTTCTGAAAGTGAAGCCTTCACGATGGGTAAGCGAAAAACGGTTTGGCCGACTGAACGCGAAATACGCCTGCGCTTTATCCTCTTCGCGGTGATCGACGCGGCAAGCGTTCAAGGTGTTTCCTCCGAGTTGTTACTGCCAGCGCACAAATTGCTGCGCGAGTCGCCGACTGAGGCGCAGGTATTGAAAACGTTGGGCGAAATTCTCGGCACTGATGAAATGGTTGGGTTCAGGTTTGCTCCAGGATCAGAAGCAGAAGAATTGATGCGCATGTTAGGGGAACCTGGCGGCTGAGTTCTTTGCGTCCAAAGTGACAGGATCTGCGAACGATCTACAGGTGAACTGAGTGTGCTGCAAGTTTGGCTTTCACAGTATTTCGATCAGTGGGCGCAGACGTTTCCAATAATAGGGAGTGACCTCGCGGGCGTACCAGTCTTCCCACCTCGTGCCCCCGAATTCCAAGGACTTGCCCGATGCTGTTGCGCCACCCTCCGTTCCTGTTTGCCGCCCTGACGTTAAGCACACTGGTGCACGCCGAAGACCTGCAATTGGCCCCGGTCGAAGTCACCGGCAGCGAAGCCAGCGCCGGTGAAATGGCGCAGGCGCAGCTCAGAAGCGTGCCCGGCGGTACTAACTACATCGACATGAACAGCGTGCAGCAGGGGCGGGTCAGCACCAACGAAGACGTGTTCAAGTACCAGGCCGGGGTGTACGCCAAGGCAGCGAACAATGAAGGGGTGAAACTCTCGATTCGCGGTTCGGGCCTGAACCGCAGCCCCGGTTCCCATGCCTCCGGCGTGTATGAAATGTTCGACGGTCTGCCACTGACCGGGCCTGGTGGTACCCCCTATGAGTTGAAAGACCCCTTGTGGCAGAGCCGCGTTGAAGTGCTGCGCGGTGCCAATGGTTTTGACCAGGGCGCCCTGGCCCTCGGTGGCGCGGTCAACTACGTGACCCACACGGGCTACGATGCGCCTAAGTTGCAGGTGCGATACGAGGCGGGCAGCAAGGGTTACGCCCAGCGCGAGATCAGTTCCGGCCAGGTCTTGGGAGATGTCGACTATTACATCAGCCTCACCGACGCCGAGTCTGACGGCTATCAGCGCCAGAGCGCCGGCACCGGCAAGGGCGTGGCCGCTAACTTCGGCTACCGTTTCAACCCGGACCTGGAGACGCGCTTCTATTTCCGCTACCGCGAAACCACCAACGACACCCCCGGCAAGCTCACTCGCGCGCAAATCAGCCATGACCTGCGCGCGGCCAACAGCCTCAACGCCGCCCGCGACTCCAAGCGCCTGCAACCGGGCTCCACCTGGATCGCCAACAAGACCACCTTGCAGTTGGACGACAATTCCCGGGTCGAACTCGGGCTGGCTTACCACGACTACCCGATGGACCTACGCGAAGGCACCAACCGTCTTAAAGTTGCCTACACCGATGTCAGCGGCACCCTCAACTACATCCGCCAGGACACGCTGTTCGGCCACGACAGCAAAACTACGTTGGGCCTGCGCACCACCCAAGCGATGCCCAACAACGGCGCGTCGGAATATGTGCGCACACCGGCCGACAATACCGCTGGCTACGCCCCCGGCACCAAGACCCGCGACTACAGTTATCTGGGCGCCGACACCGTGCTGCACATCGGCAACGATCTGGAGCTGGTCCCTGACCTGTGGCTGACGACCGGCCTGGCCGCGATCTACACCCGGCGCGAAACCCAGGTCACCTACCCCGAAGGCCAGGCGCCGCTCAGCCAGCACGACTGGGACTACGCGCCGCGCATCGGCCTGCGGTATGACTTCACACCGCAATTGCAGGTGTACGGCAACCTGAGCCGCTCGGTCGAGCCGCCGCACGCGTGGTCGATGATATGGGGCTCCAACAAATACTTCACGAGTGGGCCGGCCAAAGGTTTGGCGCGCGAAGGCGTGAGCCTGGAAAACCAGACCGCCACCACCCTGGAAATCGGCGGGCGTGGCGAAGCGTGGCTCGGCCAATGGGACCTGGCGCTGTACCGCTCTGAAGTGCGCCACGAACTGCTCAGCGTGGAAACCCAGGCCCAAACGGCCACCCGCAATGCCATTGTCGCCGAAGCCAATGCCAGCCCCACTGTGCACCAAGGCCTGGAAGTGAGCCTGCTCAGCCCTTTGTGGGACGGCGGCCGCAACGGCCAGCTCTCCCTGCGTCAGGCCTATACCTTCAGCGACTTCCACTACCGCGACGACGACCGTTTCGGCGACAACACCTTGCCGGGCATCCCCAAGCACTACTACCAGGCGCAAGTGCGCTACAGCCACCCGACGGGTTTCTTTACCAGCCTCAATAGCGAATATTCCTCGCGCGTGGCGGTCGACTACGCCAACTCCTATTACGCTGCGTCCTACACCATCCTCGGCGCCACCTTCGGCTACAACGCGCCAAAGCAAGACTGGCAAGCCTGGGTCGACCTGCGCAACCTCACCAACCGCCGGTACGCCAATACGGTCACGCCAGGCTATGACGACAAAGGCCTGGATGTAGCGCGTTCGACGCCAGCGGATGGCCGCGGCCTCTACACCGGCGTCTCCTGGAGCTGGCGCTGACAGGCGCGCGACCTTCCAAACAATGCAATCAACGGTGCTCTCAGAAAGGGGGTGGCCCTTGCTCCTTCACCCATTTACTGGCATTGTCTGCGCAATTGGTAACACTTCCCATTTGAGATATTTTTGCGCATGCATGACATTCCCGCCGCGCTGGATGACTCCGTCCGGCAGCAGACCCTCACGGCGATGTACAGCGAGCACCACGGCTGGTTGCACGGCTGGCTGCGCAAGAAACTCGGTTGCTCCCAGCATGCCGCCGACCTGGCGCATGACGCGTTCATCCGTGTACTGATGCTGGCCGAACCGCAAAATATCAAGGAACCCCGTGCCTTCCTGGCCACCACGGCAGGGCGGTTGTTGATCGACGGCGCCCGTCGTCGCCGTATCGAAAAAGCCTACATGGAAGCGTTGGTGATCCAGTGCGAAGATGCCGGCATGCCGGACCCGGCCGCGATTCATGTGGCGCTGCAAGCCCTGGAACGTATCGCCGAGATGCTCGCGGGCTTGCCTGCCAACGTCCGCGAAGCGTTCCTGTTGAGTCGCCTCGATGGGCTGACCTACAGCGAAATCGCCACGCGCCTGGACGTCTCTTCCAGCACCGTCAAAAACTACATCTCCAGCGCCCTGGTGCATTGCTACCACAGCCTGCACCCGACAGACACGCTGGAATGAGCGCCGAGCAGATCATCCAGCAAGCGGCGCAGTGGCTGACCCGCCTGCACGACGAGGATGCCAGCGACGCCGACCGTCACGCGTTTAATGCCTGGTGCCAGGCCGACCCGCGTCACGCCGTGGCCATTGAACGCATGCGCGCCTTGTGGGGCAGCCTCGACACCTTGCCCGCCAAGCCCGCCCGTGTTGCCCTTAACCGCGCGTTTACCCCGCAACGTCCGCGTGGTGCGCAGGTGGCGGGCTTGCTCGGCGTGGTCTTGTGCGGCTGGCTGGGCTTGCAACACGTGCCGGTCTGGATGGCCGACCAGCGCACCGCCGTCGGCGAGCGCCGGCAGATTGCCCTCGAAGACGGCAGCCAGTTGCAGCTCAACAGCAACTCGGCAGTCGACGTGAAATTCGACGGGCATCAACGCGTGATCGAGCTGTTGCAAGGTGAACTCTGGGTCGAAGTGGCCAAGGATGCGCAGCGGCCTTTTGTGGTCCGCACCGACCAAGGCACGGCCACCGCATTGGGTACACGCTATCTGGTCAAGCGGGCGGCAGACGGCACCACGGTCGTCACGGTGATCGAGTCCAGCGTGGCGGTCAAAGGTGAAGCCAGCGATGGGGTCAAGGTCACGGCCGGCCAGCGTTCGGTCCTTGACCACGGCCGCGCCCAGCCGCCGCAAGCCATCGTCGATGCCGACCCGGATGCTTGGACCCGCGGCCTGCTCAAAGTCAACGACCAACCCCTGAGCGAGGTGCTGCAAACCCTCGCCAGCTATCGCCATGGCATGCTGCGCTTCGACCCTCAGGCCCTGCAGAACCTGCGGGTATCGGGCGTCTTCAAGCTGGATGACACGGCGGCGGCGCTGTCGTCACTGGCGGATAACCTGCCGATCCAGGTGGAGTACTTCACCGACCTGCTGGTGGTGGTCAAGCCGCGCTAGCCTTCGTTCTGGCGCAGGCGCTTGTACAAGGTATTGCGGCTCACCCCCAGCTCGCGTGCCAGGTGGGAAATATTCCCGCCGGCAGCCTTCAAGCGCTGGTTCAGGTCGAGGCTGTCATCCAGCTCGTCATTGGCGGGCCGTGGCGCCGCTACGTCCAAATCCACAAAAAAGTCATCCGGTAGATGCTCCGGGCGGATCGGCTGTTCCTCCGCCATGGCCAGTGCCACCCGCAGCACACTGCTGACCTGGCGCAAGTTCCCCGGCCATGGATGCTGATCGAACAGCGCCAGCACTTCGGCGCTCAGGCCCGCCCATTGGGTCGGCTCGCGGTGTTGCTGCCACAGTTGCTGGAACAGCGCCTGCTTGTCCGTACGCTCGCGCAACGGCGGCAGCTCCAGCGTCAGGCCGCCGATACGGTAGTACAAATCCTCACGAAACCGCCCAGCCTTCACGCGTTCGCGTAACGCGTGGTTGGTGGCCGAGATGATGCGTAAATCCACCGGGAACAACTCGCTGCTGCCCACCGGCTGTACGCAACGCTCCTGCAATACCCGCAGCAGGCGGGCCTGTGTCGGCAGCGGCATATCACCGATTTCATCCAGAAACAGCGTGCCCTTGTCGGCCTTGCGGATCAGGCCGATGCTGCCTTTTTGATTGGCGCCGGTGAACGCGCCTTTTTCGTAGCCGAACAGTTCCGATTCCACCAGTTCAGCGGGAATCGCCGCGCAGTTCACCGCAATGAACGCCTTCTGGCTACGCGAGCTGGCCTGGTGCAGAGCTTTGACGAACACTTCCTTGCCCACGCCGGTTTCACCGTGGATCAGCAGGGGGATGTCCTTCTCCAGTAAGCGCTCGGCCTGACGCACGGCTTTCTCCACGCGCACATCACCAAAATGCAGGGTATTGAGGCCAATCGACGTGGGTTTCGCCGGCACCGGTTCAGTGAATATGCGGGCCTGCACGGGCCTCTGCTGAGGCCGCTTCAACAGGCACTGGAACCGGTTGCGTCCCGCCGCTTGCAGCGAGAAGGGCAACCCCTCCGGCTGGTTCAACAATTCCAGCAACGACACCTTGAACAAACTGTCGATCATCACCCGCGACAAACTGATGCCCAACAGGTTGTCGGCACGACGGTTGGCCGACAGCACTTGGCCGCTCTCATCAAAAATCAGCAGACCGGCCCACTGGCTATCCAGATTGCTCAAGCCAGTGTTAAAGGTCAGTTGGAAATGTTCACCGCGAAACAGGTTGAGGATGAGCCGGTTTTCCACGGTCTGGCTCATCATCTTAACCATGCCCAAGGTGTGGGAGGGCGGCAGGTAGCTGTCGCTGGACACATCCAGCACCGCGATGATCTCGCGCTGGGCATCAAAGATCGGCGCCGCTGAGCCCGTCATGAAGCGGTTGGCCTTGAGAAAGTGCTCATCGTGTTCGATACGCACCGCCTGGGCACAGGCCAGCGCGGTGCCGATAGCGTTGGTGCCGCTGGAACGTTCCACCCAACTGGCGCCGGGGTTGAAGCCCCGAGCCAGCTTGGGCTCGATAAAACGCTGGGTGCCCCAGCGGGTCAGCACCTGGCCCTGGTTGTCAGCCAACATGATCAGGCAATTGGAGTTGCTGAGGATGTTCTCGTAGTAGGGCAGCACTTCTTGATGGGTGGTTTGCACCAGCGAGTGCTGGCTTTCGAGCAATTGGCTGATGCACTCGGCGGGCAGTTGGTCGAAGCTGGGCGTGCTCTGGTGGTCCAGGCCGAAGGCGCGGCAACGGCGCCAGGATTCCTGGATAAGGGTGTCGTGAGCCAAGGGTTCGGCCATGGGGTCGACCTTCGTTTTTATTATTATTGGGCTTGCACAATTTATCTGAAGAAACCGGCCACGTATGCCCTGTGTTGTTGATGAGAGTGTTGTTCATAACTGTTCATTGTCAAGGCGCTGATTGTTCAGTTGTTCAGCCTGCGTTGTTCATTTCTGTTCACACCTGAACATCCCATTCAGCCCATTTCCTTGCGCATCAAACACTTGCGGTTTTGGCACGAAACTCGCTCTGACATCTCGCCAGATTCATTCCAATAATAAAAAAGGTCGTGTCATGTCATTGACCCTGGAAAATGTCTCCCGCGTTGTCGAAGGCCAAACCTGGATCGACGACGCCAACCTGCGTTTCGAAGCCGGCTCCTTCAACGTCCTGCTCGGTCGCACCCTGTCCGGCAAGACCAGTCTGATGCGCCTGATGGCCGGCTTGGACAAACCCAGCAGTGGCCGCATCCTGATGAACGGTGTGGATGTCACGCAAAAGCCGGTGCGCCTGCGCAACGTGTCGATGGTGTATCAGCAGTTCATCAACTACCCGACCATGACCGTGTTTGAGAACATCGCCTCGCCGTTGCGCCAGGCTGGCGTGTCCGACGAGGTGATCCAGGGCAAGGTGCTGGAAACTGCGAAGATGCTACGCATCGAGAAATTCCTCCAGCGCCACCCGCTGGAACTCTCCGGTGGCCAGCAGCAACGCACGGCCATGGCCCGCGCGTTGGTCAAGGACGCCGAATTGATCCTGTTCGATGAGCCGTTGGTGAACCTGGACTACAAACTGCGAGAAGAGCTGCGTCAGGAAATGCGCGAACTCTTCGCAGCACGTCACACCATTGCCATCTACGCCACCACCGAGCCCAATGAAGCGTTGGCCCTCGGTGGCACCACCACCATTCTTCACGAAGGCCGGGTGATCCAGAGCGGTAAAGCCGCCGAGGTGTATCACCAGCCGCAGACCGTGCTGGCCGCTGAGCTGTTTTCCGAACCGCCGATCAACCTGATGCCAGGGCGTATCAGTGGCAACGAAGTGAGCTTCGCCAATTTCGTGCACTTCCCGCTGAACGTCGACCTGCGCCCCATCGGCGAAGGCGATTTCCGTTTTGGCGCACGCCCCAGCCATATCAGCCTGGTACCGAGCAACGACGACGACCTAGAACTGGCGGTGACCGTGGAAGTCGCGGAGATCAGCGGCTCGGAAACCTTCCTGCACGTACGCAGCGAACACTTCCTGCTGGTGCTGCACCTGTCGGGGGTGCACGAATACGACGTCGACGCGCCGATTCGCGTGTATATCCCCACCCATAAACTGTTTGTGTTCGATGGCCAGGGCCGTTTGGTCCAGGCCCCCGGGCGCCGTGTCGCGAGGGTTGCCTGATGGCCGAGATCCATTTGCAGAACCTGGCGCATAGCTACAGCCCTACGCCGAGTGGTCCTGAGGACTACGCGATTCGGGAAATGAACCACGTGTGGGAGCAGGGGGGAGCCTACGCCTTGCTCGGGCCGTCCGGCTGCGGCAAGTCGACCTTGCTCAATATCATTTCCGGCCTGCTCAGCCCGTCTGAAGGCCAGGTGCTGTTCGACGGCAAGGCGGTCAACGAACTCACTCCGGAAAAACGCAACATTGCCCAGGTGTTCCAGTTCCCGGTGGTGTACGACACCATGACGGTGTTCGACAACCTGGCATTTCCCCTGCGCAACCAGGGCATGGCTGAGGCGAAAATTCACAGCAAGGTGCAGGAAATTGCCGAAGTCCTCGACCTGCACAGCCTGTTGAGCAAAAAAGCACGCAACCTCACCGCCGACGAAAAGCAGAAAGTCTCCATGGGCCGTGGCCTGGTGCGCGACGACGTGTCGGCGATCCTGTTCGACGAACCGCTGACGGTGATCGACCCGCACCTCAAATGGAAGCTGCGGCGCAAGCTCAAGCAGATCCACGAGCAATTCAACATCACCATGGTCTACGTGACCCACGACCAGTTGGAGGCCTCGACCTTCGCCGACAAGATCGCGGTGATGTACGGCGGCCAGATCGTGCAGTTCGGCACGCCCCGTGACTTGTTCGAACGGCCGAGCCACACCTTTGTCGGCTATTTCATCGGCAGCCCTGGGATGAATCTGATCGAGGTGCAGGCCGAGGCGGGTGGGGTGCGGTTTGCCGGCACGCACCTGCCATTGTCCGAGGCTTTGCAGCAACGTATTGCCAGCACCGATTACAAGAAATTGCAGGTAGGTATCCGTCCGGAATTTATCCACGTGTGGGACGAGCACAGCCCTGACGCCCTGCAGGCTGATGTCACACACCTTGAAGACCTCGGCACCTACAAGATCCTCACCCTCAACCTTGACGGCGCCACGCTCAAAGTGCGTCTGTCCGAAGATAAAGCGGTGCCCGAAGGCAAGGCTTCCATCAGTTTCCCGTCGCAATGGCTGATGGTGTATGCCGACGATTACCTGCAGGAGGCGCTGCCATGAACAAGGTGCAGAACAACAAGGCCTGGTGGCTGGTGTTGCCGGTGTTCCTGCTGGTGGCGTTCAGTGCGGTAATCCCGATGATGACCGTGGTCAACTATTCGGTGCAGGACATCTTTGACCAATCCAGCCGCTACTTCGTCGGTGTGGAGTGGTACAAGCAAGTGCTGCTCGACCCGCGTCTGCATGATTCGCTGCTGCGTCAGTTCATCTACTCGGCCTGCGTGCTGCTGATCGAAATCCCACTGGGCATCGCCATCGCCCTGACCATGCCGACCAAGGGCCGCTGGTCGTCGCTGGTGTTGATCATCCTCGCCATTCCGCTGCTGATTCCATGGAACGTGGTGGGCACTATTTGGCAGATTTTCGGGCGCGCCGACATCGGTTTGTTGGGTTACAGCCTCAACGCCCTGGGCATCAGCTACAACTACGCGGCCAACACGGCGGACGCCTGGGTCACCGTGCTGGTAATGGACGTGTGGCACTGGACGTCGCTGGTAGCGCTGCTCTGTTATTCGGGACTGCGCGCCATTCCGGATGTGTACTACCAGGCTGCGCGGATTGATCGGGCATCCGCCTGGGCAGTTTTCCGACATATCCAGTTGCCGAAGATGAAAAGCGTGCTGCTGATCGCGGTAATGCTGCGTTTCATGGACAGCTTCATGATCTATACCGAGCCCTTCGTCCTCACGGGCGGTGGACCGGGTAACGCCACCACCTTCCTGAGTCAGACACTGACCCAGATGGCCGTAGGCCAATTCGACCTGGGCCCGGCGGCGGCATTCTCGCTGGTGTATTTCCTGATCATTCTGTTGGTGTCCTGGCTGTTCTACACCGCCATGACCCACTCCGACGCCAATCGCTGAGGCCGCCAACATGAGCAAGCGCAAGCTTATACCGCTGCTGATCTACATCCTGTTCCTGCTGGTGCCGATCTATTGGCTGCTGAACATGTCCTTCAAGAGCAACACCGAAATCCTCGGCGGGCTGACGCTGTTTCCGCAGGATTTCACCCTGGCCAACTACAAGGTGATCTTCACCGATCCAAGCTGGTACACCGGCTACCTCAACTCGCTGTACTACGTGAGCCTGAACACGGTGATCTCCTTGAGCGTGGCGCTGCCGGCGGCCTATGCGTTTTCGCGCTACCGTTTCCTCGGCGACAAGCATCTGTTTTTCTGGCTGCTGACCAACCGTATGGCGCCGCCGGCGGTGTTTTTGCTGCCGTTCTTCCAGCTGTATTCGTCGATCGGTCTGTTTGACACGCACATCGCCGTCGCCCTGGCGCACTGCCTGTTCAACGTGCCGTTGGCGGTGTGGATCCTCGAAGGCTTCATGTCCGGCGTACCTAAGGAAATCGACGAAACCGCCTACATCGATGGCTACTCGTTTCCTAAGTTTTTCGTGAAGATTTTTATCCCGTTGATTGGCTCCGGTATCGGTGTGACCGCGTTTTTCTGCTTCATGTTTTCCTGGGTCGAACTGCTGCTGGCGCGCACCCTGACCTCGGTCAACGCCAAGCCTATTGCGGCGGTGATGACGCGCACGGTCTCGGCGTCGGGTATCGATTGGGGCGTACTGGCGGCGGCGGGGGTGTTGACTATCCTTCCCGGCATGCTGGTGATCTGGTTTGTTCGCAACCACGTGGCCAAGGGCTTTGCCCTGGGCCGGGTCTGAGGAGTCGATGATGGAATGGATGGCCTGGACCACCCCCACGGCGCTGTTCTTTGGCGGCATAGCCCAGATCCTGGCGGGCATGACCACTTGGGAACTGCGCTCGCCGAGTATCCCCCGGCGGGGGGTTCTGCCGATCAGCACCACCCGTGGTGATCGTTTGTTTATCGGTCTTCTCGGTAGCGCTTACCTGCATTTGCTGGTCATCGGCGTTACCGACTGGAGCATCTGGGTGGCGTCCGCGCTCTCCCTGGTATGGCTGTTGAGTGTGATGCGTTGGGGCTGAAGCCCTTGTGAATAAACCACCTGGAGGTCTCTATGTTGAATAAAAACAATAAGCTGCGACATAGCATTTCATTGGCCGCCGTACTGGCCCTCAGCGGTTTGAGCGCCTCGGCCTGGGCCGATGCGTATGAAGATGCCGCAAAAAAATGGATCGGCAGCGAGTTCAAGCCGTCGACGCTCACCGAAGCCCAACAGCTCGAAGAGTTGAAGTGGTTCATCAAAGCCGCCGAACCCTTCCGTGGTATGAAGATCAACGTGGTGTCGGAAACCCTCACCACCCACGAGTACGAGTCCAAGGTGCTGGCCAAGGCCTTCACTGAAATCACCGGGATCAATCTGACCCACGACCTGCTGCAGGAAGGCGACGTGGTGGAGAAACTGCAAACCCAGATGCAGTCCGACAAGAACATCTATGATGGCTGGGTCAATGACTCGGACCTGATCGGTACGCACTTTCGCTACGGCAAGACCGAATCCATCACCGACCTGATGGCCAATGAAGGCAAGAGCTTCACCTCACCGACCCTTGACCTCAAGGACTTCATCGGCATCTCATTCACCACTGCGCCGGACGGCAAGATCTACCAATTGCCCGACCAACAGTTCGCCAACCTCTACTGGTTCCGCGCCGACTGGTTCGAGCGTCCGGAGCTGAAAGCCAAGTTCAAGGAAAAATACGGCTACGACCTCGGTGTGCCGGTGAACTGGTCGGCCTATGAAGACATCGCCAAGTTCTTCAGCGAAGACGTCAAGGAAATCGACGGCAAGCGCATTTATGGGCACATGGACTACGGCAAGAAGGACCCGTCCCTGGGCTGGCGCTTCACCGATGCCTGGTTCTCCATGGCCGGTGGCGGCGACAAGGGCCTGCCCAACGGCTTGCCGGTGGACGAGTGGGGCATTCGTGTGGAGGACTGCCACCCGGTGGGCTCCAGCGTCACCCGTGGCGGCGACACCAACGGCCCGGCCGCGGTATTTGCCACACAGAAATACGTGGACTGGATGAAAGCCTACGCGCCACCGGAAGCGGCGGGCATGACCTTCTCCGAATCCGGCCCGGTGCCGTCCCAAGGCAACATCGCCCAGCAGATCTTTTGGTACACCGCGTTTACCGCCGATATGGTCAAACCGGGCCTGCCGGTGGTGAATGCCGACGGCACGCCGAAATGGCGCATGGCGCCGTCACCTGTCGGACCGTATTGGGAAAAGGGCATGAAGAAGGGCTATCAGGACGTCGGTTCCTGGACCTTCCTCAAGTCGACGCCGGAGAAACAGAAACTCGCGGCCTGGCTTTACGCGCAGTTCGTGACCTCGAAGACCGTGTCACTGAAGAAAACCATCGTTGGCCTGACGCCGATTCGTGAGTCCGACATCAACTCCCAGGCCATGACCGACATGGCGCCGAAACTGGGGGGGTTGGTGGAGTTCTACCGCAGCCCGGCCCGTACCGAATGGTCGCCAACCGGCACCAACGTGCCGGACTACCCACGCCTTGCGCAACTGTGGTGGAGCAACATTGCCGCTGCTGCCAGCGGCGAGAAAACCCCGCAGCAAGCGCTGGACAACCTGGCCAAGGAGCAAGACGCGATCATGGCGCGCCTGGAACGCTCCAAGGTGCAGCCGGTGTGCGGTCCGAAAATGAACCCCGAGCGTGACGCGCAATACTGGTTCGACCAGCCGGGCGCGCCAAAACCGAAACTGGCGAATGAGAAGCCCAAAGGCGAGACCGTGAGCTACAGCGACCTGCTCAAGTCGTGGGAGGCGGCGCGTAAGTAAGCGCTTTGAGTGAAGCAAAACGGCACTCAGGTGCCGTTTTGTTTTTCCGACACTCACAGCATGCAAATTTCAGAACGATACAAATCAAAGGTGGGGCTGGCTTGCCAGCTCCCACCTGTTGTCCTGCGGTGACTTGACGATCACGCCGCCTGTGGCTGAACCAGCAACTCCCCCTCGACATCCTTGACCAACTCACTGGCCAAAAACAGCGGTGCCAGGCGTTTATGCAGTTGTGGCTCGACAAACTCCTTCACCGTCTCCAGCGCCAGTACGCCGCTCAACGGCAACTCGGCCTTGGTGTACGACAACCAGGCTTTCTTCAGTGCCTGCAACACATCACTGCCGGCGGTGGTGGCGAAGCGGCGGTGGGTAGGTTTACCGTCAAAAGTGAAGGTGTGCTGGAACGTGTAGCCGGTTTCATCACCCTGGCTGGCGGTGCAGCGGATGCAGGTGCACGGGCCTTCGCCGAAAGCGCTGCGCAGGTAGGCGTTGAAGTCCACCACGGGTTTGAGTGACAGGCGCTTATCCACCTCGAACAGGTCCCCGGTCATTTTTTCGTCAGTGTTCAACGTCCATTTCCTCGCAGATTCGGCGGTTTTTCAAAGCGCGGCACAATAGCAGCCGAGCGCCTGTTTGTGGGTGATTTACATAACAATAGACCTCGATATTCTTTTCCCGTCTTAAAAATCGTGGCTACCCTCGTTCACCTTCTCAAAAGTGCGGCAGAACCCCATCACCCTCAAGCGCTTCTCTTGGACCCTTCTGGTTGCCTCGCTGGCGTGCTGAAAAAAAAGGCCGACAGCTGGAAGGACTACTTCTTTGAAGAAGCCGACAGTGGTAACGGTAGCTGACCCCCCCCAAAGTGAATTTGCAGTGTTTGAGGGGTCAGCGGAAAAACTCACCGGGTGTGGCCTCGAACTGTTGCCTGAACGCATTGATAAACGCCGACGTCGACTCATACCCACACCCCAACGCGACATCTGTTACCCGCTCGCCTTGCTCCAGGGCGGGCAGGGCGGTGAGCAACCGCAAGCGCTGGCGCCATGCGCGAAACGTCAGCCCGGTATCCCTCAAAAACAACCGGCTCAACGTCTTCTCACTCACGTCCAGCTTTTGGCTCCACTGGCCCAACGTTGTCTGCTGCTCCGGGTGCAGGTTTAAACTGCGGTAGATCTGGCGCAAGCGCGGGTCCAGTGGCAGCGGCAGCATCAAATCAACCTGCGGCGCCGCCGCCAGTTGGTCCAGTACCACCTGCGCCAAACGCCCATCCGGCCCATCCTCGGCATATTCCACCGGCAGTTCGCTGAAGCTGCGGATCAACTCGCGCAGCAAACTGCTCACTTCCAACACATGACAGCGTTCAGCCGCCCAGGCCGTGACGCTGCAATCGAGGTACAGGCTGCGCATTTCCGTGTGGGGCGAGCTGAACACGCGGTGTGGCATTCCTGCCGGTATCCACACCGCGCGCTGTGGCGGCGCTACGAAACGGCCGACGCTGGTCTGGATCTCCAGCACCCCGGAAATCGCGTAGGACAATTGCACCCAAGGGTGGCTGTGCCGACGGGTCAGCGCGCGGTTGGGCAGCGATTCAGTGCGCCCATATACCGGCCGTGGCAGGCTGGAGAGCCCGGGCACACTGCGGCGGACGGTCTTGTCATGTCCTTTAGGCGGCATTTACTGGCTCATTGGCGTTAGTCGGTAATAAACCGTTACGTTAGAGTCGCGGTGACGCTCTTGGCAACCCCTGGAAGATCCTGCTTATGACCCGCCCGCGTTTCCTGCCCGACAACTTCACCCTGACGCTGATCGCCACGGTGATCCTCGCCTCCCTGTTGCCCGCCAGCGGCCAGACCGCCGTGGCCTTCGGCTGGGTCACCAACCTGGCCATTGCGCTGCTGTTTTTCCTGCACGGCGCCAAGCTGTCGCGCCAGGCCATTGTTGCTGGCGCCGGTCACTGGCGCCTGCACCTGCTGGTGTTCAGCCTGACCTTCGTGCTGTTCCCGCTGTTGGGCCTGGCGCTCAAGCCGCTGTTGTCACCGCTGATCGGCAACGACCTGTACATGGGCATGCTCTACCTCTGCGCTTTACCGGCTACCGTGCAGTCGGCGATTGCCTTCACGTCCCTGGCACGCGGCAATATCCCGGCGGCGATTTGCAGTGCGGCGGCCTCCAGCCTGTTTGGCATCTTCCTCACGCCGCTGTTGGTGACGTTGCTGCTCGACGTGCACGGTGACGGCGGCTCGACCGTCGACGCAATCCTGAAAATCAGCGTGCAATTGCTGCTGCCGTTCATCGCCGGGCAGATCGCGCGTCGCTGGATTGGTGAGTGGGTGGGGCGCAATAAATCCTGGCTGAAATTCGTCGATCAAGGCTCGATCCTGCTGGTGGTGTACGGCGCGTTCAGCGAAGCGGTCAATGAAGGCATCTGGCACCAGATCCCTCTGTGGGAGCTGGGCGGGCTGGTGGTGGCGTGCTGCGTGTTGCTGGCCTTGGTGTTGGTGGCGTCGGCGGTGCTGGGCAAGGCCTTCGGCTTTAACCAGGAAGACCGCATCACCATTCTGTTCTGCGGCTCGAAGAAGAGCCTCGCGACCGGCGTGCCGATGGCTCAGGTGCTGTTTGCCGGCGCGACCATGGGCGTACTGATCCTGCCATTGATGCTGTTTCACCAGATCCAACTGATGGTGTGCGCGGCACTGGCCCAGCGTTACGCCAATCGGCCAGAATCGATTCAGGAGCTGACGGCGCAAGTCGATCCTTGAGGCTCGTGTTACTATTTTTCCGCGCTGCTCAAGGGCCGGCACTGGGCCGGCTTGATCAACGCGGAAACTGAGTAGACCGACCCGTCAATGAGCATTTCAGCCGCAACCCCCCAAACCAATTGGCAACCGGTCATCGCCCTCGCGTTGGCCGCCTTTGTGTTTAATACCACCGAATTCGTGCCCGTTGGGCTGCTCAGTGCCATCGGTGCCAGCTTCGACATGCCGGTGTCCAGCGTCGGCCTGATGCTCACGATCTACGCCTGGATCGTGTCCCTGACCTCCCTGCCGGTGATGCTGCTCACCCGCAACATCGAACGGCGCAAGCTGCTGATCGTGCTGTTTTGCATGTTTATCGTCAGCCACATTCTCTCCAGTGTCGCCAACAGCTTCGGCCTCCTGATGCTCAGCCGCATCGGCATTGCCTTGTCCCATGCGCTGTTCTGGTCGATCACCGCGTCGCTGGCGGTACGTCTAGCGCCGGAAGGCAAGCAGGTGCAAGCCCTCGGCCTTCTGGCCACCGGTACTTCCCTGGCGATGGTCCTGGGCATTCCGCTGGGTCGCCTGCTCGGCGAAGCCATGGGCTGGCGCACCACGTTCCTGGTGATCGGCGCCTTCGCTGCCGCGCTGGTGTTCTGGCTGGCGCGCACCTTGCCGCTATTGCCGAGCCAGAACTCCGGCTCCCTGCGCAGCCTGCCGCTGCTGTTCAAGCGCCCGGCGCTGGTAGCGCTTTATGTGCTTACCGCGATGACCGTCACCGCGCAATTCACCGCCTACAGCTACATCGAACCCTTCGTCGAAGGCGTGGCCGGTATGAGCGGCAGCGCGGTGACCCTGATCCTGCTGGTATTCGGCGGCGCGGGCATCATCGGCTCGCTGCTGTTCAGCCTGGTGCACCGCTTCAACCCGCATGTATTCGTCGTCGGCGCGGTATTTATTCTGGCCGCGTGCCTGGCGCTGCTACTGCCGTTGAGCGGTGCGCAATCCTACCTGGTGGTGCTGAGTATTTTCTGGGGCATGGCGATCATGGGCTTTGGCCTTGCCATGCAGTCCAAAGTGCTGGTACTGGCACCGGACGCCACCGACGTGGCCATGGCGATGTTCTCCGGCATTTACAACATCGGCATCGGCGGCGGCGCACTGATGGGCAGCTGGGTCGGCAGCCAGTTCGGCTTCGCCTGGATCGGCGCGGCGGGCGGGTTGCTGGCGGCGGTGGCGTTGATTGGGTATTGCTTGGCGATCAGGCAGTTTGGGCCGGGTGTGCCCAGGTAGGAGCAAACAAGCTCGCTCCTACGACCAGACAAGTCTTACACAGTATTTTGATACCCATTGCTACCGTCGCCCAGGGCCGCCCACCGCCTGTGGTGACGGCACTTGAACAGCAATGGAGTTGATTGTGCATAAGCGTTTGACCGCAGAATTCATGGGTACTTTCTGGCTGACATTCGGCGGCTGTGGCAGCGCCATCCTGGCGGCGGCATTCCCGGATTTAGGCATTGGTTTTGTGGGCGTTTCGCTGGCGTTTGGTCTCACGGTATTGACCATGGCCTACGCGGTAGGGGGAATCTCCGGCGGGCATTTCAACCCTGCAGTGACCATTGGCCTATGGGCGGGGCGCCGCATTCCTGCGGGGGATGTGCTGCCGTACATCGCGGCGCAGGTCAGCGCAGCGATTGTCGCCGCTGCGGCGTTGTACCTGATTGCCAGCGGGCAGCCGGATTTCGCTGTGGGTGGTTTTGCCGCCAACGGTTACGGCCCATTGAGCCCAGCCCTCTTCGACATGAAGGCTGCGGTGCTGGCCGAACTGATCGCCACGTTTTTCTTCGTATTCATCATCATGCGCGTGACCGCACCGGGTGCTGTGCCTGGTTTTGCGCCGATTGCCATCGGCCTGGCGCTGACCTTGATTCACTTGGTTCTGATCCCGGTGACCAATACGTCGGTGAACCCCGCCCGTAGCACCGGGCCGGCGTTGTTTGCCGGGGGCGAGTATAGGGTTCAGTTGTGGTTGTTCTGGGTGGCGCCGGTTGTTGGCGGGGTGTTGGGCGCGTTGGCAGCTCGCACATTGGGCGAGCAAAAGCCGGCTTGAAACTTTATACATTTGAGAAAATCGGTACAGCCTTAAAGCTCGACAGTGTTGGCTCTGGCAGTTGCCGCTGCACGCTGGTGAGAAAGGGTTCCCAGGTGACCTTGGCTTCGCCGGGGTATCTGGCGGGCTCGTTCACGGAGTGTGTGGAGAGAGTGATTCCGCATTTGCAGCGCAAGGGGTTGTTCCGCACGGCGTATGAAGGGAGACGTTGCGCGAGTACATGGGCCTCGCTGATCTCACATGCTGAACGCGCTCAATGTGGGAGCAGGCAAGGCAGCCCCCACAGTTCTAGCGGGGTGACCCTTAGTCCACGCAAATCGCCCGGCCGAGCTTGCCTTTTTCCACCGTCGCCGAGCAGCCGAAGTGGCTGTTGTCCGCTTGGCAGGTGCCGCTGATCGGCGTGCTGCCAGTTTGGGTGGTGACACTGGTCTGGCACTCGCCATCACACTGACTAGAGTCGGTACACGCCTTGCCTGCATCCTTGTACGGCGTGATGCATTTCCAGCTCTGCAACTTGCCGACTTGCTTCATCGTGCCGCCGCCTGCCAGGCAAGTCGATGCGGCGGAGTCTTGCGCAGGTGGCGTGTTAGGTGCTGTTGAAGTGCAAGCCGATACCAACAGCAGGGCGGCCAGGCCGATCATCAATTTCATGCAAAAGTCCTCATTGGGTAAGCGCAGCGGTGCAGTGTACGGGCAATTGGACTACTTTGATTGACGAGCGATCCCTACCCGGTAGTTACCCATGCACGCGTTATGGAAGCGGTATTTGGCCTTGCTGGAAAACGATCTGAGCACACAGATTTTCGACAACGTGAAAAACCTGCTGGTGTGCGCGCTGTTGTTTGCGGCAGGGACCAATACGCTCGTGGGCCAGCAGGACCTGTTTATCGGGGTGTTTGCCTCCAGCGTGGCCGGCTGGGGGCTTATTGTGCTGTCGATGCTGTTGAACGTCAGCGATGGCATCCGTCGATTGGCCAAGCTGCGTTATCACCTGGCGCTACAGCTGTTGTTGATCCTGGTGTATCTGGTGGTGGCCGAGCGGGTGGTAGAGATTGTGTGGGGCTTCCGCGCGCATTGAAGTATCCTCCGCGCCCCGCTTATTACCGATTCAAAGACAGATGACAGGACAAGATATGCAGGCGCTGCTGGACTCGATCCTTGACGAAGTGCGCCCCCTGATCGGCCTCGGCAACGTCGCCGACTACATCCCCGCGCTGGCGGATGTGCCGGCCAACCAGATCGGCATCGCCGTGTACGGCAACGACGGCTCGGCCTACCGCGCCGGTGACGCCGATACGTTGTTCTCGGTGCAGAGCATCTCCAAGGTGTTCAGCCTGGTACAGGCCATCGATCACGGCGGCGAAACCATCTGGGAACGCCTGGGCCACGAACCGTCCGGGCAACCGTTCAACTCCATGGTGCAACTGGAATTCGAGCGCGGCCGCCCACGTAATCCGTTTATCAATGCGGGCGCGCTGGTGATCTGTGACATCAACCAATCGCGCTTTGCCGTGCCAATTCTTTCGATGCGCGACTTTGTACGGCGCCTGTCCGGCAACCCGCAAATCCTGGTGAACAGCGTCGTCGCCGACTCCGAAGCCCAGCACGGCGCGCGCAACGCGGCCATGGCTTACCTGATGAAGTCCTTCGGTAACTTCCACAACGATGTAGACGCGGTGCTGCACAGCTACTTCAACTACTGCGCGTTGCAGATGAGCTGTCTGGACCTGGCCAAGGCGTTCAGCTTTCTCGCCAACGAGGGCACCAGCGCCCACAGCGGCGAGCAAATCCTGACCGCGCGCCAGACCAAGCAAGTCAACTCGATCATGGCCACCAGCGGGCTGTATGACGAGGCGGGGAACTTCGCCTATCGCGTGGGATTACCCGGCAAAAGCGGTGTGGGCGGCGGGATTGTCGCGGTGGTCCCGGGGCAGTTTACGGTGTGCGTGTGGTCGCCGGAGCTGAACGCGGCGGGGAACTCGTTGGCGGGGATGAAGGCGTTGGAGTTGTTGAGTGAGCGGATCGGATGGTCGGTGTTTTGAGGTCTCGGACGGGAAGTACGCAAATGTTGGTTCGCAAGCCGGGTGTGAGGACATGGGACACACATTGAGGTAAAGTCGAGTCTGCGTTCAACGCTTGAGGTGATCTATGCTAACTGCCATTGATCTGCCCCTGCCCTGAGCCGGAGACCAACATGTCACGTAAAAAAGTTAAGCCACAAATCACTGAGGCGCAGATTCAGGCTTGAGCACCACCCCCCGCGTCCGGCTGTTCGCCGGACCGAACGGGAGTGGAAAGAGCACGTTCAGCTCGAAAGTTCCGGCTCATTTGCTGGTGAACTACATCAACCCTGATGCAATTGAGTTGAGCATCCGTGAAACGGGGGTGTTTGAATTCGCTGCGTTTGGGCTTGATCAATATGCCATTCGGGCGATTCCGTTCTAACGTGGCCATACATTACTTTTAAAATTCCCTGATTCTCTTGCCAAGCTCGAAGACCTGATCGTGGACGGCGATCAAATCGCTTTTCCCTCACGACAAGTCGACTCTTACATAGCGTCTGCGTTGTCTGACTTTATTCGAGTTTCCTTGGTTGAGGAGCGGGTGAGTTTCCGTGCCTAAATCAGGACACACGGTGAAGAGTGTTTCTGGGGGATTTGGACTGTCTTTGATCATGGTGAAGTTCCTTTGTAAATGGAGCTGCCACGATTCGCGGTCAACCGAATTAGGGTGGCAGCTATACGCGGGTTGACCGACCGGCCAAAGAAGCAAAACCGGCATACCCGAAGGTATCCCGCGTACAGCTGCCGCGACACAATACATCAGGCGTAAAAAAAACGCCGAAGATCGGTGTAGTTGCAGTTGCTCTTTGAAGTCGGACGGTCAAATCCGGTCGCTGAATTGGCAGCGACGGCAGAGAGGTTAGTCAGCGCACTTCCGAGCGACAACCTGAAACGGTTGTGAGAAATATCCGAGAATCTGGGGCGCAGTGCCAGCTCCCACATTTTGACTTTCATTGCTCTTTGGGAGTTATGTGAGTCCCAACAAAAAATGCGCCCCTCGGGGCGCATTTTTTTGTGGTCAGCTATCGCCTATTCAGGCAATCGCGTTCCAAGCCCGATCACCGTTCTCGTCTTTAATACGAGTCGGCAACCCCATCACGTCCAGCGCTTTCAGGAACGGCTCAGCGGGCAGTTCCTCGACGTTGGCCATGTGCTTCACATCCCACTCACCGCGCGCTACCAGCAGCGCAGCGGCTACGGGGGGAACGCCTGCGGTGTACGAGATGCCCTGGCTGTCTGTCTCGGCAAAGGCTTCTTCATGGCACGCCACGTTGTAGATGAACATCTCACGCGGCTGGCCGTCCTTGGTGCCTTTGACCAGGTCGCCGATGCAGGTCTTGCCGGTGTAGCCCGGCGCGAGCGAAGACGGGTCGGGCAGTACGGCCTTGACCAGTTTCAGCGGCACGACTTCCAGGCCTTCGGCGGTGGTGACCGGCTTCTCGGAGAGCAGGCCGAGGTTTTTCAGTACGGTGAACACGTTGATGTAGTGTTCGCCGAAGCTCATCCAGAAGCGCACGTTGGGCACGTCGAGGTTTTTCGACAGTGAGTGCACTTCATCGTGGCCGGTGAGGTAAAGGTTCTGCGAACCGACGACCGGCAGGTCGTCGGTGCGTTTGACTTCGAACATGGTGTTGCTGGTCCACTGGCTGTTCTGCCAGCTCCATACCTGTCCGGTGAACTCGCGGAAGTTGATTTCCGGGTCGAAGTTGGTGGCGAAGTATTTGCCATGGGAGCCGGCATTGACGTCGAGGATGTCGATCGAGTCAATGCGGTCGAAATGCTGTTGCTGCGCCAGCGCGGCGTACGCGTTGACGACACCTGGGTCGAAGCCCACGCCAAGGATGGCGGTGATGTTCTTCTGTTTGCACTCTTCCAGGTGGTTCCATTCGTAGTTGCCGTACCACGGCGGGGTCTCGCAGACCTTGCCCGGCTCTTCGTGGATCGCGGTGTCGAGGTACGCAACGCCCGTGTCGATGCAGGCACGCAGTACCGACATGTTGAGGAACGCGGAACCCACGTTGATGACGATCTGCGATTCGGTCTCGCGGATCAGGGCCTTGGTCGCTTCCACGTCCAGGGCGTTCAGCGCGAAGGCCTGGATGTCGGCGGGAACCTTGAGGCTACCCTTGGCCTTGACGCTGTCGATGATGGCCTGGCATTTGGAGATGTTGCGCGACGCGATAGCAATACGACCGAGTTCGTCGTTGTGCTGCGCGCACTTGTGGGCCACCACCTTGGCGACACCTCCTGCACCAATGATAAGAACGTTCTTTTTCAATTGCTTTATCTCTCCTTTATCCGTCAGCTTACGAAAGGCTGGACAGGTAGTCGTCGTAACCAAATTCACGAACCACTTCGACTGTACCGTCGAGTTGTTTCACTACGATGGACGGCATTTTCAGGCCGTTGAACCAGTTTTTCTTGACCATGGTGTAGCCCGCGGTGTCGATGAACGACAGCCGATCGCCGATGGCCAGCGGACGATCAAATTGATACTCGCCGAAGATGTCCCCGGCCAGGCAGGATTTGCCGCACACCATGACGGTGTGTTCACCCTCGCTCGGTGCCAGCTTGGCGTTGAGGCGATAGATCAGCAGGTCCAGCAGGTGGGCTTCGATGGAGCTGTCTACCACGGCGAGGTTTTTGCCGTTGTAGAGGGTGTCGAGCACGGTCACTTCCAGGGAGGCGCTGTTGGTGATCGCCGCTTCGCCGGGTTCCAGGTAGACCTGCACGCCGTACTTCTCGGAGAACGCCTTCAAGCGCGCGCAGAACGCGTCCACGGCATAGTCTTCGCCGGTGAAATGGATGCCGCCGCCAAGGCTGACCCACTCGACCTTGTGCAGCAGCGCGCCGAAGCGTTCTTCGATGGTGCCGAGCATTTTGTCGAACAGGCTGAAATCGCCGTTCTCGCAGTTGTTATGGAACATGAAGCCGGAGATCTGATCAATGACGCCGTCGATCTTCACCGGGTCCCATTCGCCGAGGCGGCTAAACGGGCGCGCCGGGTCGGCCAGGAGGTAGTCGGAGCTGCTCACCTGCGGGTTCACGCGCAGGCCACGGGTCTTGCCTTCGGAACGTTCGGCAAAGCGCTGCAGCTGGCTGATCGAGTTGAAGATGATCTTGTCGCAGTTGTCCAGCATCTCTTCGATTTCATCGTCGGCCCAGGCCACACTGTAGGCGTGCGCTTCACCTTCGAATTTCTGGCGGCCGAGCTTCAATTCATACAGCGACGACGAGGTGGTGCCGTCCATGTACTGCTGCATCAGGTCGAACACCGACCAGGTGGCAAAGCACTTGAGCGCCAGCAACGCCTTGGCGCCGGACTGCTCGCGCACATAAGCAATCTTCTGCATGTTGACCAGAAGTTTCTGTTTATCGATGAGGTAGTACGGCGTTTTGATCATTTTTGAGAGCCTGCGGCGGTGCCTGCCAAAAAAGGACACGCATTGTGCCCGCACTTGGATCAGATCGAAAGGTTAGTGGGCGGAATTTGCTGCCCTTGGTTTTCAATAATACCTGGGGAGTATGACCATCTATGGGCATACCCCACATTTTGATCTGTGTATAGCAAGTCAGGTGCCATCAAACTGTCATCTCCTTACCGCCGGAATGCCACATTCTCCCGGTACTGTCCTCGCCAATGAGATCGATCTCAAGCGAGTAACCATGACTGACCTGAAAGACGTCGCACGGCTGGCTGGCGTATCCCGCGCCACCGCCGCCCGCACTTTTGCTTCCCCCGACCAGGTGCGCCCGGCGACGCGTGAGCAGGTGTTTGCCGCCGCCCGCGAGCTGGGCTTTCGTCCTAATCTGCTGGGTCGCCAATTGCGCCTGCAAACCACCCAGTTGATCGGTGTGGTGGTGCCCAACCTGCTCAACCCGGTGTTCGCTGAACAGTTCCAGGCCATGGAGCGCGCGGCACGTTCGCGCGGCTACAGCCTGTTGCTGGCGACCACCGACTACAGCAGCGAACGCGAAAGCATTGTGGTGGAAGAGTTGCTCCGCCAGCGCGTCGACGGCCTGGTGCTGACGGTCACAGATGCCGAAAGCAACGTCGTGCTCAGCAGCCTGAACACCGAGAAAACCCCGTTCGTATTGGCCTATCACCAACCGAGCAACCCCAATTACAGCGCGGTGTCGGTCGACAACCGGGCCGGCATGGCCATGGCCACGCGGTATTTACTCGAAGCCGGGCACCGGCGCATCAGCATGGTCGCCGGCCCCGCGTTGCAATCGGACCGCGCTCGCCTGCGCTATGCCGGCTACTGCGATGCCATGCAGGAATACGGCCTCAAGAGCCGTCCGGTGATCGAAATGCCGGCCCACACCCAGGCTGAATTCGCCGCCATCGAACCTTTCCTCCACGGCGACGATGCACCCACCGCCTTGGTGTGCTCCAACGATTTCCTGGCGATCAGCCTGATCGCCGAACTGCGTCGCAACGCCTGGAACGTGCCCCAACAGCTTTCGGTGATGGGCTTCGACGGCATCAGCCTCGGCACCCAGATGCACCCGACCCTGTGCAGCGTGGTGCAGCCCATTGCGCTGTTGGCCAGCACCGTGATTGACCAACTGCTGGCGCAAATCGTCGGCAATGCTCCGACGTCCCATTGCCTGCCTTGCCATATCCGGCCTGGCGAAAGTACTCAACCCTACGAGGAGACCCTTGATGCGCGCACTCAGTAAAACCCTGGCAGCCCTGTTGCTGTGCGGTGCGGCCAGCGTGGCCCAGTCCGCCGAAACCGCGATCTGCTACAACTGCCCGCCGGACTGGGCCGATTGGGGCACCCAGCTCAAGGCCATCGCCGCCAGCACCGGCGTGCAGGTGCCACTGGACAACAAGAACTCCGGCCAGTCCTTGGCGCAGTTGGTAGCCGAAAAAGCCGCACCGGTCGCCGATGTCGTCTACTACGGCGTGACCTTCGGCCTGCAGGCGCAAAAAGCCGGCGTGGTCGACACCTACAAACCCAAGGCCTGGGAGCAGATCCCCGCTGGCCTGAAAGACCCGGCCGGGCATTGGTTCGCGATCCACTCCGGCACCTTGGGCATCATGGTCAATGTCGACGCGCTCGGTGGTTTGCCGGTGCCGCAAAGCTGGGCTGACCTGCTCAAACCGGAATACAAAGGCATGGTCGGTTACCTTGACCCGTCCAGTGCTTTCGTCGGCTACGTGTCGGCAGTGGCGATCAACCGCGCCATGGGCGGCGACCTGGACAACTTTGCCCCGGCCATCGATTACTTCCAGAAACTCGCGAAAAACGCCCCCATCGTGCCCAAGCAAACCGCCTATGCGCGGGTGCTGTCCGGCGAATTGCCGATCCTGGTGGACTACGACTTCAACGCCTACCGCGCGCGCTACAAAGACAACGCCAACGTCGCCTTCGTGATTCCGAAAGAAGGCAGCATCAGCGTGCCCTACGTGATGAGCCTGGTCGCCAATGCACCACACCGCGCCAATGCCGAAAAAGTCCTCGACTTCGTGCTGTCGGACGAAGGCCAGGCGCTTTGGGCCAAGGCTTACTTGCGCCCGGTGCGGCCAATGAAAATGCCGGCTGACGTGGCCGCGCAGTTCCTCCCGGACAGCGACTACGCCCGTGCCGGTGTGGTGGACTACGAAAAAATGGCCGCTGTGCAGGAAGCCTTCGCTGCCCGATACCTTAACGAGGTCAAGTAAGTGGCCGCATCGGCAAGACATGCAGCCTGGGCGCTGGCCCCGGCTTTTGCAGTACTGCTCGCGTTCTGGTTGTTGCCGCTGGCACACCTGATGATGCTTGGCGCCGAGAGCCGCGACAGCAGTGGCAGCGGCTATTGGCAGGTGCTCAGCAGCGCGCAGTACCTGGGCAGCCTTGGGCAAACCCTGATCCTGGCGGTGCTGGTGACGTTGGTCGCGTTAGTGATCGGCGGCATCAGCGGCGTATTCCTCGCCCGACAGCAGTTCTTCGGGCGCTCGGCGCTGGTGGCGTTGCTCACTTTTCCTTTGGCCTTTCCCGGCGTGGTGGTGGGCTTTCTGGTGATTCTGTTAGCAGGGCGCCAAGGTCTGTTTGCCGCCCTGGGCCTGCAACTGGCCGGTGAACGTTGGATCTTCGCCTACTCGTTGGCGGGGCTGTTTGTGGGCTACCTGTACTTCTCGATTCCGCGAGTAATTCTCACGGTAATGGCCGCCTGCGAAAGCCTCGACCGCAGCCTGGAGGAGGCCGCGCATTCACTGGGCGCAGGGCACTGGCGCGTGGTCTGCGACGTGATCGTGCCCGGTTTGGCACCCGCGTTGGCGTCCTGTGGGGCGATCTGCTTTGCCACGTCCATGGGCGCTTTCGGCACCGCCTTTACCTTAGGCACGCGGCTCAATGTCACCCCGGTGGCGATCTACAATGTATTCACCAACTACGCCAATTTTGCCGTCGCCGCTGCGCTGTCGGTGGTACTCGGTGCGGTGACCTGGGCGGTGTTGCTGCTCACGCGACGCCTGGTGAAAAACGCGGGGACTGTGCTGTGAAGCGCTCATCGCTGTTTGTGATTCAACTGCTGTTCACCCTGCTGGTGTGCGCCTTCATGCTGGTGCCGGTGCTGATGTCGTTGCTGGCCGGGCTGACCCGCAACTTTTTCGTGGGTGTGTCCAGTGGCTTGACCTTCGATTGGGTTATTCAGGTGTGGCAGGCCTATTCGCCGACTGTGTGGCTGTCGCTGCAGTTGGCCTTGGCCTGCGCGGTGTGCGTCTGTGTCATCGGTGTGCCGGCAGCCTACGCCTTGGTGCGCATGAACAACCGCTTCAGCCGCGCCTTCGAAGAGTTGATGGTGCTGCCGGTGGCCATGCCCGGCCTGGCGAGTGCGCTGGCCTTGCTGCTGACCTACGGCCAGTTCGGCAGCTTTCGCAGCAGTTGGCTGTTCATCCTCGTCGGCCATGTGCTGTTCACTTTGCCGTTCCTGGTACGCCCGGTGATGGCGGTGATGCAGCGTCAGCAATTGCCGGTGCTGGAGGAGGCGGCGGCCAGCCTAGGTGCGGGGCCGGTCAAGCGCTTTTTCAGCGTGGTGGTGCCCAACTGCCGGGCGGGGATTCTGGCAGGTGTGCTGATGGTGGTCACCTTGTCCCTGGGTGAATTCAACCTGACCTGGATGCTGCACACGCCGATGACCAAAACCTTGCCCGTCGGCCTGGCCGACAGCTACGCCTCGGCGCGTCTGGAAATCGCCAGCGCCTACACCCTTATCTTTTTGCTGATGATCGTGCCGCTGCTGATTGCACTGCAGGCCATCAGTGCCCGTTTGTCCCGTGGAGAGCGTCGATGACCGCTATCACTATCTGCCTGCAAGGTTGTCGCAAGGCGTTCGCCGATGGCACCGTGGCCGTGCATGACTTGAACCTGACCGTCGAAGGCGGCGAAACCCTGGCGATCCTTGGCCCGTCCGGCTGTGGCAAAACCACCACGCTGCGCCTGATTGCCGGCTTGGAGCGCCCGGATGTGGGCCAGGTGTTTTTCGGTGACCAGAACGTGACCCGCCTGCCCATCGAGCGGCGCGATGTGGGTATGGTGTTTCAGAACTATGCGCTGTTTCCCAACTTGGATGTGGCGGGCAATATCGTCTACGGCCTGAAAATTCGCGGCATGTCGGCACCGGAGCGCAACAAGCGTTGTGACGAACTGCTGGAACTGGTGGGTTTGCAGAACCACGGCAAGCGTAGCATCCATGAACTCTCCGGCGGTCAGCGTCAGCGCGTGGCCTTGGCCCGTGCGTTGGCGCCGCGCCCCAAGGTTTTATTGCTGGATGAACCTCTGGCGGCGCTGGACGCGCAACTGCGCGAACGCCTGCGCAGCGAGTTGAATGAACTGCTGCGCGGGCTCGGCATTACGTCGGTGTTCGTCACCCACGACCAGGGTGAAGCCATGGCGCTGGGCGATCGCATCCTGGTGATGGAACACGGTCGCGTCGCCCAGTTGGCCAGCCCACGGGACATCTACCAGAAACCGGCCAACGCCTTCGTCGCGGGTTTTGTCGGCAACCTCAATGCGTTCGCGGTGATTGAACCGTCGGCCCATGGCTTGAAAGTCTGCGGCGGCGAGTTGCCGTGGCACGAAGCCAACCTGCCGGGCACGGTCTACTGCCGCCCCGAACACCTGCGGGTGATGGAGGGCGAGGGGCACCTGCACGGCCATCTGCTGGCGCAGTTTTTCCAGGGCGCGCAAAGCCGCCTGTTGGTGGATGTCGGCGGCCCGCAACCGCTGTTGGTCGACAGCAGCGACAACCAGCTGTACGCCGTCGGCGCGCCGATTTCCCTGGCGGTTGCGCCGCACATGTTGTTCACCCTGAATGCTTGAGAATCTATTGTGAATCGTCCGTTTCTCGTCGCGCAGATCAGCGACCTGCACCTCAAAGCCGGCCAGCGCCTGACTTACGGCGTCGTGGATACCCTGGGTGCGTTGCGCCGCGCCGTCGACCACTTGAACGCCAGCCACCCACGGCCCGATATCGTGGTGATCAGCGGTGACTTGGTGGACTTCGGTCGCGCCGATGAATACGCCGTGCTGCACCCCGAACTGGCACGCCTGCACATGCCCTGCTACCTGGTGCCTGGCAACCATGACACACGCGGGCCGTTGCTGGAGGCGTTCCGTGACCATCCTTATTTGCCAATGTCGGCAGATGGCCCGTTGGACTGGGTGGTGGACGAGTATCCGCTGCGCCTGATCGGCCTCGACTCCACCATTCCCGGCGGCCATGGCGGGCAGTTGCTGGACAGCCAATTGCAGTGGCTCGATGAGCAACTGGCGCGGCGTCCTGATGCCCCCACCTTGCTGATCCTGCACCACCCGCCGTTCATCAGCGGCATCGGCCATATGGACCGCGAACCCTTCATCAACGCCGCCGGCCTGGAGCAGGTCGTCGCACGCCATCCGCAAGTGGAGCGGCTGTTGTGCGGGCATCTGCATCGGCCGATGCAGCGACGTTTCGGCGGTAGCTTGAGTTGTGTGTGTCCCGGCACGTCTCACCAGATCGTGCTGGATTTGCAAGAAGCGGCGCCCGCGCATTTCAACCTGGAACCGGCGGGCTATTTGTTGCATCACTGGGAGGCGCAACAAGGTTTGATCAGCCATAACGGCGTGTTCGGGGACTACCCGGGGCCGTACCCGTTTTATGACGCTCATGGCTTGATTGACTGAGGTTTTACGGAGGTTCACTTCGCGCAACGAAGTCGTAAATGTTAGTTAACGCACCGGCCAACCCGAGTTTGGCCGCGTGCTTCCTGCTGCCCATTTTTTGCGCCCGGAACTTGGATTCCGCGCCGGAGTTCGTCCTGATGAAAGCCACTTTGAATATATTAAGCGTATTGACCGGCGGCCTGGGCATTGCCCTGAGCCCCTTGGCTTCGGCTGATTTCTTGAGTGACAGTAAAGCCAACGTGAGCATGCGCAACTTCTACTTCAACAACGACAACCGTGACGGCGCCGCCGCACCGTCGAAGACTGAAGAGTGGGGCCAGGCGTTTATCCTCAACTATCAGTCAGGCTTTACCGATGGCACTGTGGGGTTTGGCCTGGATGCGGTCGGCATGCTCGGCCTGACCCTCGACAGCGGCGCCGGCCGCCATGTGGGCAGCTCGATGATCCCCAACGACGACGGTAAGGCCGCCGATAGCTGGAGCCGTGGCGGTGCCACCGCTAAGGCGCGTTTTGCCAAGACCGAGGCGCGCTACGGTTACCTGCGGCCGAACCTGCCGATCCTGGTGAGCAACGACGGCCGCCTGTTACCGCAGTCGTTCGAAGGCGGGCAAATCACCAGCAAGGACATCGACAACCTGACCCTGGTCGGCGGCCAACTGCAACACACCACCGGTCGAGGCTCCAGTGATCGCAGCGGCCTGGCCGCGGCCGGTGGCACTCAGGAAAGCAATAAATTCAACTATGCCGGTGCCGACTACCAGCTAACCAAGGACCTGATGGTCCAGTACTACTACGCCAACCTTGAGGATTATTACCAGCAGCACTTTGCCGGGCTGATCCACGTGTTGCCGCTCGGCGAATACGGCTCGCTGAAGACTGACCTGCGTTACTTCAAGACCACGTCTGACGGCAAAAACAGCACCGTCGCCGGTCGTGCCGAAGGCTACAAACTTGGCGGTTATACCAAGAACGGCACCGGTGAAATCGACAACAACACCTGGAGCGCGGCGTTCATCTATTCCCTGGGCCCACACGCGATTACTGCCGGTTACCAGCAAGTCTCGGACGACAGCAACTTCGCCCAACTCAACCAGGGCGGTTTGGTGAATAAAGGGGAGGGTGGTTCCAGCCTGTACCTCTACACCGACCGCACCGTGCAGACCTTCATCCAGGCCGGTGAGCGCACGGCGTTTGCGCAATATGCCTATGACTTCGCTTCGCTCGGGGTGCCTGGCTTGAAGGCGTCGCTCATGTACTTGAAGGGCGAGCATATCCTCACCACCAGCGGTAATGACGCGAGCGAGTGGGAGCGGGATATTTCCCTGGATTACGTGGTGCAGAGCGGTACGTTCAAGAACGTTGGGTTTGGCTGGCGTAATGGGGTTTCGCGCAGCGAGGTCGCACGGGATCAGGACCAGAATCGGCTGTTCGTGAGTTATTCGATTCCATTGATGTAAACACCTTCCAAACACCGCGAAACCCAATGTGGGAGCCGTCGAGCCCCAGCGAGGCCGCGATGACGGTGGCACTGCCGATAGAGATGCCGCCTGACACACCGCCATCGCAGCCTCGCTGAAGCTCGACAACTCCCGCAGTTTAATCTGAGTAACCGTGCAGACTGTGCCCGTCCCAGTCGCCCTTCAGTGCCTTTGCATGCGTTGCCGTGTCATCCGCCACTTGGTGAAAGCCACAGCGAAGATAAAACGCTGCGGCTTCGGGTGTATCAGTCGACAGGCGAACCGATTGGAACTGCGCGCGGGCATGTTCCAGCAGCTGTTGCACCAGTGCTTTTCCGACATTGCGACCGCGTACGGCAGGCGCAACGTAGACGCGACGTAGTCGTCCCGTGCCTGGAGGTGCATAGGGGTCACAGTTAAGACCGCCGATTGCAACCAGTGTCCCTTCACAAAATACGCCCAACAGGCACTCGCCCGGTTGTTCGAATCGGTTGGCGTGGTCATCCCACTCGGTCACCAGGCGCGTCAGGAATCTGAATCCTTCAGCGACGGCCTGCGCTTCCAGCACGCGGATCTGTTCTGGAAGTCGTTCGAGTTTACGTATGGAAGGAAGGGTGTCCTGGCATTTTCTGGAGTGGCTGTGGTTGGCGGCATCCATGCAAATTCTACTCTTGATAAATACCCACGCGATTACAACCCTGAAAACCCAGAAGATCAAATGCGGGAGTCGCCCGCTCACTACCTATCAACATGAGCGGATCTTGTGATCATCTCGAATAAAATGAGTTTGTCTCACTGTCTGCATCTGCCGACAATGGCTCCATAAATATTGACATTGGAGTTGTAAGTCATGGCAGTCGCTCATTCCCTTGGTTTTCCGCGCATTGGACGCGATCGTGAATTGAAAAAAGCGCAGGAAGCGTTCTGGAAGGGCGAACTTGACGAAGCCGGCCTGCGCGCCGTTGGCCGTGACCTGCGCAAGACCCACTGGGACTTGCAAAAACAGGCCGGCATTGAACTGCTGCCAGCCGGTGACTTCGCCTGGTACGACCAGGTACTGACCCACTCACTGATGTTCGGTGTGATCCCGGAGCGGTTCCGCCCGGTGGATGGCAACGCCACGTTGCAGACCCTGTTCGGCATGGCCCGTGGTGTCAGCGACAGCTGCTGCGGCGGTGCCCACGCCCAGGAAATGACCAAGTGGTTCGATACCAATTACCACTATCTGGTGCCTGAATTCAGTGCGGATCAGCAGTTTCACTTGGGCTGGGAGCAACTGTTCGAAGAAGTCCAGGAAGCCCGCGAACTGGGCCACAACGTCAAGCCGGTGGTGATCGGCCCGCTGACTTACCTGTGGCTAGGCAAGGCCAAGGGCGGCGACTTCGACAAGCTCGATTTGCTTGACCGTTTGCTGCCGCTGTACGGCCAGATCTTCCAGCGCCTGGCAGAACTGGGCGTGGAATGGGTACAGATCGACGAGCCGATCCTGGTGCTGGACCTGCCGCAGGATTGGAAAAACGCCTTTGAACGTGCCTACAACCAGATCCAGCGCGACCCGTTGAAAAAGCTGGTGGCGACTTACTTCGGTGGCCTGGAAGAGAACCTCGGTTTGGCCGCCAACTTGCCGGTGGATGGCCTGCACATCGACCTGGTGCGTGCGCCGGACCAGTACCCGACCATCCTCGACCGCCTGCCGGCGTATAAGGTGCTGTCCCTGGGCGTGGTCAACGGCCGTAACGTCTGGCGTTGCGACCTGGAAAAGGCCTTGGCTACCTTGCAGCACGCCCATGAGAAACTGGGTGATCGTTTGTGGGTTGCGCCGTCCTGTTCCCTGTTGCACAGCCCGGTGGATGTGGGCCGTGAAGACAAATTAGATACTGAGCTGAAAAGCTGGCTGGCGTTTGCCGTGCAGAAGTGCGCTGAAGTTGCCGTGTTGGCACGTGCGGTCGACGCGCCAGAAGCGCCAAGCGTACTGGCGGCCCTGGCTGAGAGCCGCGCCGTACAAGCGGCCCGCGCCGCGTCGCCGCGTATCCACAAACCTGCGGTGCAAGCCCGTGTGGCTGCGATCACCGCCAAGGACAGCCGGCGCCAGTCACTGTTTGCCCAGCGCATCGAGAAGCAACGTGCTGGCCTCAAACTGCCGCTGTTCCCGACCACCACCATCGGTTCGTTCCCGCAGACCGCGTCGATTCGCCTGGCGCGTCAGTCGTACAAGGCTGGAAAACTGAGCGAAGCCGAATACGTCGAAGCCATGCACAGCGAGATCAAGCACGCCGTGGAGGTGCAGGAAAACCTCGGCCTGGACGTGCTGGTGCACGGTGAAGCCGAGCGTAACGACATGGTCGAGTACTTCGCCGAACAACTGGACGGCTATGCATTCACCCGCTTCGGCTGGGTGCAGAGCTATGGTTCGCGCTGCGTGAAACCGGCGGTGATTGTGGGCGACTTGAGCCGCCCGAAAGCCATGACCGTCGAATGGATACGCTACGCCCAAGGCCTGACAGGCAAGGTGATGAAGGGCATGCTGACCGGCCCGGTGACGATGCTGATGTGGTCGTTCCCCCGCGAAGACGTGAGCCGTGAAGCGCAGGCCCGTCAATTGGCCCTCGCCATTCGTGATGAAGTGGTGGACCTGGAAGCCGCCGGTATCAAGATCGTGCAGATCGACGAAGCCGCATTCCGCGAAGGCCTGCCGCTACGCCAGGCGCAGTGGCAGTTTTATCTGAATTGGGCCACCGAAGTATTCCGCCTGTGCGCCTCAGGTGTGCGTGACGAAACCCAGATCCACACCCACATGTGCTACAGCGAATTCAACGATGTGATCGAAAGCATCGCGGCGATGGATGCTGACGTGATCACCATCGAGACTTCACGTTCGGATATGGCGTTGCTGGATGCGTTTGAAGCCTTCGCTTACCCGAATGACATTGGGCCGGGCGTGTATGACATCCACTCGCCGCGCGTGCCGGATGCTTCGGAGATGGCCAATCTGTTGCGCAAGGCGGCGAAGCGGCTTCCGGCGGAGCGGTTGTGGGTGAACCCGGATTGTGGGTTGAAGACGCGAGGTTGGCCGGAGACGGAAGCGGCATTGATCCACCTGGTGACGGCAGCCCGTCAACTGCGCGCCGAACTGGCCTGATTCCTGAGTCAAACACAGTCAAAAATGTGGGAGCGGGCCTGCGTCAGGTCAGAGGTATTTGAGCCAGGCCAGGTCCCGGCGTCGGGCTTTTAGCCCGGCGAACCAGCGCACTGGCAGGTAGAGCGCCAGGGGCAACAACAGCGCCATTAGCCATATAGCGCCCATGCCGTCGAACCCAAAGTAGTTGCCATGGTTCAGGCCAAACAACCTCACACACGTGACATACAGCACTTTCAACACATACAGATGCAGTAAATAAAAGAACATCGGCGCAGCCCCGAACGTGGCGAGCACGCCAATCCAGCGTTTCTGCCCCGCACGTTCGAACGCCAGCAACAGCAACAACCCAATCCCCAACGTCAGCGCCAAAAACAACAGCGATGGCGGGTACTTGGTGACGTTGAAAAAGCTCATCAACGTCTGCACGCCACTGTCATACGCCTGCCAGGGCTTCTCGCCATAGCCATTTGCCGTGCGCAATACCACAAACCCCACCAACGCACCCACACCGCCCAGCAACAGATAACGTCGGCGAAACGCCGGCTGCATGCCATTGGCAAACAGCGGGCCCAAGCTGTAACCCAGGGCAATCACACCGATCCACGGCAGCACCGGATAAGTGGTGCGCAGTCGCAGCGAGTCGCCCACTTCGATCCAGTTGCGCTCATGCAGGATTGTCCACGGAATATGCAACGCCGAACCCGCATCGAAATGCAGCCCATCCAGCAGGTTGTGCCCGGCAATGATCACCACCGCCACCCCGATCAACAGCGGGCGCGGCAACCAGACCAGCGCGGCCAGGGCGATCATGCTCACGCCAATCGCCCAGATCACCTGCATATAGATCACGCTGGGCGGCAGCTGGAAGGTCCAGGCGAAGTTGACCAAGGTAAATTCCAGTACCACCAAGAACAGCCCGCGCTTCAACAGGAACGCCGAGACATCGCGGCGGCCCTGGTATTTCTGGCCGTATAGCCAGGCCGACAACCCCGTGAGCAATACAAACACTGGCGCGCACAGGTGGGCGAGGGTGCGGCTGATAAACAGTGCGGGCTCGGTGCTGTCGATGGTCATCGGGTCGCTGACCTGGCGGTGCAGCAGGAAGGTTTCGCGCACGTGGTCCAGCAGCATGAACAGGATCACCAGGCCGCGCAGGGCGTCGATGGAAAGCAGGCGTTGGCGTAGCGGAACAGCATCGGTCATAGACGGGGTCACAGGGCGGGGTGGAAATTTTGCGTTATCGTATAACATTAATCTGCGCGTTGCCGCGATTCGTTGCTCCCTCATTGATCCTTGCCGTCCTATGGATTCTGGTACCTTCAGCGAAATCGCTGTGTAGGCCCCTCACCATGACTACCCCACAATCCGTCATCGACTTCTGGAAACAGGCCGGCCCCAAACGCTGGTTCGCCAAGGACGACGCCTTCGACGCCACGTTCCGCGACACCTTCCATGCCGCCCACCTGCAAGCCGCCCGGCGCGAACTGGAAAGCTGGCTGGACTCGGCCCAGGGCGCGCTGGCGCTGCTGATCCTGCTCGACCAATACCCACGCAATACCTTTCGTGGCACCGCGCACATGTTCGCCACCGACCCGCTGGCGCGGTTGTATGCGCAGCGCATGGTGGACGCCGGGCTGGACCGGCAGATCGAACCGGCGTTGCGTGCGTTCTGCTATCTGCCGTTCGAACATTCGGAGGACCCGGCGGATCAGCAGCGCTCTCTGATCCTGAACCAGCAACTGGACGCCAGCACCTACCATTGGGCCAAGGAACACGCTGAGATTATTCAGCGCTTCGGGCGCTTTCCCCATCGTAATGAGGTGTTGGCTCGGCAGACTACGGATGAGGAACGTGCATTTCTGGACAGGGGCGGGTTTGCTGGTTAGCCCGGTATTCCGCCGAGGAATGCCCCCATAAAAACAGCGCATTGTCTTTCTCGTCGTACATCTCGTAGCGTGGAGTTCCATTCAAGGAGAGCCGTTATGAGCCAGCGTCCGTTGTGCCTGTATGTTGATCATGTGTACACCAGCCCTTACGCGATGTCGGTGTTCGTGGCTTTGAAGGAAAAGGGCCTGGCGTTCGATACGCTCACCCTCGACCTGGACGCTGCGCAGAACCAGACAGCCGACTTCGCCCAACTGTCGCTGACCCAGCGCGTGCCGACCTTGGTAGAGGGTGATTTTGCGCTGTCGGAGTCTTCGGCGATCACTGAGTACCTTGAACAGGCTTACCCCGAAACGCCGGTATACCCGGCCGACCCCAAGCAGCGGGCGAGGGCGCGGCAGGTGCAGGCGTGGCTGCGCAGCGATTTGCTGCCGATTCGCCAGGAGCGTTCGACGATGGTGGTGTTCTATGGGCAGAAAATGCCACCCCTTTCATCCGTGGCTGAAGCTGGCGCTGCGAAGTTGATCAGTGCGGCACAAACGCTGTTGGCAGGTAACCCGGCGTACCTGTTCGGCGAGTGGTCGATTGCGGACGTAGACCTGGCGGTAATGCTCAACCGCCTGATCCTCAACGGCGACAGCGTGCCCGCCGAACTGGTGGATTACGCGCAGCGCCAGTGGCAGCGGCCATCCGTACAGGCGTGGGTCAATCAACAACGCCCTGCACTGTAGAGCGTTCAGTGATGTGCAAGACGCGGCGGTCGAGGTCTTCCCAGTCGGCCATGCCCAGTACCCGCGTGGTATTCAAGCCACGCAGGTAACCGCGTAGTTGCTGGGCGCTGGCCGTGACTTGTCCAGTATCCGCCGCGTCATCCTGCAGTACGTTTTCATAGTCGGCCAGGTAATCGGCGACCCGCTCGCGAAACTCCGGCAGGACGGCTTCGCGGATGCGGTCGAAGGTTTTCTGGTGGGGCTTCATGGCGTGGTCCTTATAGGTTTTATCAGTGCACTATCGGTTCAGATAATAGTCACCATCACGGATCGCAAGTTCTGTTTTTGCAGGAAAAGCGGAAAATCCCCCCCATCGAGACGCTGTTCAAGGAAATGCGTGATGAGGACATTTATTCAGCTTGTTTTAATGATGCTGATGCTTGGCACGGTCGCCGTGAACAACGTCGCGCTCGCCGATGATAGCCATTTGCTACCTATCGTCATTAGCGTAGACTCCCTGCGGCACACGCAATCGTTAGGTGTGTTGTTGAGCGATAACACCCGCGACAACCTCAGCTACCTTGAACGCTATCACGACATGGCCTTGAATGGCGCCAAGGATGCCCTCGACGTGCGTATCCGCCAGGCGTTCGTCAACAGTTCCGACCCGGAATTGGCCATTGATTGGTTGATGAACTCGCTGCAAGGCAGTTTTTTGTCGGTGACTGTCTACGACAACCTGGATGCCCTGGTGCAGGCTCACCCCGATGTGGTCGTGATGCTCGATACCCATAACCAACTGTTGACCCAGCGTAATGACCAGGTCGAGGCGCATTTTATTGCGCGGTTCTATGACGCGAACCTGCACTACATCGCCAAGGCCGAAGGTTCGGTGCACAAGCAGGTGCCATCGGTGTGGGTACGTGACAAGGCCGCGCCAGAGATTGCCGCGCAGATCGAGCGGCAGCGCGATGTGCAACTGGATGCCTTGAAGCAGTTCGATGCGTCGCTCAAGGCATTAGTCCGTGCGGGTTGATGTGAACCCTTATTTTTATAGTCAGGAATTTTTCATGCGCTTTTCTTTCGCCCAGGGCTTGGCCTTTGCTTCCCTGTTGCTGGCCGGTTGTGTTTCTGCTCCCAACGCACCAACGCTAACCCTGCAAACCAGCAAGGCCCCCGAGGCTTATGTGCAATGTGTGTTGCCCAAGCTGGAAAAGCACGGGATTACCGCCACCGTGACACAGGGCTCGCGCCACGCCAGGGTGTTGTTGACCAGTAAGATTGCCGCTGACGATGTACTGGAAGCCTACAAGTCCCAGGAGGGCGCCAAGGTGTTCTTGTATGAACGCAAGCCGCTGGCGTCGACGATTACGCCGTCGCGGTTGGAGCTGGCTGCACAGGAATGTAAGTAACACACCATCCCTGTGGGCGCTGGCAAGCCAGCGCCCACAGTTGGATGTGTGTAGGGCTTAAGGTTTGGCTTCGTTGCTGAAATTGTTGACCGTCTTGACCAGCCCTTGAGCCGCCAGCGCCACCAATTCCCCCCCTTTCTCTACCGTCGCCAGCGCTGGGTCCGAGCCCATGCGCCCATCTGGGAAACGCGCGCGGAAGTCCAGCGCCTCGCGGATCGGCCCGGTGTTGGCGATTTGTGGCGAGTAGTCGGCAGTCTTGATCGAGTCCGGGTACGCCCACTGCGTCACCGCGATCTCCGATGGCGTGGCATGGCTGCCATGGCCCACTGGAAATTGGCGCTGAGCCAGCTCACTCACGCCTTCCAGGTCCCACCAGTTCACCAGTTTCAACGCAAAACCGGCCGGGCGGCGGGCGAAGCTCGCTTCGGCGTACAGCTCGGAAAACGCCGCTTCAATCGTGGCGATATTGCCGCCATGGCCATTCAGGAACAGGATCTTCTCGAAGCCATGCCCGGCCAGCGAACGCACCCAGTCGCCAATTGCGGCCATGAAGGTGCAAGGGCGCAGCGAAATAGTACCGGGGAAGCCCAGGTGGTGCTGGGCCATGCCGATATTGAAGGTCGGGCCGATGAGGATGTCGGCATTCTTTTGCGCCTCATGGGCGATGATTTCCGGGCACATCCAGTCGGTACCGAGCAGGCCGGTGGGGCCGTGCTGCTCGTTGGAACCGATGGGGATCACCACCGTGCGGCTGCGCTCCAGAAACTGCCCGATCTCGATCCAGGTGGATTGGTGTAGAAGCATTCGACGCTCTCTTTTTTATCTATGGGGACAGGCTATCCGCCACGGATTGTACGACTACTCGCCACCTGTTGGGGTTTGCAATTGAGGTACGTCGAGGACTTCAACCAGCGCTGGTCGGGGTACCACGAAAACATGAACTGCCCATCCTTGAGTTTATCCACCACTTGGCGCGCCACCTGCGGGCGCACGGCCGGGCAACCCTGGCTGCGGCCGATACGGCCTTCGCGCTTGCTCCACAACGGGCTCACGTAGTCGGCGGCATGAATCACGATGGCGCGGTCGCGGGCCTGGTCATTGAAGCCCGGCTCCAGGCCATCCATGCGCAGTGAGTAACCGTGGGTGCCCAAGTAACTCTCCTGGGTGCGGAACAGGCCCAGGCTGGATTGGTGACTGCCTTCCAGGTTGGAGAACTGCGTGGCGAAGTTCTCCCCGGATTTGGCGCCATGGGCCACCAGGTCGCGCAGCACCAGGGTCTTCTTGCGCAAATCGAAGATCCACAGCCGACGGGCGGTCGAGGGCTGGGAGTAATCAATGACGGCCAGGCGGTCGGAACGTTCCTCGCCGTTATTGACCGCGCACTGCACCGCGTTCAGGGCGCTTTTCAAGACAGTGGGATTGAGTTCTGGAGCCGAGCGCGCAAGGCTGCTATACAAGGAAAGAGGAATCCCATTGGCGGCGAGCGCAAAATTGCTCAATGTAACCAAGGGCATGGCGATCAGGCCGAGGCGGCAAAGAAAATTCAACATCTACAGTACATTCCCCCGCTGTGGATTGGAGCTAAGACAATTGTTCAAAAAACACGCATGTTACTTGAGCATTTGCCTGCTCGTTGCACCATTGGTCGCGACAGCCGACGCGCTACCGGTTGAGCCGTTGCCGGTGACCACGCCGGCGCCGGTCGATCTGGCGCCCGTGCAGCAGGCGTTGGCGCAACTGCTCAGTGTCTGCCCAGGCCTGGCGGCGCAGATCGATGCCGTCGGCCAACTGCGCCTGCAAGCCTTCTACCAACAAGAGGGCAATGCGCCGTTGTGGTCCGCCGAAGATCGCCGCCAAGCCTTGCACACCCAACTGCAAATGCTCGCCGATGACGGCCTGAACCCCACCCACTATAGCTTGCCTTCGGCGCACGCCACGGCCAATGTGCTGTGCAGCGATATCAGTATCAGCCAAAGCTACCTGCAAGCGCTGCAGGATCTGCACTACGGGCGCCTGCAGCAATCGCGCTTCGAACCGTTGTGGCATTCCCAACCGCCCACCCGCGATCCCAACATCGAAGTGCTGGCCTTTGCCGCCACCGGCCTGCAAGACATGGCCCAGGCGTTTGACCAGGCTCGCCCCAGCGCGGACCTCTACCGCAGCCTGCGTAACGCCTATGCCACTGTGCGCCAGCAGCCGTTGCCCCATTGGGACCCGGTCGCCAGCGGCCCACTCTTGCGCCCCGGCATGGAAGACCCACGCGTGCCGGAACTGGCGCGACGCCTGATCAGTGGCGGCTACCTGGCCAACGCCTCCAGCGGCAAGCAGTACAACGACGAGCTGGTCAAGGCGGTCAAGGCCTTCCAGCTCAGCCATTCGTTGCAGGCTGACGGCGTGATCGGCGCCGGCACCTTGGCTGAACTGAATATCAGCCCGGCGATCCGCCGCGAACAACTGCGCATCAACCTTGAACGCTTCCGCTGGCTGTCCCAGGACCTGGAACCTGAAGGCGTGCTGGTCAACGTCGCCGCCGCGCAACTGAGCGTGTACCAGAGCGGCATCCCGGTATGGCAAACCCGCCTGCAAGTGGGTCGCGCCGAACGTCAGACGCCACTGCTCAAATCGCGCATCACGCGGCTGACGCTCAACCCCACCTGGACCATCCCGCCCACCATCATGCGCGAGGACAAGCTCCCGGCCATCCGCCTCAACCCCGAATACCTGCGCCAGCAAAACCTGCAAGTGCTCGACGCTGAAGGCCACCCGCTGGCACCGGAGCAAATTGACTGGGCACGCCCCGGCAATATCCTGCTGCGCCAGGAAGCCGGCCCGCGCAACCCGCTGGGCAAGATTGTGATGCGCTTTTCCAACCCGTTTTCGGTGTACCTGCATGACACGCCCAGCCAGCCACTGTTTACCAAAGGGCCGCGGGCGTTCAGCTCGGGCTGTGTGCGGGTCGAGCAACCGTTGGTGCTCAGGGATTTATTGGTAAGCCCGGCCGAACGCGCCCGCACGGATGAGCTGCTGGCGACCGGCGTGACCCATGAGTTCAGGTTGGCCACACCGGTGCCGGTGCTGTTGGGCTACTGGACGGTCGAGGTCGACCGCCAGGGCGGGTTGGTATACGCGCCGGATATTTATGCGCGGGACCTGGTGTTGATAAAGGCTATGGGGAGTGTGCTCTGAGGGGCACGCTCACTACAAAGGCCTCTTCTGCCATAGAAGTAAGACTTGTCAAAATCATTGCAGTTGCCTGATCTGGTGTCATGAAGGCGGTGTCGACCGTCAGCGGTGCTTCATTCCAATCTTCGTACTCATGCACCAGAACCGACGCCCAGGTTGGAGGCACCAGGCCGGCAATGTCCCCCGCACGGGCTTCTACCCGCCGTTGATGTTCCAGCCGGTCTGAGCAAATCACCCTGACATCCAGCAACGCCCGTTCTGCCGTTGCCGCCACGGTCTTCCACGCCTCCCGACTTTCCTCGACCGGGTTCACGCAGTCGGCCACCACGGAGTGACCCAAGCGTAGATTGCTCAACGCCAGCGCATTCGCCACGCCATAGCCGCTGGTGCCCACATCGCTCGACAACACACCCGCCTCGCGGATCGCCTGTTCAATCACGTCGATGCGCAGGTACACCGCGCCGATCTGGCGCGCCAAGGCCTGGGCAATCGTGGTTTTGCCGGTGCCGGGCAGTCCGCTGAAGACAATTAACATGCGTTGCTCTCGATGGGGTTGGGCCCGTTCAGAGTATCCTTCACTCTCCCCACAGGTCGACCACTGGACAGCCGATGCACTTGCCGTTCGTAAAAATGCATGCCCATGGCGATGATTTCATCATCATCGACCGTCGTGGCCTGCACGATCCGATCACCCCGCACATCGCCCGCCAACTGGGTAACCGCCACACCGGAATCGGCTTCAACCAACTGGCCGTGCTGCTCGACTGTGAAGACGCCGCCGCACGCATCAAATTCTGGAACCCCAACGGCACGCCACTGGCGACCTGTGGCAGCGCCACCCGTGGTGTGGCCGACCGTTTGATGCATGAGGTCGGCACGGATTCGGTGGTGCTGCGCACTGACCGGGGCCTGCTGACCTGCGTGCGTGCGCCGGGGCGGCAAGTGTCGGTGAACATGGGCGAACCTTCGCTGGAGTGGGTGGCAGTGCCGCTGGCCGAGGCCATGGACACGCGCACATTGCCTCTGGAAGGCAACCCTGCGGCTTGCAGCATGGGTAACCCCCATTGCACGTTTTTCGTGGAAGACATTGCTGTTATCGACGTAGCTGCCCTGGGCCCGACGCTGGAAAATCACCCGCTGTTCCCGGCCAAGACCAATGTGCATTTCGTGCAGGTGCTCGACCGGGGCCATATCCGCCTGCGTATCTGGGAGCGCGGGGGTGGCGTGCCGTTGGGGTCCGGCTCGTGCTGCTGTGGGGCGGTGGTCAACGGGATTCGACGTGGGTTGCTGGATGCCACGGTGCAGGTGCAATGCGACGGCGGCACGGTGACCGTGCACTGGGCAGGCGAGGGCGGTGTGGTGCTGACAGGCAGTGTGGAACCGGTCATGCAGGGCAGCGTCTACGTGCCCTGAAACTCCACGGTAAACGTGGTGCCGAGTGCGGCACAGGAGCTCACCGCCACATCCCCGCCGTGTACCTTGGCCAACTCGCTGCCGTATTGACCCTCCCACTGCTCGGCGCCTGTTCCGACTACCACTACAAAAACTACCAGGGCGACTGGGCCCCGGAAAAACTTCACCCCGTCGACCTGTCCAACAACGCGCCGGACGCGGTGCTGGTGTACTTCGACACCTGGCGCGAGCGCGAGCTGGGCGTGCCGTTCCACCGCCTGGTATTGGCCGTCGAAGTAGATGGCCAACCGCTGCCCGGGGCAGGACGTCGCTCGATCCTCGACGTCAGCGGTGAGCAAGCCCTCAAACTCACGCCGGGCAAGCACTCGCTGCGCTGGTGCAACGTGTCGATGAACGCCCTGGGCACTGGTGGCGCGTTCTGCAACAAAGGCGCGGACGACGTCGACTTCAAAGCCGGCCAGCGTTACGTGGTGACCTATCGCCTGACGGCCAGCACCAAAGGTATCGGGCCTGTGGGGCCGAACTACAGCACTGAATACCGCACCTATTCGAGCATCCGGAACCTGGACACCCAGGAAGTGATTTTTCCGTTGCCGGGTGAGGAAGAATAACCCCGCCGGTGCGCGTCACAACACCTTATACAGAAACACCCGGCTGCTGCCCTGCGGTTCGCACGGTATCTCGCCGAACCGCACCCAGCCATGCTTCTCGTAAAACCCCGGCGCCTGGAAACTCAGGGTATATAGCATCGCGTTAGCACAACCCCGGCGCCGGGCCTCATCTTCGAAGGCTTGCAGCAACTGGCTGCCGAGCCCTGTGCCGCGCAGCGAATCGGGCAGGTGGAACAGGTCGAGGAAGGCCATCCCCAAGGTGGTCTTGCCGGTGATGCCGCCGAGGATTTGCTGGGTATCGGGGTCCTTGATCAGCACCGTGAGCAAGCGCCGATCGTTGTAGCCGGTGATGGCTTCGTTGAAGGCAGCGAGGCCATGGCCCAAGATGCGCTCGGCGTCGGGGTTGGGTTGGTCGCTGACTTCAATACGCGGTGCATTCATCCCTGGAGCGCCATTTCCATTTCATGCCACGCCATCCCACCGTGATCCGACGGCGAAGGGCGCACATAGCGATAGCCCATGCGCTCGTACAACGGCACATGCCGTTCCTTGCACATCAAGTGGATCGTCTGCTTGCCCATCCCGCGCATGCGCTGCACAAACTCGGTCATCAACGCCGTGGAATACCCCTTGCCCTGATGCGCCGGGTCGACCACCACCGACATGATCACCACATTCGGCGCCTCGGCCGAATGCCCCACCAACTCCTTGAATGCCTCGTCCGACATCACCACGTTATGAGCGCAGCCGCAGTTGATAAAACCTACCACCTCGCCATCGGCTTCCAGAATCAGAAAGCCCTGCGGATACTGCGCAATGCGCGTGGCGATTTTTCCCAGGGTGGCGGCTTCGTCGCCTTCGTAGGCGGTGGTTTCGATCTCGAAGCAACGCGGGGCGTCAGCGGGGAGGGCGTTGCGGAAAGTGAGGGCGGGCATGGGGTGTCCAGGGGGTGTTGAGCGAAAGGCCACATCATAGGCATCAGGCAAGATCACTGCCAGTCATGCTGCCGCCTTCGCGGCCTCGCTAAAGCTCGACGGCTCCCACAGGGGACTGCATCGCCTGTACGGTTCGACGATCAAAATGTGGGAGCTGTCGAGCTTTAGCGAGGCTGCGAAGACGGCGGATTATGGAGGGAGAGTGAAATGCTGGAGATAAAACGGGCTACCCCGGAGGATGCGCAGGTGGCGTTCGACATCCGTTTGCAGGCCATCCGCAGCCAGTGCATCGGCGCTTACACGCGCGACCAAATGATGCTGTGGACGAGGGGAAAGGCCGAGGATGGCTACGGCGTGCTGATGGATAAACTGTTTTACCTGGGGCAGGTAAACGGTCAGGCGGTAGCCACTGGCATGCTCGACTTGGACAACAACGAAGTGGGCGCGCTGTTTGTACTGCCCGAATTCACCGGGCGTGGGTATGGCAAGGCGATGCTCAATCACCTTGAGAGCGTGGCGCGCGAGCTGGAGATTGAAACCGTGGTGCTGGATGCAACGTTGAACGCAGCGACGTTCTATCGAGCCTGCGGCTACGTGGGGGACAAGCAGGCGATTTACCACTCGCCCTCGGGGTTAGCGTTAGCGTGCATCCCGATGACAAAACGGCTGAGCGCCTGACTGAGCACGGTTCCCGATGTGGGGGCTGGTTTGCCGGTGTGTCAGGCGACGAAAATGTTGGCAATGCTGCCGCCTTCGCAGCCTCGCCGGAGCTCGACAGCGCCAATGTTCATCACATCGACCGAAAAGCCGTGCGCAACCGCGCAATCACTGGGTAGATTGATTCACCCTGGACCTGCGGCGGCGTAGTGCTCTCGCCAAATTCGCTTGAGTACACGCCCGGCTACCTGGCGGATCACTGGTGCTGGCGCGGGCATGTGCTGTTGTGCCTTGAAGGCGAGTTGCACACGGAGCTGGAAGATGGCCGCCAGTTCACCCTGACAGCTGGAATGAGTTACCAGGTGGGCAATGACATGGAAGGGCATCGCTCATCGACGGGCGTCGGGGCGAAGCTGTTTATCGTGGACTAAACCGTCATTCTCCGTAGGCGCGAGCAGGCCCGCGCCTACGGTCTTCCATCAATGCATCTTGCTGTGGTCCATATGGCCATGGTCCATGCCATCCAGCCCACGCGCCTTGGCGTTGACGTCGACAGTCTGCTTTTCACCCTTGGCATTTTGCACGGTGAGGGTCAGCGGCACCTGGTCGCCTTCCTTGATCTGGCCGGTCAGGCCCATCAGCATCACGTGGTAACCGTTGGGGTCGAGGGTCACGGCTTTGCCGGCAGGCAGTGCCACCGAATCCACCGGGCCCATGCGCATCACGTCGTCCTTCATGCTCATTTCATGGATCTGCACGTCCTTGGCCCCGGGCGAGGCCACGCTCAGCAGTTGGCTGTCGCTGTCGGCCGTGACGGTCATGAACGCACCGCTGGAAGGCTGGCCCGGCACGGTGGCGCGCACCCAGGCGTCGGTCACTTGCACCTGGGCGCTGGCGTGCGCTGCGAGGCCGAGCAGGGTCAGGCCGAACGTCAGGCGTTTGAGGTGTTGAACGGCAGTCATTAGCAGACCTCCATGACGGTGAGCAGGTCTTCTGCGCACTCTTTAGCGGTAAGGGATGCCCGCAGGCCCAGGCGCAGGTTGCCACGGGTATCGAACACGAAGCTGGTGGCGGTGTGGGACAGGGTGTAGGTGTCGCCGGCGGGGATCTTTTCATAAAAGATGCCGAATTCCTTGCCGGCCACGGCGATTTCTTCCGGGGTGCCATACAGCGCTTCGAAGCTGGGATCGAAGGCCTTGACGTACTTGTCGAGAATCTCGGGGGTGTCGCGTTCCGGGTCCAGGGTGATAAACACCACCTGCATGATTTCGCCGTCGCGGCCCATCAGCTTCTTGGCCTGGGCGGCACGCGCCAGGGTGGTCGGGCACACGGCCGGGCACTGGGTGAAACCAAAGAACACCACCGGCATCAGGCCACGATACGAACTGAGGGTGACGGTTTCGCCGGCGGTGTTCTTGAGCCTGAAGGTGCGACCCATGATCTTGTCGCTCAAGTCCTTGCCGTACTTGAAGTTCAGCTTGGGGCTGTAGTCACAGCCGCCCAGCAGGCTGCCCAGGCCCAGAAGGCCCATGCCGGTCAGCACTTTGCGGCGGGTGAATAGCGTACTCATCGACGGTGCGTCCTGTGAAACGCCTGCATTGCTCTGGATCTACACATCAGGCTTTGAAAAGGAGTAAAGGAGGAGGGCGCCAAGTCTACCAACCCTGGCGGCGACACGTAATCTGCGACGTTCTGTCACAGGGGCGTGCCGTGCTTCATCCTTTTGTGGCTCTGGTGGTAAAGTCGCCGCCATGAAATTGACCCACCCCGACCGTTCACTGATCGCCTGGGCCCTGTACTTTTGCATGCTGATGAACCTGTTCGTCTGCGGTTTGGGTCATGGACAGATGATGGGCCAGACACTCAATGGCGTCGGCGGGGCGTTCTGTTCGGTGGATGGCAGCCAGGCGCCAGTTTCCGACAAAGGGTTGGGCAGCCCGTCTTCCAGCAACATCTCGAACTACTTTGCTTGCCCAGTTTGCAATGCGTTGACGCTTGCGCTGGTGTTTCTGGTCGGCCTGGCCTGGCTGTTAGGCCTGGGACGAACGCCACGTCCGACCCATGAACGACGCAACAAGGCGCCGCCGCGTTATTCCTGGCCCTCGGCGAACCCCCGCGCTTCACCTGCATTCTGACGTCCGCCCCGGGGCCTCCTGAAACCAGGAGGCGTTCCATCGTCATGACTGTGAGTGCGTTTCATGAACCTCCTACTGCCCGCAGGCGCCAGCCGCCTGGTCAGCAAGGCGTCCCGTCGCCTGCGCGCGGAACCTGTTCCGCCTGAATACCCCAGTAATTCGCGTAACTTCGTGCATCTGGATGCGCGCCTTTTGCCCTATTGGCACACCCTGTTCGATATCTGCCCGGCGCTGCTCAAACTCGACCCGCCCGAGGGCCTCAACCTGTTTCGCAGCTTCATGACCTGGGCCTATCGCAACCGGCCGCCGCTGGATTGGACCTACCACTTGAATGTCTGCCGCTGGCTGCTGGGCTCGGTCTATGGGGCGCAGATCGATGATGAGCCGATCGAGGCGTTCATGGCGGCGGCGGCCGCGGGCTGGGTCAATACGGACGAAAGCCAGGCCCAGGGTGTGGTCCTGGCCTGGCAGTCGTCGCGGGTTTTCGATTGGAAACACGCTCAGCGTACCGGGACCGAGCACCCGGCGCTGCCACCGCCACCCTGGGATTTTGCCTGGAGCCCGTTGAAAGCGTCGTGTGACTTCAGTGGGTGGTTGCCGGTGCCTTGAGCGGCTGCCGAGCGCCTCCCAACAGCTCTGCCTTGATCTGCATCAAGGCGCGATGCCGATCAAGGAGGTCGGGTGTGAGCGTCGTCCGCCGGTAAGGCGTCGCCTATGGTCGAGCCTTTTCCGCTTCACTCCAAGCACCCGTCACCGGTCACGGATGAACCGTCAACTGCCTGTGCGGGGTGCTTCCTGGCTGTCTCTATGGCTATCGGCGGGCTTGGCCCGCTTGCTCGGCGGTTTGTCGGTGGCTTTGGTTTTTTTGTCGCTGTCTGAGGGGCTGCTGGGGTAGGTCCCAGGCGGCAGGGCTGAACCGGCGTCGCTGTCGCCAGTCAAGGCGTTAGCGGCAGGCTCGGGGTTATCGCCAAAGGCTGAGAGGCCGACGATAAGCAAAATCCGTTGGGACGATATGCTGGTCCAGCAACGCCTTGACCACTTTGACGCGGCCGGAAAACTCGGTTGTCGAAGGCTCAGTCTGCTTCAAGTCAGGCAGCACCAGAGAATCGACGGTGCGATGCTCTTCCTTGGCTTCGTGGTACATGATGTCCTGTTCCTTGCCGCCGGCCTTTCTGAATGCCGGGTACAGAATCTCTTCTTCCACCATGAATGGCGGGCGTATTAGCCGTTGCAGGTAATTTAAATGAACCCTCAGCGCCGATGCTTGACCTAATGCACAAGACCTCAGGAGGTGACTCATGCAATTAGAATATATCTGGATCGGTTTGGCGGTGATTTTGCTGCTCGCAGAGCTGTGGGCGATTAACGTTGTGTTGCGCAGCACGAGTGGCTGGGAGACTAAGGGGTTGTGGCTGATAATCCTGATCTTTGTGCCGCTGTTTGGGTTGATTGCATGGGCAATGTTCGGGCCGAAACGTGAGATGCCCGAGCAGCATCGAGGCTAAAACAGAGGTAAAAAAACAGGCGCCCATTGGGCGCCTGTTTGCGTTCAAAGCCACCTGTTCAGCCTGCGACAGCCTTGGCAATCGTGCCGTTGAACGCCGGCAAGTCGTCCGGCGTGCGCGAGGTAATCAGCGTCCAGCCATTGGCTGTGCACGTCTTGGTCTCGGCATCGACCCAATCCGCCGCGCCGGCATTGACCAAGTCGGTGCGCACACTCTTATACGAGGTCAGGGTCTTGCCCTCGATCACGCCCGCATCGATCAGAGCCCATGGGCCGTGGCAGATCGCCGCCACGGTTTTACCCGCCGTGACGAATTCGTTGATCAACGTTAAGGCAGCTGCATCCTGGCGCAAGGTGTCGGCATTGACGGTGCCACCGGGGATTACCAGGGCATCGAAGTCCGCCCCGGACAGTTCGGACAGCTTGGCGTCCGACTCTACGGTGCGGTCCTTTTCGGTGTCGCCGACAAACGTCTGGGTGGTGCCGCCCTCACTGGATCCATGGGTCACCGTAGCGCCAAAACCGCGCAGCGCTTCCAGGGGCTTAAGCAGTTCATCGCGTTCGATACCCGTGTTGGAGGTGATGATGAGGATGTTCTTGCCGTTGAGTTGCGAACTCATGTTCGAGTGCCTCCTGAGTCGTGGGGTTACTTGGCGTATTTGGCTTGCAGATCCTTGGCGGCCTTCAGGTGAGCTTCAAGGGTTGGCAGAGTCTTGGTGGCGAAGGCCTTCAACTCAGCATTGTCCGAAGACATGGATTCTTTCTTGAACAGCTCGACGGTTTTTTCATGGGCGGCGACCTGATTGTTGGCGTAGGCCTCGTCAAACGATTCGTCGCGCATTTCCAGGATGGCTTTCTTAGCCTTATCCGTCAGGGCAGCATCATCCGGTACTTCGATGTCGAGCTTTTTAGCCAGGGTCGCCAGTTCCTGATTCGCCTTGGTGTGTTCAGTCACCATGTGTTGGGCAAAGGTCTTCACATCAGCCGAACTGCTCTTTTGCAGGGCCAGCTTGCCCGCCTCGATTTCGGTGATGCCACCTTCGGCCGCATTGTCGACAAAGCTATTGGACGTTGCCGCCATGGCGGTCGAAATTGAGCCTGCAACCAGTACGAAGGTCAGGCCCATTTGTTTCATTAACTGAGTAGTCATGGTGTGGCTCCTTAAAGGTGGCGTGATGCCGTTACCTGAGTGTTGAGGGGGTGGCTGTGCAAAAGGTTTAATTTAATTCGCGCTTATTTCGCCAGTGGCCGTGCCCGGTTGAATTCTTGAACTATCGAAATTCAGTGGCCTCTGCTGCTTAGGTGTCCGCGGATTTTTGCGGGCTGAAACTGCCAGGAGATTGACCATGACCGATCACAAAAACGCTGACAAAACCCCAGACCCGATCAGCTCGGAAAACGTGCAGAAAGGCATTGAACAGCCATCCAAGGGGCAGACCCTGGACCGTCCGAACCCCAAGACCGAAACCGTCGATAAAGTGCTGACACCGACTTCGATCAAAGAGACTGAGCGCCAGACCGATGCGATTAACGAGCAGGCCGACAAAGCCGAGCGCAAGTTGGGGCACTAGCCATGGCTCGGGCGATTACCGCGTCTGAGTTGGGCATCGAGCTCAAGCCTGACGATGACGCGAGCCTGTTCAAATGGTTTATCGCCAGCTTCTTGATGGGCAAGCGGATTCAGGCGCCAATCGCTGCGCAGGCCTACAAGGTGATCGTTGAAGAACAAGGTCGCGACACTGCACGCAAGTTGCAGCACTGCACTTCACGGGAATTGGTCGTCATGTTAGGGCGTGCTCACTACGTGCGTTACGACGAAACCACCGCGCAGCGCTTGCTGGACCTCAGCGCCAAGCTGAATGCCGAGTACGCTGGCAAGCTCACCCAGATGCGCAGTGCCAGTAAAGACCGCCAGGCGTTTGAAAAGCGCCTCGGGGAATTCGACGGCGTAGGACCTAAAACCATCGAGATTTTCATGCGTGATGCGGCGCCGGTGCTGTTTTAACCACGTCGCTTTTTGTGGGATGCGGGTGCTTGAGCCGCGTTACGCTACCTGGCTCGCAGCTGAGGTAATGTTGCAGGATTTTGAAATTGGCAGGGTTGCCGCTGATCCTGCTGTGATTGAAACCGGCGGCGTGCCCGGCGGTTGGCGGGGCGTGATTTATTGGCGCCTGTATGGATCACCGCGTATCTATCACAGTGCTTATGGCCCTGAGCGAGTGCAGGCATTTGCGCAGGCATTGGTTCAGGCTACCAACGCCGGCATTCCCACGGGGTGCATCTTCGACAATACCGCCAGCGGGCATGCGACGCCCGACGCCTTGTCCCTACTCGACCTCTACTCGCAACACTTCCAAGCCTAACTGCTCATACGCCTCCATACTCGGCACATGCCATTCGGTAATCAGCGTATGAATGTGGCTGCAGGGCGCCACCACAAAGGGCTCCACCGCACCGAGCTTGTCCGCCATGGTCACCGCCACTACATGGGAGGCGCTGTCGAGCAAGGCTTGCTTGACCGCCACTTCATCAAAGTGCAGCGAGCTGATGCCCACTTGCGGATGCAGCGCGCACACCCCGGTAAACAGCAGGTCGGCCTTTATGCTTTGGATAAGGCGCACAGTTTCGTGGCCGTTGGTGGAGAGCGTCGCGGGGTTGAGTTGGCCACCGGTGAGGATCACTTTTACATCGGGGTGGTCGGCCAATGCGATGGCGATCAAGGGCGACGTTGTGACCACGGTCAGGCGAATCGAGCGGGGCAATGACTGCGCGATCTGCAGCGTTGTGGACCCGGAATCGAACAGCACGATCTGGCCATCTTGCACGCGGTCGGCCGCCAGTCGGGCGAGGCGGCGCTTGGCCTCGTTGGTTTCGCCAACGCGGGTGAAAAAGTCTTTGCCAGTGTCCTTGGGCCGAGGCAGGGCGCCGCCGTGCACGCGTTGTAACAGGCCGGCGGCGGCGAGTTCGCCGAGGTCCCGGCGGATGGTGTCTTGGGATACGGCAAAGTGGTCCACCAATTCCGAGGCGGTGACTTTGCCGTCGCGTTCCAGCAACAACAGGATCTTCTGTTTGCGCAAAGAAGGCAGGTCAATGGCTTGATGAGTGTCGTGCATGGTTTTGCGTCATTTTGCGGGTTTATGCAAGATTATGCGTGTGCCGATATAAACGCAATGGCTGGTTGAGCAGCCGATGGGCGGTTACTCTCAGTGTTCAGTTCAGGGAGAGGTGACTTAGATGTCGTTGATTACAACCATCGAAGATTTACGCAAGCTCGCGCAAAAACGTGTCCCACGGATGTTCTACGACTACGCCGACTCCGGCTCCTGGACTGAGAGCACCTACCGGGCGAATGAAAGCGATTTTGCCAGCATCAAATTCCGCCAGCGGGTGGCGCGCAATATCGACGAGCGCTCGATCCGTGCCAGCATGATCGGCCAGGACATGGCCATGCCGGTGGCGCTGGCGCCGACCGGATTGGCCGGCATGCAGCATGCCGATGGCGAGATCCTGACCGCCCGCGCGGCTGCCGCGTTTGGCCTGCGCTACACCTTGTCGACCATGAGCATCTGCTCCCTGGAAGACATCGCTGAACACGTCGGCCAGCCGTTCTGGTTCCAGTTGTATGTGATGCGCGATCGCGCTTTTATCGAACACTTGATCGAGCGCGCCAAGGCTGCCGGCGTGGATGCGTTGGTGCTGACCCTCGACCTGCAGATCCTCGGGCAACGCCACAAGGACTTGATCAACGGCCTCTCGGCACCGCCCAAGCTGACCCTGCCGAATATCCTCAACATGGCCACCAAGCCGCGTTGGGTGATGGGCATGCTGGGCACCAAGCGCCGTGGTTTCGGCAATATCGTCGGGCATGTGAAAGGTGTGGCGGACATGAGTTCACTGTCTTCCTGGACGGCCCAGCAATTCGACCCGCGCCTGAGCTGGGACGATGTGGAGTGGATCAAGAAGTGCTGGGGCGGCAAGTTGATCATCAAGGGCATTCTCGATGGAGAAGATGCGCGCCTGGCCGCGAATTCCGGCGCCGATGCACTCGTGGTGAGCAATCACGGCGGTCGCCAGCTGGATGGCGCGCCGTCGAGCATCAGCCAACTGCCGGCAATCGTGGAGGCGGTGGGAGAGCGTATTGAAGTGTGGCTCGACGGCGGCATTCGTTCTGGCCAAGACGTGCTTAAGGCGATGGCGTTGGGTGCAAAAGGCACCATGATCGGTCGGCCGCATTTGTATGGCCTGGGTGCGATGGGCGAGGCGGGCGTGACCAAGGCACTTGAAATCATCGCCCGTGAGTTGGACGTGTCGATGGCGCTGTGTGGGTATAACGATATACGCGATGTGAATCGCGAGATTTTGTTGCCCGGCACATTTCCAGAAAACTTTTATTGAGCAAAAAAAACGTAAAAATATGAAAAGAGTTGTCCACGAAAACCGTGGGTATCTCTGTGGATAACTTTGCGAAGCCCCGACAGGGTTGGCGATTTAAGCCAAGATCAATATTTGATCAACTTCTGACTTGGCCCAGCATGGGCTGGGTTTGCGCTTGACAGGCAAGCGCGAATCCAGTGCCGGAATGTGTTTTCAAGACTCGCCGTTGCGGCCTGTGGCGTGCGTGACAACCTGGGGTGGCATCTTCGCTTGCATCAGTTTGTCCAACGCCTGGCCATAACTGCGACCGCCCAGGCTCATGCTGTTGTTATGGCTGGCGCCGGGTACCAATAACAGCCGTTTGGGTTCCTGGGCGGCTTCAAACAATTGTTGGCTGAAACGCGGCGGCACGTAGCGGTCGTCTAGGCCATGCACCACCAGCAACGGCATATGGATATCGGCAATCTTGTCGATGGAGTCGAATTTCTGCGACAGCAGCCAGCGCACCGGCAACGAACTATTGGCCACCGCCGTGGCTACATCTGCCAGCGAGGTAAAGGTGGATTCAATCACCAAGCCGCGAACTGGCAGTGGTGTTTGTTTGCCTAACTCGGCGGCCAGGTCGATGGCCACCGCGCCGCCCAGGGAGTGCCCGTAGATCAGGCGTTTGCTGGGGTCAGGTTGCAGCACCTGGAAGCGTTCCCAGGCAATTCGAGCGTCTTCATACACGCTGGTTTCTGACGGAAGCTCGCCGTGGCTCTGGCCGAAACCGCGGTAGTCGATGGCCAGCACCGAGTAGCCCAGGGCGTGCAATTGCTCGATGCGAAACAGTTGCCCGGTGAGGTTCCAGCGTACGCCGTGCAGGTAGAGGATCGCGGGTGCGTCCTTCTTGTCCGCCGGGTACCACCAGCCATGTATGTTCTGCCCCGATTTGAAACTGGCGGGTTTGAGTTCGAACTCCTGCACCGCCTTAGGTAAGCCGCTGTACCAGCTGGCGGTACCTGGCTCGATGCGAAACACCAGTTCGCGTTCCTTGTGCTGCAGCACGGTGCACCCCACCGGCAGGCCGACGATCAACAACGCCATGCACAACAGCGGAAACCAGCGCAGGCTCAGGCGCGAGAAAAAACGAGAGGGCATGAAGTTTCCAGAGAAAAGGTGAAGCAGGGTTTTTACCAGATGGCCCACACAGGCAGGAATTAATTCGACAGCCGTCCACGGGGATTGCTTGCAAAGTGTTACAGCATTGAACAATGCGTGCAGGGATTGTTAGGGTGGGGCCGAACAGGAGAGCAAGCACATGGATTTCACAGGCAAAACCGCAATCGTCACTGGCGGCGCACGCGGGTTGGGACTCAGCTATGCACGGGCACTGGCCCAAGGCGGCGCGCGAGTGGTGATCAGCGATATCGGCGCCGACAACGCCGGCTCAGGCAGCGATGCCTAGGTGGTGCAGTCGGCGGCAGAGGCCTTGCAGGCCGAAGGCTTGACTGTTATCGGCCATGGCGGTGACTTGTCCACGAACGAGGGCTGCCAACAACTGGTTGCGTACGCCATCGAGGCATTCGGCCAACTCGATATCCTGATTCACAACGCAGGCTGGGTGGGTTACCAGAACATCGCCGACCTCGACGTTGCGTTCCTGCAACGTGCCATGGATATCAACCTCTACGCACCACTCTGGTTGTGCAAGCACGCCTGGCCGCATCTGCTGCGTTCATCTGCGCCGCGCATCATTCTCACCACCTCCGACCGCGCCATGTATGCGCAATATGAACAGACCGGCCTGGTGGCCTACAGCGCAGGCAAGATGGCGCAACAATGCGATCTCGCCGGTCGCCAAGACGCGCATGTGGGGCGTGACCGAAGAACCGGATGAACTCAAGCCGGAGTGGGTGACGCCGGGGGTTGTGTTCCTTGCATCAACGCAGTGCGACGACACGGGTTATATTCTGCGCGCCAGCAACGGGCAATTCACCGCCACGCGCTTTACGGAAAATCCCGGTGTGGAATACCCCCGTGATTTGGCCCGAATCAAAGCCCGAAGCGCAGAAGAAGTCGCTGCCGCCTGGGGTCGCATCAAACAAACGCAGACACTTTCTTGAGAAAACCGATCATGGATAACAGCCCCGTTCGCATCACCGCAGAAGAGACACTCTCGGAAAACTGGTACCTGCTGAAAAAATACAGCTTCGACCTGCGCCGCCGCGACGGCAGCTGGCAAGCCCAGACCCGCGAGGTATACGACCGCGGCAATGGCGCGACCATCCTGCTGTACAACCGCGAGCGGCGCACCGTGTTGTTGATTCGCCAGTTTCGGATGCCGACGTTTGTCAATGATTACCACGGATACCTGATCGAAGCGGCGGCGGGGTTGCTCGACAATGCCAGTCCCGAAGAACGTATTCGCCTGGAAGCGGAAGAAGAAACCGGTTATCGCGTGGGGCATGTGGAGAAGGTTTATGCGGCATTCATGAGCCCGGGCTCGGTGACGGAGCGGATTCACTTTTTCATCGGTGAATATCAACCGGGGGATCAGGTGGGCAGCGGTGGCGGTCTGGAAGAAGAGGGCGAGGATATCGAGGTGCTGGAGCTTGGCTTTGAGCAAGCGCTGGCGATGGTGCAAAGCGGAGAGATTGCGGACGGGAAGACCATCATGCTGTTGCAGCATCTGGAGTTGCGGATGTTGAAAGAAGGGTGGTGAGTCAGCTTTTGTAGTGAGCAGGCTTGCCCTGCGCTGGGCTGCGAAGCAGCCCTAAAAACAGACACTGCCGATTTAACTGAAAAACCCGTTGCCTGGATTGGGGCCGCTGCGCGGCCCAACGCGAGCAAGCTCGCTCACCACAGGATGGGCTGTGTTGCCTCGGAGAGCGGTTTTGGTTTACCAAGTTGATTGGTCTTCGAGGCTGGCTTTTTGTAGATCGTCTCTCCAGACTTCGTTGGCAAGCCGATAGATGTCGGCGAAGAAGCCACGGGGATCGGCTATTTCTGTTTCATTCCAAGCCATGGTTATATATTCGTCGTAATCGCTTTTAAATTCTTTCGAAAAGTCGAAGTCGGGATTGTCTAGTGCATCCCTGAGCGTCGAGATTAATATAAAGCGATGTCTGTATGAAAAATACATAAGGTCTTTCAGGATAAAAGAAATTATGATTTTTTCCCTGTCTTTCTTGTTGTTAGGGTCATGCTTCCATAGTTCTTTGCCAACTGTTTCTTCAAGGTCGTATACCGATAAAGCTCCTAATATGTGAGAGATGTTAGGGGTGTAAGGAGTGTTCATAAATGGGCATTTCAGCATTGTCTGCTCACTTCGGGAATGCGGTGAATGGTCTAGTCGGGTTGTTTCTATCAAATCTGATTTCCGCTCTTTTCATGTTTTCAATGTATCTAGGAGTGTTTACGTCCCTGCCGTTAGGTTTGTAGCCTCGTCCGGCTCCAGGTAGTTCGACCACAACCACAGGGTTTCCGCTTCTATCAAAAGCTGTAGGAGATGGTGAGTCGCCTTGCATCTTGCCCATAGCCTTATTTATAGCGTGGAACTGCATTCTCCAGGATTTAAATTGGGAGCTGGAGTTGATGACACCTCTCTCTCCCGTCGCTGGATTTGTTCCATCAATAGATCGTTGCCTTAATTCATTATCTGGTATCTCTGGACCATGCTTTTCAACCGTATGCATATCGTACTCCCGCTCCCAGTCCAGCACTTTTCGTTTTGCATTTGCCTCTGTCAGTTTATCTATTCTCGCCTGTCGCTCAGTTCGCGTCAGTTGAGGTAGTGCGGGTACGCCTTCATTGACGCTAGGTATCGGGAGGACAGAAGGAGCATTTGGTTCACACCCGTCACCCGGACAAGCACTTAAGCCTAAAGGATCCACCCATCCTGTCGGGTTGGGCACGTACTGGTACGCGTTAACCCCACCCGCCAGCTTCACCGGATCCGGGGTCAGGTAGCGACCAATATCCGGATTGTAGTAGCGATGGCGGTTGTAGTGCAGCCCGCTTTCCGAGTCGAAGTACTGGCCTTGGAAGCGCAGTGGGTTGTCGATTGTGTTGATGTCGAGGCGGCTGATTTCACCGTAGGCGCGGTAATGCGCGGACCAGACGATTTCGCCATCCGGGGCGGTGAGTTCCTGTGGGGTACCGAGGTGGTCGAGTTGGTAGTGGTAGGGCTTTGTTTCTTTTGGGCCGAAGCCTTCCAGCA
>NZ_CAXAOY010000018.1:0-153223 GCF_963970975.1 Pseudomonas sp. RA_15y_Pfl1_P11
ATCACAGCATGGACCCCGAGCCCGAAGAGAAGGCCAGCGTCGGCAATACGGTAGCCATCGGTTTCGCCGCGGCCATCGGGCAGATCCTGTTGCTTGACCTGGTGTTCTCCATCGACAGCATCATCACCGCCGTGGGCATGACCGAGCACTTGCCGATCATGATCATTGCCGTGGTGACCTCGGTGATCGTGATGCTGGTGGCGGCCGAGCCGTTGGCCAAGTTCATCAACGATAACCCGACCGTGGTGATGTTGGCCCTGGGCTTCCTGATCATGATCGGTATGACCCTGATCGCCGAAGGCTTTGGTGCCCATGTGCCTAAAGGCTACGTTTACGCGGCCATGGCGTTCTCCGCGGCCATCGAATGTCTGAACATTGCCAGGCGCAACCGCCACAAGCGTTTGCTGGCGGCCCGGCAGTAACGGCTGAAACCAAAAGGCCGGCTGCGCTCACAAGAGCTCAGCCGGCCTTTTGCTGTCTGTTAGAATTCGCGCACTTGATAGCGTGAGGTCATACATGAACGAGCCGATTCGTCTTACCCAGTACAGCCATGGCGCGGGGTGTGGCTGCAAGATATCGCCCCAGGTATTGGAGGTGATCCTTGCCGGCAGCGGCGCGCAGAACCTCGACCCCAAGCTGTGGGTGGGCAACGCTTCGCGCGATGATGCAGCGGTGTACGCCATCGACGATGAGCGCGGCGTGGTCTCCACCACTGACTTTTTCATGCCGATTGTCGATGATCCCTTCGACTTCGGGCGGATTGCAGCGACGAACGCCATCAGCGACATCTACGCCATGGGCGGTGACCCGCTGATGGCCATCGCCATTCTCGGCTGGCCGGTCAATGTACTGGCACCGGAGATTGCCCGGGAAGTGATCCGTGGCGGCCGTTCCGTGTGCGACGAAGCCGGAATCCCACTGGCGGGGGGCCACTCCATCGATGCCCCGGAGCCGATCTTCGGGCTGGCCGTCACCGGCATCGTGCAAAAGCGCCATATGAAACGCAATGACACCGCAACCGTGGGTTGCCGGCTTTATCTCACCAAACCCCTGGGCATCGGCATCCTGACCACCGCTGAGAAGAAGGGCAAACTGCGTGAGGCGGATATCGGCCTGGCGCGTGACTGGATGTGTACGCTGAACACACCTGGCAGCCGTTTCGGCAAATTGACGGGTGTCACGGCGATGACCGATGTCACCGGTTTCGGCTTGCTGGGCCATCTGGTGGAAATGGCCGACGGCAGCCGCCTGACGGCCCGCATCGAATACAACAAAGTCCCACGTCTGCCGGGGATTGAGGACTACCTGGATCAAGGTTGCATGCCGGGTGGCACCCTGCGCAACTTCGACAGTTACTCCGCCAGGCTCGGGCGCCTGCAGGAGTTGCATAAGCGTGTGCTGTGTGACCCACAGACCAGCGGTGGCCTGTTGATCGCGGTCACCCCCGAGGGTGACGCCGAGTTTCATGTCGCCGCCGCCGAACTGGGCCTGGCCCTTGAGCCTATCGGCGAACTGGTTGAGCGACAGACCCACGCGGTAGAGGTGTTTTGATGGCCGCTGACATCACCGACTACCGCGATATCTTCCTCAATGACCGACCGATGATGGATACCCGCGCGCCGGTAGAGTTCGTCAAAGGTGCCTTCCCGGGTGTAGTCAACCTGCCGCTGATGAGCGATAACGAGCGTCAGCGGGTCGGTACCTGCTACAAACAGCAAGGCCAGCAGGCCGCAATCGTGCTGGGCCACGAGCTGGTGTCCGGGGCAATCAAGGCTGAACGCATCGATCAGTGGGCGCTGTTCGCGAAGACCAATCCCCATGGCTACCTGTATTGTTTTCGCGGTGGTTTGCGCTCGCAGATCGTGCAGCAATGGCTCAAGACTGAGGTGGGCATTGAGTACCCGCGTGTGGGCGGCGGTTACAAAGCCATGCGCACCTTTTTGCTGGAGACGCTCGAGCAAGCGGCAACGCAGTGTGATTTCGTATTGCTCGGCGGCATGACCGGCACTGGCAAGACCGAGGTGCTCGGCCAGTTACACAATGCCCTGGACCTGGAAAACCATGCCAACCATCGTGGTTCCAGCTTCGGCAAGCGCGCCACGGCGCAGCCGTCCAACATCGACTTTGAAAACCGCTTGGCGGTGGACCTGCTGAAAAAACGCGCAGGGGGGGTCCAGCAGTTCGTGATCGAGGACGAAAGCCGCATGATCGGCAGTTGCGCGCTGCCGTTGCCGTTGTACAAAGGCATGCAGACGTATCCGATGGTATGGCTTGAGGACAGCGTCGAAGGGCGGGTCGAGCGCATCTTGCGCGATTACGTGGTGGACCTGTGTGCCGAGTTCATCGCGCTGTTTGGCGAGCAGGGCCACGCGGTGTTTGCCGGGCGTCTGACCCAGAGCCTGGCCAACATCCACAAGCGCCTGGGTGGGGAGCGCTTCCAGCGGCTGCAGGCGATCCTGCAGGACGCGCTGGCGGAACAGGCGCGTAGCGGTGCAGTGGATTTGCATCGCGTGTGGATCGAAGCCTTGTTGCGCGAGTATTACGACCCGATGTATGCGTTTCAGCGGGAGAGCAAAGGCGCGCGGGTCGAGTTCGCGGGAGAGCAGAGGGCAGTAGTGGAGTATCTGCGTAACAGGGTGAATGGGTGATATTCAAGGGCCTATTCGCGAGCAAGTCACTCCCACATGTTGACCGTGTTCCTACAGGGTAAACGCGGTCTGGATGGGCGCGTGGGGGGGCGACGATTCGACTTGCTCGCGAAAGGGCCATCAGCCCCACTGAATAACTACAGGATGAGCGCCCCGATCAGCCCACACACCACCCCCGCCAGCATGGTCAACCCGGCCACCGTAATCAGCACCCTTGCATCAAAGTCCTTACGCAGCATCAGCAGCGACGGTAGGCTCACGCTGGGCAGGGTCATCAGCAACGCCACGGCCGGGCCGGTGCCCATGCCCAGGGTCATCATGGTTTGTACGATGGGAATCTCTGCGGCGGTTGGAATCACAAACAGCGTGCCGACGATTGCCAGTGGCACCAGCCACATCAGGCTGTTGGTCATGGCGCCGTCCACATGGGGGAATAGCCAGACTCGCGCCGCGCCCAGGACCAGCACCGCCAGGATATAGATCGGAATTGTGCTCCAAAACAGCTGCCACAGGGTGCGTAACCAGCGGCTCAGGAACGGTTGCGAGTCGACAATATTGACCTCGGCTATCGCATCCAGTGCGGCTGCCGGCACCTGTTCAGACCGCGCAATGCGCTGCGCCACGAGAGAGACACCCACCACCAGCACAATCCCCGCCACCAGCCGCAGGGCGGTAAAGCCCCAGCCCAGGACAAAACCCATGAACACCAGGGTGGCCGGGTTCAACACCGGGTTGGCGATCCAGAATGCCAGCGCGGCCCCCACCGATACTTGCTGACGCCGCATACCCGCCGCGACCGGCGCCGCACAGCAACTGCACATCATCCCCGGCAAAGCAAACAGCCCGCCGCGCAGGGTGGAGCCGAGTCCGGCGCGGCCAAACAGGCGCAGCAACCAGTCGCGGGGGATCAGCACTTGCAGCAATGAGCCAAGAATCACCGCCAGCACAGCGGCCTTCCAGATCGCCAGGAAATACACCTGGGCATAGGCCAGCGCCGCCGCCAATGGCGAGCGTTGTTGATCGTTGAGAATCGAGGCGCCGATGCTGTGGTTATCGGCGGCAACGAAGGCCTTGAGGTAGTAGGGGGACCACTTCACATAGTAGAGGCCAACGCAGGCTACCAGCAGGAACAGTGCAGGTTTCCACCAGATAGACCAGCCCCGGTTGGGCTGGGAGGAAGTGAGGTTAGGCATGGGGATGATCCGCAGGTGAGTCGATAGCGGCATATCATACGCTGTCAGCTATCGGCACTCACCTGCGTGGGGTTCGGGCAGGTCTGTTCACCGTTGTTCAAGCCTTGCTTGTAGTTGCGGCTCAGCAGCGAGGCCTTGCCGTTGTGCCAGGTCAGCGTCAGCACATACAGGGTGTCGTAGTCGCTGCCCGACCAATCGTCGGTGATGGTGTGCTTTTCGCCCGACGCTTCACTCGCCACCTTGTTGATCAACTCCGGCAGATAGCCGTGGGACCAAGCGGTGTAAATCGTGGCGTTGTGGTACTTGTCTTCCACCAGCTCATCGGCGAGGGCGCTGGTGTCGTTCGCGGAAAATTTGATGTTGACCGGCAGGCCGAGCTTGATCGCGCTGGGGCTGATGGTCATCAGGGGGCGAATGTAGCTGTAGGAATTGTCCAGCTCACCTTCCTCCACATTACGTGTGGGGTTGGCCGCAAATACGAAGTCGGCATTGCCGAATTTTTCCGGCAGCAGGGTGGCCAGGTTCATTGCTCTGTTGAGGCCTTGGCAATTGAGTTGGCCCAGGCCGCCTGCCGGTTTTTCACCATGGCGCAGGAACACCAGGGTTTGTACGCCGTTCACCTGTTCGGCCCTACTGACGCGCGATTCCAGGGTCAGGCCGATAGCGCCGCCTACGAGCAACAGCGGCAACATGATGTATGAATATCGTTTTAGGCGTAGCGCAAGGCACAACGGCTTGATGGTCATTATTGTCGAGTCTTCAGTGCATCGGATTAAGGCGGACAAGCCCGGCCCCAGTGACGCATCCGGCGTCCTGCGGTGTTCCCTGTCAGTATTGCGGTTCGCCTCCGTTCACCGTTTAAGCGCACTTAAGAGTGCGCGAGGGCCTATTGGTTCGCCCAGACGGGATAATTAGCCAGCGGTTGTTGCGTATTGATGACCCATGCAGGACACGGAACAGATGTCTATCATGGAGCCTTTCTGTTCAGGAGCTCCCCGATGAACTCACTCGCTGCCTTCCCGATCAACAGCAAATGGCCCGCCCAGCATCCCGAGCGCTTGCAGCTGTACTCGCTGCCGACACCCAACGGGGTAAAAGTCTCGATCATGCTCGAAGAGCTGGGGCTGCCTTACGAAGCGCATAAAATCAGCTTCGAGACCCAGGACCAGTTGTCTCCCGAGTTCCTGTCCCTGAACCCCAACAATAAGATCCCCGCGATCATCGACCCCGATGGTCCCAGCGGCCAGCCACTGGCGCTGTTCGAGTCCGGCGCGATCCTGATCTACCTGGCGGAAAAAACCAGCCAACTGCTCTCCGAAGACCCCGCCACCCGCTATGAAACGATTCAGTGGCTGATGTTTCAGATGGGGGGCATCGGCCCGATGTTTGGCCAGTTGGGGTTTTTCAATAAATTTGCCGGCAAAGCCTACGAAGACAAGCGCCCCCGCGACCGTTACGCTGCCGAATCCAGGCGCCTGCTGGACGTGTTGGAAAAACGCCTGCTGGGCCGCACCTGGATCATGGGTGACGACTACAGCATCGCCGACATCGCCACCTTCCCGTGGATCCGCAACCTGATCGGTTTCTACGAGTCCGGTGACCTAGTGGGCATCGCCGACTTCCCCAATGTACTGCGCGCGCTGGACGGTTTCGTCGCACGGCCGGCGGTGATCCGTGGCCTTAGTATTCCGAGCTGAGCATGCCGACTTTCGATTTCAAACAGCTGGATGTCTTCACCAGCGTTTCGCTCAAAGGCAACCCATTGGCGGTGGTGTTCGGCGCCGATAGCCTGACCGACCAGCAGATGGCGGACTTTGCCAACTGGACCAACCTGAGCGAAACCACGTTCCTGCTGACCCCGCGCGACCCCGAGGCGGACTACCGGGTGCGGATTTTCACGACCTTGCAGGAACTGCCTTTTGCCGGGCACCCGACACTGGGCAGTTGCCACGCATGGCTGCAGGCGGGCGGTATTCCCAAAGGTGAGGAAATAATCCAAGAGTGCGAAATCGGCTTGGTGCGTATCCGTCGCCAGCATGATGAGCTGGCGTTTATCGCACCGCCTTTGTTGCGCGCCGGGCCGGTGGAAGCGCCTGTCATAGAGCGCGTTCGCCTGGCGTTGGGCTTGGCGCCAGAGGCCATCCTGCGTAGCCAGTGGGTCGACAACGGCGCGGGATGGTTGGCAGTGATGCTGGCTGATCGCAATCAGGTGCTGGATCTGCAACCGGATTACTCACAACTGCTCGGTTTGGCCGTGGGTGTGATCGCCCCCTGTGATCCCGCGAGGGACGACGTGGATGCGCAATTTGAAGTTCGCGCCTTTATCGCGGGCGACGGCGCCCCGGAAGACCCCGCCACCGGCAGCTTGAATGCCGGTGTCGCGCAATGGCTGCTGGCCGAAGGCCTGGCGCCTGAGCGCTATATGGTCAGCCAGGGCACTGCGCTGGGGCGTGCGGGGCGTATTCGCATTGAACGCCAGGGTGAGGAAATCTGGGTGGGTGGCGCTGTGGCGGTGTGTATCGAAGGGCGTTTACAGCTCTAGATCAATAAATTGTTACGGCCCTCGCAATACACTATTGGGCCCTCCGGGTTTGTGTTGCCGGTGCCTGGGGGCATAAGCTTCGCCCCAAAGTTTTGACCTTTATCCAGGATTGCCATGACCAGCCAGTTCCCCCAAGCCCGTCCACGCCGCCTGCGCCGCTCCCCGGAGCTGCGTGGCTTGTTTCAGGAAAGCGAGTTCACCCTCAACGACTTGGTACTGCCGATTTTCGTCGAAGAAGAAATCGACGACTTCGTGCCCATCACCAGCATGCCGGGCGTGTTACGCATCCCCGAGAAAAAACTGGCCGGTGAAATCGAGCGCTATGCGCGTGCCGGCATCAAGTCGGTGATGACCTTTGGCGTGTCCCACCACTTGGACGCCAACGGCAGCGACACCTGGAAAGAACGCGGCCTGGTTTCGCGCATGTCCTCGATCATCAAGGACGCGGTGCCGGAAATGATCGTGATGTCCGACACTTGCTTCTGTGAATACACCGACCATGGCCACTGCGGCGTGATGCACGGTGCGCATGTCGACAATGACGCGACGCTGGTCAACCTCGGCAAGCAAGCCGTGGCCGCTGCCCGTGCGGGCGCTGATGTGATCGCCCCTTCGGCAGCGATGGACGGTCAGGTCCAGGCAATCCGCCGCGCCTTGGACGACGCCGGTTTCACCCACCTCCCGATCATGGCTTACTCCACCAAATTCGCCTCGGCCCTCTACGGCCCGTTCCGCGAAGCCGGCGGCAGCGCGCTCAAGGGGGACCGCAAAAGCTACCAGATGAACCCAATGAACCGCCGCGAAGCCGTGCGCGAATCGCTGCTGGACGAACAGGAAGGTGCCGATGCGTTGATGGTCAAGCCGGCCGGCGCCTACCTCGATATCATCCGCGATATCCGCGAAGCCTCGCGTTTGCCGGTGGCGGCTTATCAGGTCAGTGGCGAGTACGCGATGATTAAGTTCGGCGCCCAGGCTGGCGCGATTGATGAGGATCGTGTGGTGCGTGAGACCTTGGGGTCGATCAAGCGCGCGGGTGCGGATTTGATCTTCACCTACTTCGCGATGGACCTGGCACTGGCCGGGATCTAGAAAACACCGCAAGTCTAAATGTGTGTGGGCTTGCAGTGTTTATCAGCGCTGCGCAAACGCCAGGTTCAAGCCCAACCCCGCAAAGGCCGCCGCGAAACTGCGGCGCAGCCAATTCTGCACCCGTGGCGACTCGATCACTGCGCGGCGAACACACTGGCGCGCTTGCCGGCGGTGAGGCCTGTGGACACGGTAAAAATCACGCCGGTGCCGGGAATCAGCACGACGATCAGGCAGGTGATGAGGAAGTTCAGGCTGAGCATGGCATTCAAACTCCGTGTAAGAATGGTCGATGACAGATCCTGTCACGTTTGTGATTGCCTGGCGAGCACGCCAGCGCGGCGAACCCTGGTTAGACTTACCGGTCGATATCTGCAACGCCCGGCCCGCCGTCATCCAAGGAAACCCCATGTATTCAAGCCGCCTGATCCTGTGCCTTGCCACGTTGCTGGTGCTGGCCGGTTGCTCTACAACCCGCAACCCGCAACAGCCGGAGCGCAGCGAGGCTGAGGTGAAGGCGCAGATCGTGCGCTTGCTGCCGGCTAACGTCTCGGACCGCAACGGTTGGGCCCAGGACATCTACACCGCCTTCGACACCCAGAAAATCTACCCCAGTACGGAAAATATCTGCGCCGTGCTGGCGGTGACCGAACAGGAATCCACTTACCAAGTCGATCCGCCCGTGCCGAACATGGGCAAGATCGCCCAGGATGAAATCCTGCGGCGTGCCGGTAAGGTCCATGTGCCAGCCTTTTTCGTACGCAGCGCACTTCAATTGCGCTCGCCCACGGGCAGCACATACGCCGATCGCCTGAGCGCCGCACGCACGGAGAGGGACCTGAGTGGCATCTTTGATGACTTCATCAGCATGGTGCCCCTGGGCAACACGTTATTCGGTGGTTTCAACCCGGTGCATACCGCAGGCCCGATGCAGGTCAGCATCGACTTTGCGCAGAAACAGGCACGGGGTTATCCCTACACGGTGGACGGCACTATTCGCCGTGAAGTCTTCACCCGCCGTGGCGGCATGTACTTCGGTATCGCGCATTTGCTGGGTTACCCGGTGAACTATGACCAGCCTGTGTACCGCTTCGCCGACTTCAATGCCGGTTGGTATGCCAGTCGCAATGCCGCGTTCCAGGCCGCCGTCAGCCGTGCCTCGGGCACCGAGTTGGCGCTGGATGGGGATTTGATACGGTACGGCTCATTGCTACCCGGCACCACCGAGTTGGCAGTGCGTTCCCTGGGCGCGAAGCTGGATATGCGCAATCCGAGCATCCGCAGCCAGCTGGATCAGGGTAAGCAACTGGATTTTGAAGAGACCGCTCTGTACAAACGCGTGTTCGCACTCGCGGACAAAGCCGCCGGCAAGCCGATGCCACGGGCGATCCTGCCGGGCATCGTGCTCAAGAGTCCGAAGATCACCCGCAACCTGACGACGGCGTGGTTTGCCAAGCGGGTGGATGAGCGGTATCAGCGTTGCATGAAGCGCTGATCAGATGCGGCGTTTGACAAAGCGGCGCCACAGCCACACCCACAACCACACCACCGGGAACGCCAGGATCACGAACGGCAGCACATAGCTTGAGCGTTCCAGGGCGTCGGCAGTGCCCTCGACCATATTGTCCCCCAGGTTGCTGAACATCCGACTGAACCGTGACGGCTGGTTCGCGCCGTCAAGGGAACGGAAGTTCAGGGTCACGTGGTTGGTGTCGAGACGGCGTTGCTGGCCGGCAGCGACTTGGGCGAGCGCCTGCAATTCGTTCTCTATACCCGCCTGTTCCTTGCTCAGGGCGATCAGGTCACTGACCGTGATGTCCTTGCGTTTGGCCAATTCATCCAGGCGTTGTTGCTGGGCCAGCAGGCGGTCCTGCCGGCGGCGTAAGTCGGCGACCGCATCGGCCAGGTCCTCGGCGGTGGTGATGCGTTGGCCGAGTTTGCCACCTTCAGCGGCCATCGCGACCATCGACTCCACACCCGTCGGCGCGATACGCAGAATGATCTGGCCACCGTTGCCGTCTTCGGTGATGCCCAGGATATTGCACGCGCCAAAGCGTGCTGTTTCGCAGGCCTCGCGTGTCGCCTGCATGCGCGGCGCGAGCAGGGCGCCGGGCAGGGCCAGGCTCAGCTCGTGCTCGTAGGCCAATTGCGCACCGGCACGGCTCTGCTCGCCGTTGATCACCCTGGCGCGGGAGTGGTCCTTGGGCGAGCAGCCAACCAGGGCCAGGCCGGCGACCAAGATTATTAAGCCGGTGCGAAGCGGATGGGGCTTGCCGTCCAGATGGCGCATTGCTGTTCCTTGCGGGGTACGGGGGGATTTTACGGCGATTAAAGCGGGTCTGGTGGATTAACGCAAAGCATCGCGGGGGATTTGCGTGATGGATGGTAATGGCCGCTGCTTGTGGCGTGGCGTACACCTCAATCTTCAGTTCAAGGAAGCGTTCGCCATGATCGCCCACTCAGTGCCCGAAGGTTTCGTTTCGCTGCCCCGCAGCAGCCCATTGCTTGATCTGCTTGGCCCGGCGTATTGCCGGGGTGACGGCGTGCACCTGGAAATCGCCCTGCGTGCCGACAATCGCCACGCCAATGGACGCGGCACGGTGCATGGCGGCGTGTTGGCGACCTTGGCAGATGTCGGCATGGGCTACGCGATGGCGTTTTCCATTGAGCCGCCACTGCCGCTGATTACCGCGAGCATGACCTTGGATTACCTGGGGGCGGTGCAGGTTGGGGAGTGGATCGTGGTGCGCATGGAACATCACAAACGCGGGCGGCAGATGGCGTTTGCCACGGTGAGCCTGCAGGTGGGGGAGAAGGTGGTGGCGCGGGCGAGTGCGGTGTTTGCGGTGCCGCGCAGTAGCTAGCGAGCAAGCCCGCACACATTTGAACTGTGTTTTTTCAGGCGTACCGCGAAAAGAAAAGGCCCGGTTTTCGTGGAACCGAGCCTCCTCCCTGTTGCTCTTTGAATCAGTTGCGTTCGAGAGCGAGGGCCACGCCTTGGCCGCCGCCGATGCACAGCGTCGCCAGGCCTTTCTTGGCGTCGCGTTTGATCATTTCATGCAGCAGGGTCACCAGCACGCGGCAGCCTGAGGCGCCAATCGGATGGCCGATGGCGATGGCGCCGCCGTTGACGTTGACCTTGTTGGCGTCCCATTCCAGTTCTTTGCCTACCGCCAGGGATTGCGCGGCGAAGGCTTCGTTGGCTTCGATCAGGTCCAGGTCGCCCAGGCCCCAACCGGCTTTGTCCAGGCAGCGGCGGGTGGCCGAGACTGGGCCGATACCCATGATGGCCGGGTCGACGCCGGCGTTGGCGTAGCTGGCGATGCGCGCCAAGACCGGAAGGCCGAGGGCCTTGGCTTTGGCGGCACTCATCAGCAGCACCGCAGCAGCGCCATCGTTCAGGCTGGACGCGTTGCCGGCGGTGACGCTGCCGTCTTTCTTGAAAGCAGGTTTGAGCTTGGCCAGGGACTCGGCGGTGGTGCCGGCGCGCGGCTGTTCGTCCACGGCGAAGGCTACCGGGTCGCCTTTGCGCTGGGGAATCAGGATCGGGGTGATCTCATCCACAAAGCGGCCGGCTTCGATCGCAGCAGTCGCTTTTTGCTGTGAGGCGGCGGCGAACGCATCCTGGGCTTCACGGCTGATGCCGTACTTATCGACCAGATTCTCGGCGGTAATGCCCATGTGGTAGTCGTTGAACGCGTCCCACAGGCCGTCGGTGATCATGCTGTCGAGCATCTTGGCATGGCCCATGCGCAAACCAGTGCGCGCGGCGGGCAGTACGTACGGGGCCAAACTCATGTTCTCCATGCCGCCGGCAATGATGACCTCGGCGTCACCGCAACGGATGGCTTGGGCGCCCAGGTGCAGGGCCTTGAGGCCAGAGCCGCAGACCTTGTTCAAGGTCAGGCTTGGCACCGCATGGGGTAGGCCGGCGAGGATCGAGGCCTGGCGCGCCGGGTTCTGGCCGCTGCCCGCGGTGAGCACCTGGCCGAGGATCACTTCATCCACTTCGGCCGGGTCCAGGCCGGTCTGTTCCAACAAGCGACGGATCACGGCGGCGCCCAGTTCGGGGGCCGGGATATTCGCCAGCGAACCCTGGAAGCTGCCAACGGCGGTGCGGGTGGCAGCAACAATCACGACGTCTTGCATGAGCTCTGTCCTCACTGGAAGTGCATTTCTGGAACGTGGTCCGGGACGATCAGTTTACCGGCGGTCTTGCTCACAATCTCTTCCACGCTGACGCCAGGTGCGCGTTCCTTGAGGACAAAAGCGCCATTTTCTATTTCCAGGTACGCCAGGTCAGTCAGCACACGCTTGATGCAGTTCGCACCGGTCAGCGGCAGGCTGCACTGGCTGAGCAGCTTGGATTCACCATCCTTGGACGCGTGGGTCATGATCACGATGATGTTTTCTGCACCGGCCACCAGGTCCATGGCACCGCCCATGCCTTTGACCAGCTTGCCGGGGATCATCCACGAGGCGATGTTGCCCTGTACGTCCACTTCAAATGCGCCGAGCACGGTAAGGTCGACGTGGCCGCCGCGAATCATCGCGAAGGACTCGGCGGAGGAGAAGATCGACGCACCGATGCGTGCGGTGACGGTTTGCTTGCCGGCGTTGATCATGTCGGCGTCAATGGTGTCTTCGGTTGGAAACGGGCCCATGCCGAGCAGGCCGTTCTCCGATTGCAGCATGACTTCCATGCCTTCGGGAATGTAGTTGGCCACCAGGGTCGGAATGCCGATGCCGAGGTTGACGTAGAAACCGTCCTGCATTTCGCGGGCGACGCGTTGAGCCATTTGTTCGCGGGTAAGAGCCATTTTATGAGTCCTTATTGTTCGGGCTGGAGGCGGATTATTTGCGCACGGTGCGCTGTTCGATGCGCTTCTCGAACGTGCCGCAGATGATCCGGTCGACGTAGATGCCAGGGGTGTGGATCTGCGCCGGGTCCAGCTCGCCCGGTTCGACGATTTCCTCGACTTCGACCACGGTGATCTTGCCGGCGGTGGCTGCCAGCGGGTTGAAGTTCTGGGCGGTGTGGCGGTAGATGACGTTGCCGAAATGGTCGGCTTTCCAGCCTTTGACGATGGCGAAGTCACCGGTGATGGATTCTTCCATCAGGTACGGGCGACCGTTGAATTCGCGGGTTTCCTTGCCCTCGGCAACCGGGGTGCCGACGCCGGTGGCGGTAAAGAAGGCTGGGATGCCGGCGCCGCCTGCGCGCATTTTCTCGGCCAGGGTGCCTTGGGGGGTCAGCACCACTTCTATTTCGCCGCTGAGCAATTGCTTCTCGAACAAGGCGTTTTCACCGACGTAGGACGCGATCACTTTGCTGATCTGCTTTTCTTCCAGCAGCACGCCCAGGCCAAAACCGTCGACGCCGCAGTTGTTCGAAACCACGGTCAGGTTGCGGGTGCCTTTGCGCTTGATCTCGGCGATGAGGTTTTCCGGAATGCCGCACAGGCCAAAACCGCCGGAGAGGACGGTCATGCCGTCTTCAAGGCCTGCCAATGCTTCCTCGTAGGACGCCACGCGTTTATCGAAACCTGCCATATGCACCTCTATTATTGTTTGTGGGCCAGCCAATGAACCGAGTGTTGCTCTGACGGATTGATTTGTTAAGTTGTTTTTTTAGGTTGATTGATTTAGAAAACAGAATAATTAGCTTCAAGCCGCAAGCTTCAAGCCTAGTCAGCGGCCGCTTTAACTTGCAGCTTTCAACTTGTCACTTGGAGCTTACCCATGACCGTTAAACAGATGAGGGCGTTTCTCGCCGTGGCCCAGAGCCTGAGTTTTGCCGCCGCCTGCGAGCGCCTGCATCTTTCCCAATCGGCGCTGAGCCTGACCATCAAGGGGCTGGAAGAAGGGTTGGGCGGGCGCCTGTTCAGTCGCAATACGCGTAACGTTGCGTTGACCCCTGAAGGCGAATCCCTGTTGCCCCTGGCGCGCCGACTGATTGCCGACTGGGACAACGCCGAAGACGAACTGCGCCAGCGCTTCACCTTGCAGCGCGGGCGCGTCACGGTGGCGGCGATGCCGTCGTTTGCCGGCAATTTGCTGCCGCCGATCCTGAAAATATTCCGCGCGCGTTACCCTCAGGTAAATGTGACCGTGCATGACTTGATCAATGAGCAGGTGCTGGAGATGGTCCGCGATCGCCAGGTGGAGCTGGGCGTGGCATTCGAGCCCTCCGAAGGATCATCGTTGGCGTTTACCCCGCTGTACCTGGACCGGTTTATTGCGGTTGTGCCGGGTGACTCAGTCTTGGCGCAATGCACAGAAATCGATTGGAAAACCCTGCTGGAGCAGCCGTTCATTACGCTGCAACGGCCTTCGACGGTGCGGGTGATGCTGGAAGAACACCTGGGCGCCTTGCAGATGAAGTTGCCCGTAGCACTGGAGAGCCATCAACTGGCGACAGTGGGCAAGATGGTGGCGAATGGTTTGGGTGTCAGTGCCGTACCTGCATTGTGCGCGCGGCAGATGGTCGAGGCGGGTGCCCATTGCATCACCTTGAGCAATCCGGTGATTGAACGGCCGATTGGGGTGCTGACCAAGCCAGGGCATGAACTTTCGGCGGCAGCGCAGGTGCTGTTTGATATTTTTTGCGATGAGGCGGGGAAGGGACGATTACCCGCGTTGTTATAAAACACGTATTAAAAAGCCCGCTCGAATTAACGAGCGGGCTTAAATGTTTAAGGCTGTGTTATCAGCAGTATCTATCAATCACTTTAATCTGCGATTGGCCGTTGAGGTTCTGCCATTCGGTATTAAGTGTGTGGAAGACCTGTTCGATAAAGTTGCGATCGGCAGCAGCCTTCTTGCCAACATAACCCTGGCCACGGCGGTACATCTTCAGGCGTGCCGCCAGTTCACGGTTATTGCGGTCGAACTCGGCTTCTTCGGTATGGGGCGCCAGGCAGTCAATTTGGACTTCGCCCGATTTGCCAATCCACAGGATATGGTCGTCGAGCGTGTCTTTTTGCGCTGCGAACATCTCAGCCAATTCATCGATAGTGGGTTGGTTGTTCAGATTCATGTGTAAGCCCCTTGACCAGTTGGCGATCTATCAATTGATTCGTTAAAACTGCTTAGTTGTCTCCGGTTTTGAAAACCGGGCGTCAGCGACTGTCTGCCGAATACGGGCAGGGTCTTGAACCTGATGCATGTAGTCTTGCTGATGAACTGCTACGCAATGCTTTCTCAACGAAGACAAGCAGCACTTGCGCTCCTTGTACCGATCCTCTCGGCCGGTCAGCTTCATCAATCCGCCTTGTGGGCAGTGCACATCCGGAAAAAACAGCTCGGCGGTCAGACGAGCTCTTTCAAAACACTTGTTGCCAACGCTCCCGATCCGGGAGACGTCTCGATAATGCAAGGACAAAAACGTTACGTCAACGATTATGTAGTGATTATTTTTGGTCACTACATAATTTGTTGTGGGGGCGGGGTAATGCGGAGAAACGTGACTTGGGCGTCATTTTTTGGAAGGGTGGGTCGTAGGCTTTCCGTCGCTAATTCACCGCATCACCCATGGGGGAGCCAGCACGCCCGCCCCACATTTTTGAATTGCAGTGTTTTTGCTATTGCAATCGTTCAGCCAATAACGGCAACAGCAGCTCGCAGGACGCTTCGATCTTCGCCTGCAGCAGCTCATCCCCCCGAGTCTTGCCCAGGTTGATGGCGATCACCGGTTTGCCTTGCTCGACCATCGCTTTGCACAGACGAAACGCCGAATAGGCCATGAGCGACGAACCCACTACCAGCAAACCTTCCGCATGTTCCACCGCAGCCATTGCCTTGGCCGCTGTCGGCGGGGCCACGTTTTCGCCAAAAAACACCACGTCCGGCTTCAAGCGTTCGCCGTTGCAATGGGGGCAGCGGGGGACCTGGAAGCGCTCTTCGAAGGCCGGGTCCAGCAAGGTGTCGCCATCGGGCGCTTGCACGGCATCGACGCCGGCCAGGTAGGGATTTTCGATTTCCATCACGTGCTGGATCACATCACGCCTGCTGTGCTGCAGGCAATCCAGGCACAGTACCCGGTGCAGGCTGCCGTGCAGTTCGATCACTTCATCGCTTCCGGCTTGATCATGCAGGGTATCGACGTTTTGGGTGATCAGACCGCTGACGCGCTCCCGATGCTGCAGTGTCGCCAGCGCCAGGTGGGCCTTGTTCGGTTGCGCAATGCGTACCCTCGGCCACCCGAGCATCGCCCGCGCCCAATAACGGCGCCGCGCCTGCGGGGTGGCGAGGAACTCTTGATACATCATTGGCGCTTTACCTCGACGCACGCCTTCGCTGTCGCGGTAGTCGGGAATGCCCGACGACGTGCTGATCCCCGCACCGGTCAGCACCACAAAACGCCGTTCGGCCATGGCTCGGTGCAGGGTGTCGAGGTGATCCTCTTGATGTTCCAGCGTGTCGAGCATGGGTTCCCCTATTCGCCGCGGATGTATTGCTCCAGCTGTTTGATCAGGTCAGCCTGTTCGGCAATGGCTTCTTTCACCAAGTCACCGATGGACAGCAGGCCCAGCAGTTTGCCTTCTTCCACTACAGGCAAGTGGCGCAGGTGACTGTCGGTCATGATGTTCATGCACTCATCGACGCTCTTGTGGGTGTCGACGGTTATCACCGGAGAGCTCATCACCTCATGGACTTTTGTGGTGACCGACGATAGTCCCTTAAGCATGATTTTGCGTGCGTAATCACGTTCACTGATGATGCCTACCACCACGCCATCCTGGACGACCGGTAAGGCCCCGACGTTTTTCTCCGACATCCGCACCAGTGCTTCAAACACGGTATGGTCATGTTTGATGGTATGGACGTCCTGGTTTTTCTGGTCCTTGGCTTTGAGCACTTGTGCAACGGTTTTCATGGCGGCCACTCCGGTGTTGTTGTTAGGAAGTCCAAGTCTCCTTAAGAATCCTAGACGGCCCGCGCGAGGGCAAGGTCCAAAGCGGCGTTAAACCCGTCGAAAAACGTCATTCGCCGGATTTTTTCGGTGTTTACCCGGCATTTGTCGGCTTTCTTGCCCGCTTGGGGCTGGCTGCGGTTTTGCGTGGCGCGCTTTTGCGTTTCTTTTTCCACGGCGCGGCGCCTTTGCCTGCCGGGCTGGCCGGGCCAGTGATGGTCATGCGCATGCCATTGCAGCGCGCGACTTGCTTGCTCATCCAGGCTGCCTGTTTGGCGACGAACTCCTCCAGGCTCATTTCGCCGCTTTGCACCATATCCAGGGCCTGCTCCCAGATCGCGGTAGTGCCTGGGTCGGCGATGGCGCGGGGCACCGCGTCGATCAGGCTGAATGCCGCCGGGGTAGCCGACAGCGCCTTGCCATTCTTCACCAGGTAACCACGGTCCAGCAGGCCCTGGATAATCCCGGCGCGGGTGGCTTCGGTGCCAATACCGGTAGTGTCCTTGAGCTTTTGCTTGAGCAGCGGGTCTTCCACCAGCTTGGCGACGTTTTTCATTGCCTTGATCAGGTCGCCTTCGGTAAAGGGCTTGGGCGGTTGGGTCCACAAGTCCTTGAGGTTGACCTTGGCCACCGCGTAATCCTGGCCCTGCACCAATGTCGGCAGCGCTTGGGGGACGGGCGCCTCACGTCCCTTGGCTGGCGCCAGGGCTTCGGGCAAGGCGCGTTTCCAGCCAGGCTCGATCACCACTTTGCCCACTGCGCGCAACGCTTGGCCGGCACAGTCAAAATCCGCCTGGGTACGATCGTATTCATGGTTGGGCAGAAACTGCGCCAGGTAACGCGCGCGAATCAAGGTGTAGACCGCACGATGCTTGCCGGAGAGTTGACCCACGTCATTGCCGGCGCCGGTAGGAATGATGCCGTGGTGGGCGCTCACCTTGGCGTCGTTCCATGCCCGCGAGCGCCGCTGGGCATCGATATGCGGCATCAACTCGTTCACCGCTGCATCGGCGCGCCCGAGTGCGGCTAGGATCTTCGGTGCTTCACTGTGCTGACTTACCGGCAGGTAGCCGCAATCGCTGCGCGGATAGGTGATGACTTTGTGCGTTTCATACAGCGACTGAGCGATATCCAGGGTTTCCTGCGCGCCGAGCCCGAGTTTCTTGGAGCAGATTTCCTGCAGGGTGCCCAGGTCGAAGGGCAGGGGCGCCACTTCGCGCATGCGCTCGGTACGCAACTTCACCAGCCGTGCGCTGGCGGCATTGCGCATGGCATCAGCGGCGTCCCGCGCCACTTGCGGGTTGAGGCAGCGGCCCTGGTCATCACAGGTGTCCTCGGCCGCACGCCATTGGGCGGTGAAGGTCATGCGCTCATGGTGCAGGTCGACATCGATGGCCCAGTAAGCCACCGGTACGAAGTCGGTAATGCTGCGGTCGCGGTCCACGACCAGGCGCAAGGTCGGTGTTTGCACGCGGCCTACTGGCAGCACGCCTTGATAACCCGACTGGCGCCCAAGCAATGTAAACAGGCGGCTCATGTTCATGCCGATCAGCCAGTCGGCGCGGGAGCGGCCCAGGGCCGAATGATACAGGCTGAAAGTCTCGGTGCCTGGCTTGAGGGACGCCAGGGCCTTGCGAATGGAGGCATCGTCCAGCGCCGACAGCCACAGCCGCTGGATCGGCCCGCGATAGCGACAATGCTCCACCAGTTCGCGCGCAATCATCTCGCCTTCACGGTCGGCGTCGGTGGCAATTACCAACGCCTGCGCTTCTCCCAGCAAACGCTTGACCGCCTTGAATTGGCTGGCGGTCTTGGGCTTGACCCGCATCTTCCATTTTTCCGGGACGATCGGCAGGTCGGCCAGCACCCAGCGCTTGTACTTGGCGTCGTAGGCATCCGGCGGGGCGGTTTCCAGCAGGTGGCCGATGCACCAAGTGACGGTGACCCCATTGCCCAGCCAGCACCCATCGCCGCGCCGGTTGGCGCCGAGCACGGCCGCGATATCCTTGGCCTGGGAGGGTTTTTCACAGAGGTACAGCCGCATGGTCATCACATCAGATCGGGTTGATGCTGTGCAGGATGCTTAGTAAGCGGCGTTCCGGCAACCATTATCTGTATGGATGTACAGCTGAAAGTTTCAAGCGACAAGCTGCAAGAAAGAGCCCATTGGCTTTTACTTGCTGCTTGTCGCTTGCCCCTTGAAGCTTATTCAGTTGTTATCAATGTCCACGTGCCGCGTTTCTTTGAGGCAAATCAACCCCACAATCAGGCTCACCCCGGTCACCACCACCGGGTACCACAAGCCATAGAAGATATCGCCGGTGTACACCACCAAGGCAAACGATACGGTCGGCAGGAACCCGCCAAACCAGCCGTTACCAATGTGGTAGGGCAGCGACATTGAGGTGTAGCGGATACGCGTCGGAAACAGTTCCACCATCAGCGCTGCCAGTGGGCCGTAGCACATGGCGGCGATCAGGATCAGCGCCACGATCAGCACCACTACCATCACCTTGTTGACCTGGGCCATATCCGCCGAAGACGGATAACCGGCCAGGGTCACGGCGCCACGCAGGGCTTTTTCGTCAAACCCATCGATACGCACGTCGCCCACACTCACCTGCACCGGGCTGCCCGCCGGTGCGGCAGCGCTGCTGTAGGGCAGGCCTTGCTTGACGAGGAAGGTCTTGACCTTGTCGCACGGGCTGTCAAATTTCGCCTTGCCCACCGGGTCGAACTGGAAAGTACAGGTGGACGGGTCGGCCAGTACGGTGATTGGGGCCTGGCGGCTGGCCTGGTCCATTGCCGGGTTGGTGTAGTGCGCCAGGCTCTTGAAGATCGGGAAGTACAGCGCGGTTGCCAGCAGCAGGCCGAGCATCAGCACCGGCTTGCGCCCCACCTTGTCTGACAGCCAGCCAAAGAAGATAAAGAACGGCGCGCCAATCACCACGCTGATGATCAACAGCATATTGGCCAGGGCAGGGTCCATCTTCAGGAACTGCGTGAGGAAGAACAGCACGTAGAACTGGGACGCGTAGAAGGTCACTGCTTGCCCGCCGTTGATGCTGAACAGCGCGATCAGCACCACCTTGAGGTTTTCCCATTTGCCGAACGACTCGCGGATCGGCGACTTGCTGGTCTTGCCTTCCTCTTTCATTTTCAGGAACGCTGGCGACTCATGCAGGCTCATGCGGATCCACGTGGAAATACCCAGCAGCACAATGGAAAACAGGAACGGAATCCGCCAGCCCCAGACTTCGAACTGGTCACCGGTGAAGTAACGGCAGGCCAGTACCACCAGCAGCGACAGCAGCAAGCCGATGGTCGCGGTGGATTGAATCCAACTGGTGTGGAGCCCGCGTTTGCCGGCTGGTGCATGCTCGGCCACATAAGTCGCCGCGCCGCCGTATTCGCCGCCCAGTGCCAAGCCTTGCAGCATGCGCAGCAGGATCAGAATGATCGGTGCCGCAATGCCAATGCTGGCGTAAGTCGGCAGCAGCCCGACGCAGAAGGTCGCCAGGCCCATCAAAATGATGGTGACCAGAAAGGTGTATTTACGCCCGATCATGTCGCCCAAGCGGCCAAATACCAACGCACCGAACGGCCGCACCACAAAGCCGGCGGCAAAGGCCATCAAGGCAAAGATGAACGCCGTGGTGTCGTTGACCCCGGCAAAGAACTGCTTGCTGATCACCGCCGCCAGGGCGCCGTAGAGGAAAAAGTCATACCACTCGAACACCGTCCCGAGGGACGAGGCGAAGATGACTTTCTTTGAGTCGTTGCGGGTACTGGCGGTGGTGACCGCCGAGCCCAGGGGTTGAGCATGTTCTGACATCGGTTAGCCCTCACAGTGATTATTTATTGTTGTTCCACTGTCGGCGCCAGTTTCAGCGCCGCTATTCAGATTGCATGAACCAGTTCTTTCTCCGGGGCGAGACTCCTTGTATTCGGCGAAAGGATCAGCTGCGCGGCCTTCTCCGCGATCATCAGCGTAGGTGAACAGGTGTTGCCGGACGTAATGCGCGGCATGATCGACGCATCGGCGATGCGCAATCCAGGCACACCATGCACGCGCAGTTGGGCATCGACCACCGCGTCTTTATCGCTGCCCATGCGGCAGGTGCCGGCCGGGTGGAAGATGGTCGTGCCGATGCGCGCGGCGGCTTCGTGCAGTTCGTCCTCGGTTTGCAGTGAATCGCCCGGTAGGTATTCCACCGGCTTGAATGGGCTCAGGGCCGGGGCTGCGACGATGCGGCGCGTCAGGCGGATGGCATCGGCGGCCACGCGCAAATCTTGCGGATGGCTGAGGTAGTTGGGGCGGATCAGCGGTGCGTCCGCCGGGTTGGCCGAGCGAATGTCGATACGTCCGCGACTTTGCGGGCGCAGGTCGCAGACCGACGCGGTAAACGCCGGGAACGCGTGCAGCGGCTCGCCAAAGCGCTCAAGCGACAGCGGTTGCACATGGTATTGAAGATTGGCCGAGGTTTGTTCCGGGCCCGAGCGGGCAAACGCGCCGAGCTGGCTGGGTGCCATCGACAGCGGGCCGCTGCGGTCGTACAGGTAGCGCAGGCCCATGCCCATCTTGCCCCATACGGTGCCAGCGATCTGGTTGAGGGTGCGGGCGTTTTCCAGCTTGTAGATCAGCCGCAATTGCAGGTGATCCTGCAGGTTACCGCCCACGCCCGGCAGTTCATGCAGCACGTCGATGCCCAGCGGCTTGAGCACGCTGGAGGGCCCTATCCCCGAGCGCTGCAAAATCCCCGGCGAGCCGACGGAGCCGGCGCACAGCACAATCTCTTTGCGCGCCTTCCAGCTCACCTGCTGGCCCTGCTGACGACCAACCACCTGTGAGGCTCGGCCGTTTTCCAGCAGCACGCGGTCTACTTCCACTTCGGTCAGCACGGTGAGATTGGGGCGCTGACGGATCGGCTTGAGAAATGCCTTGGCCGCGTTCCAGCGCACACCGGCTTTCTGGTTGACCTGGAAATAGCCGCAGCCTTCGTTGTCGCCCTGATTGAAGTCGCTGATCGGCGCGATGCCACTTTGCGCCGCCGCGTCACGAAAGGCGTCGAGGATCGGCCAGTGCAGGCGCTGTTGTTCGACTCGCCACTCACCCCCATTGCTATGGAATTGGGAGTCACCGGCAAAATGATTTTCGCTCTGTTTGAACAACGGCAGCACGTCTTTCCAGGCCCAGCCGGCGTTGCCTTCTGCCGCCCAGCCGTCGTAATCCTGGGCCTGGCCGCGCATGTAGATCATGCCGTTGATCGATGAGCAGCCGCCCAGCACCTTACCGCGTGGATAGCTCAGTGCACGGCCTTGCAGGCCTTCCTGGGCTTCGGTCTTGAAGCACCAGTCGGTGCGCGGGTTGCCGATGCAGAACAGGTAGCCGACGGGGATATGGATCCAGGGGTAATTGTCGCGGCCGCCGGCTTCAAGCAGTAGCACGCGGTGAGCGGGGTTGGCGGACAGACGATTGGCGAGCAGGCAGCCCGCGGGGCCGGCGCCTACGACGATGTAATCGTATTCAGCAGTTGCAATGGGCATCTGAAGGTCTCGCTTGTTTTTCTTATTGGTTCCATCCTAGTTGTTAGTTTTCGTCTTAAAAATGTTAGTTTTTACCCAGCTGCTGTTCGTTTTTAAACAGCACGACCCCGTGTCACGCAATGGAGGCGCCATGTTCGATTGGAATGACCTGCGGTACTTTCTTGAGTTGCAGCGCAGCGGCCGCCTACTCACCGCCGCGCAACGCCTGAAAACCACCCATGCCACCGTGGCACGGCACATCGAGGCGATCGAGAAAAGCCTCGGTACTGCGCTGTTCGTACAGCATGCCCAAGGCTACGAGCTGACCCCTGCCGGCGAAGCCTTGCTCAAACACGCCGAAGCCATGGAAAACGTCGCGCTGCTGGCTGAAGACGAACTGACCCACTCCGCCGCGCCTTTGGGCAAGATCCGCCTGGGCGTCGCCGAAGGGCTGGGCGTGATGTTCCTGGCCAGCCGCATGGGTGGGCTTTTCGAACGCTACCCCGGACTGGAAGTGGAGCTGGTGGCAGTGCCGCGCTTTGTCAGCATCCTCAACCGCGAGGCGGAAATCAGCATCCACCTTGAACGGCCCAGCGTCGATCAATTGGTCACCCGCAAACTCACCGACTACCGCCTGGCCCTCTACGCCAGCCGCGCCTACCTGGACCGTAACCCGCCGATCGAAAAGCGCGAAGACCTCGCGGTGCATTCGTGGATCGATTACGTCGACGACCTGCTGTTCAGCCAGGAACTGAAGTTCCTCAGCAGCTTCTGCCGCAACCCCAAAGTGGTGTTCCACAGCACCAGCGTGATAGCCCAGCACCAGGCGGCACGCTCAGGGTTGGGCATTGCGGTGTTGCCGTGTTTCATGGCCTCGGCTGATCCGGAGCTGGTGGCTTTGCTGCCGGGGGAGGGAATTCAGCGCAGCTACTGGATCAGTTCGCGGCGGGAGTTGCACAAGTCAGTGCGGTTGCGGGTGTTGTGGGATTACGTGGTGGAGTTGTGCGCGCGGGAGCAAAGCTTGCTCCTCGGCGAGATCTGACTGACCGGATCAAGACGGTGGGAACTGTGCAGGTTCACTCAAACCTGTCAGGCGCGCAACTCGAACTCTGCGCTGCCCAACCGCTCTCCATTCACCACCACGTGCACGCTATGCCTGCCGGGGTAATGCCTGCGCGTGGTCAGCTCGCGAATATGCTGCTCGCGCCGGATGCTGAGGTGTTCCCCAGCGCCGAGGGTAAGCGTCTTGAGTTTGAACACCTTTGCCGCGCTGTGCCCGGCACTTTTCACATAGTCGATCGCGTAATCCACCACCAGTTTCTGTGGGGCGGCGGCGGTTGATTCCAGGCTGAAGGACAGCTCGATCCGTTCCCCCAGGTTGATCACCGCCGGTGTCACCTTGAGGTCATGGATCTTCACCTCGGCCCTGGCCCCGGCGCCCATGATCGTCAGCGCCCGGGTGTTGCCTTGCTTGATCAGGCTGCGCAAGGCGTGGCGGGCGATCCAGGCGGTGTGCGGGTTGTCCAGGTTCCAGCCCTCGATCAGGCTGAGCACCCACTCCGGGTGGTCCTTGGTGATGTCGTTGAGGTGGTTGGCCACAGACTTGCGCACATAAAGGCTGCCGTCGGCCTTGAGGTTGTCGAGGATCGACGCGCACAGTTCAGGGTTCGCCTGGACTTCGGCCAGGCGGAACGACCACGGCAGACGCGGCCGCGAGCCTTCGCTGGCGAGGCGGCGCACGTGTTCGTTGTCATCCAGCGACCATGTCTGCATCACCGCCAACGTGCGCTGGAAGTCATCCAGCAGGAAGTGGCGGATGGCGAATTCGGCGGAGCCAAAGGTGGTGAAGTATTGGAGTGCAGCCATGGAGCGCTTGAAGTCATCCCGCCCGTAATTCGCCACGAAGTGCGGCAGGAACAGGCTGACGAACGCGCTGTTCAGGCGCGGGGCGAGGGCGTAAAGCAGCTTGAGGGTTTGCGCATAATCCAGCGGGATCACTGCATGCAGGCTCTCGCTGACCCGCGCCATGCGCTGCATCACCGACAACTCCGTCAGCCCGGACTTGGCGTGCTGGAGGAAGCCCTTGGCGTCGAAGGCCGGGTACACCGCCGTCATTTGCGTGGCGATGTGGTGCAGGCGTTCGATGTTGAAGATTTCCTTGAGGGCCGGGGCGCTTTGGTCAGTCATCGGTGATTCCATAGGGGATGTTTAGAGAAACCAGCGGTATTCCCGCGCAGGGATCTCTTGCTGGAAAGCCAAGTGGTCCTGGCGTTTGTTCTCGCAGTACACGTCGACAAATTCGGCGCCCAGCTTATCGCGCAGTACCGGTTGATGTTGCATGGCGCGCACGGCGTCGAGCATTTCCAGGGGGAAGTCGGTACCGCTGGTGCGATCTTCGTTCAGTGGGGCGATGGGTTCGCGCTTGGCTTCAAGACCGTGCTCCAAGCCCACCAGGATCGCCGCCAGCACCAGGTACGGGTTGGCATCCGCACTCGCCAGGCGATGCTCTACGCGCAGGTTGCGCGGGTCGGACTCGGGGATGCGCACGCACGCATCACGGTCTTCAAAGCCCCAACTGGCGCGCGTTGCCGCGTTGACCGTGCCGCCCAGGCGGCGAAAGGCGTTGTGGTTGGGCGAAAAGATCGGCATGCAGTGCGGCAACAATTCCAGGCAGCCGGCCACGGCATGGCGCAATGGCTGCTGCTGGTGCGCCGCCAGCAGGTTATTGCCCGCGCCGTCATACAGGCTGACATGCACATGCATGCCGCTCCCGGGGAATTGCAGGTAGGGTTTGGCCATGAAGCTCGCACGGTAACCGTGCTTGAGCGCTACGCCGCGGGTGCTGCGACAGAACAGGGCGGCCCAGTCGGCGGCGCGCATACCGTCGCCCTGGTGACCGAAGTTGATTTCGAACTGGCCGGGGCCGATTTCGGCAGTGATCACCGTGATGTCGATGCCCTGGTTCTTGGCGGTTTGCGCCATGTCGTCGAGCACTTCGCTGAAACGCGATAGCCGTTCGATATGCAGGTTGGGTTGGTCGTCGGGGTCGTCACTCAGTGGGTCGCGGGCGCATTGCGGCAGGCCATTGTCGAGTTTCTTGTCGAACAGGTAGAACTCCAACTCGAACGCCACCACCGGGTGAATGCCCTTGTGTTGCAGGCGTTCCAGCACCTTGGCCAGCACTTCGCGAGGTTCGAATTCGATGGGCGCTTCGGTACCGTCTGAGGTAATCAGCATCTGGCCCAGCGGCTGCGACTCCCAGCTCACCGGCTTGAGCGTGCCCGGCACCAGACGGCGGTTGGCATCCGGGTCGCCGTCGTTGAAGCAATAGTCACCAATCTTGAACAGCCCCCCCTGAGCCCCCAGCAGCACGGCGTTCTGTGGCAGCTTCAGCGGGCTGCCGGCGGCGACTTTTTCCAGCATCTCGATGGGGTAACGCTTGCCGTAGAAGTGCCCTGGAATGTCCAAGGCGATCAAGTCTACGTAACGCACGTCGGGATGGTTCTGGCGAAAGGTCCGTACTTCGGCCAGTAACGTGGTGGCATGGCTTTTCACGGGTGCAGCTCCTAGTTGTAAACCCACAACACGCGGGCGGGCAGGTCGGTCAGATTGGCGTAGCGGCAATGGGCGAAGCTGGCCAGGTGGAAGCTGTCGCCGGGGCCGAGGGTGGCCGGATCGGTCTCACCGTCGACCCACAGCGTCAATTCGCCCTCCAGTACAAAGCCGGCCTGCTCGGCGCGGTCGCTCATGGTTTGTTCACCGCTGTTGGCTCCGGGAGCCAACAGACTGTCGAGCATCGAAAAGGCGCCGTTCATGCTGGGCGAGACGAGGATGTCGGTGATGCCATTGGCGTAATACACCGTGCGCCGCTCGTTGGGCCGGGTGATCCAGTCCACCGCCTTGGGTTTGGGCTGGCTGTAGAAGTAGGTGGTGGGCACGTCGAGGGCATGGCTGATGGCGGTCAAATCGGCCACGGTCGGGCGCGACAGGCCGCGTTCGACCTGGGACAGGAAACCCACGGATCGCTCGATTTTCTGCGCGAGCTGGGCGAGGGTAAGCTTCTTGTGCTTGCGCAGATCGTGGATCAGTGCGGCCAGGGTGGAGAGTTCTTCTTGTGGGGTCATGAAATTTATTTTGATAAATTTCATGAAAAATTACAGGATTTATTTCATGGAGGCAATGGAATGGATTTAGACGCGCACTTATTTGAGCTTGAACAGGCGCTGCAGCAAACGGCTACCCGTTAGAATGCGACGCGGTTGGCGGAGCTATTGGCGGATGATTTTGTTGAGTTTGGTGCCAGTGGAAATGTGTGGGGCAGCAAGGCAGAGGTGATTTCCGGACTGCAGGATGAGGTGTTTTCTGCGCGCTGTATAACTGATTTCACGGTGAAAAGGCTGACTGAAGGTGTGGCTCTGGTGACCTATCGCTCTCATCGGCACGCAGGTGGGGCTTCGCTGCGCAGCTCGGTATGGCGAGCTGAAGAGGGGCAGTGGCGGATGGTGTTCCATCAAGGCACACCTGTGGCAGTTGCCTAGCTCACTCCGTGCCAAGGCTTGATTGAATGATCAGACCCGCCAGCGGTCCGAACCTGGGTAAGCGCCATTAATTGAAGGAGCACCCATGAAGTCCAAGTCCCTAATCGCCTGCCTGCTGGTTGCCGCCAGCCTGTCCACCGCCAGCTTTGTCGTGCACGCCGGTGATACCCCCCAGGAAACCGTGCAACCTTCGAATATCAACGCCCGTGACTTGAAAGAGGGCGACCGCGCACCGGATATGTTGATGCGCAAGGAATCAGCCGTCAGCGACTGGAAAAAACGCGGCCTCAAGCAGCCTGAAGAAGACAGCCAGTGGGCGCGGGTGGGCGATAAATTCGTCCTGCTCAAGACCACTAACGGCACCATCCTTGAGATCACTCCCGTCAAGAAATGACCTTGCTTTCTTGCCCTGTTCCTGAGTTAAGGTAGCCGGCCGTAAAGGCCGCGTTACCTTCCAGGAAAGAAAGCAGGATGCTTGCCACAATAAGAAACTACCCCCGCACCGTTAACCTGTTGCTGTCCGCCACGTTGATGCTCACGTTGGCCAAGGCGATCACGTTTCCGTACTTGGTGATTTACCTCACCAGCCACTTTGCCCTCGATATCACTCAGGTCGGTCTGGTGATCGGCAGTTCGCTGATTGTCGGCTCGCTGCTCAGCGTGTATGGCGGCTTCCTGGTCGACCGTATCAACAGCTACCGATTGCTGCTCGGCATGAGCGTGCTGTTTGTACTGGGCTTTATCGGCACGCTGCTCGCGCAGAATATCTGGGCGTTCTACAGCTGCCTGATCCTGATCAACCTGGCCTACGCGGTGATCGATATCGCGGTCAAAGCCGGTTTTGCCAGCTTGTTGCCCGAAGAGGCACGCAGCGAAGTGTTTTCCATCAAGTACACCCTGACCAATATCGGCTATGCCGTAGGGCCTTTTTTCGGGGCGATGATTGCCAAGCTGGACATCAGCTTGCCGTTTATCCTTTCGGCGCTATTGGGTGTAGGGTTTTTCCTGCTGTATTGGCGTTGGGGTGACCGCACGCTGGCGACCGTTGATGCCACGCAAAAGCCGGTGCCCTTTCTTGCCGTTGGCCGCGTGCTGTTGCGCGATCGTCGCCTGGTCTGCTTCACCGTTGGCGGCGTGCTCAGCGCCGTGGTATTCGGTCAGTTCACTGCATGGCTGTCGCAATATTTGGTCACCACCACCACCGCCGAATACACCTACACCGTGGTCAGCGCCGTGCTGACCACCAACGCCGTGTTGGTGATTGCCCTGCAGTATGTGATTGGGCGGCGCATCTCGCATCGCTACTTGGGCCAGTGGCTGATCGCAGGACTGGGCATGTTCATGCTGGGGATCATTGGTTTTGCGCTGTCCACCAGCGTGCTGTGGTGGGTATTGGCAATGGCGGTGTTCACGGTGGGGGAGATCATCGTGTTTCCGGCCGAGTACATGTTTATCGACCGCATCGCCCCGGACCACCTGCGCGGCATGTACTACGGGGCGCAGAACCTGTCCAACCTGGGGGCTGCCCTTGGGCCGGTGTTGTGTGGGCTGGTGCTGGCCAGCCTGCCGGCCCACTACATGTTCTACATGCTGGGGGCGTTTATCATTGCGGGCGGGGTGTTCTATTTCATGGGTGCGTCGCTGAAGGTAAATCATCCAGCGTGAGCTTGCCCACGGTGTTGCATTGCAGTTCGTAACGCAGCTCTTCCACCATTTTTTCGACTTCTTGCGGGGTCTGCAGCCGGTTCGTGCTGATCCCGGTGACAACCAGGTCGACCCGGCCGGTCTCCGCGTCGTAGACCTTGAGGGTCAGCGACGCGTCCCGGCACAGGGTGAATTCGCACGTCAGTGGCGACAGACCTTCTTCGATGCAATTGCGCAGTTGAGAGAGGGTAAACATGTGGGTTCCTTCAGGGTGTAAATGCGGTGGCACACGATCAAAGCCTTGTGCCCACGCCCTGAAGGTTAGGGTTTACTTGCCCGCGTCATAAGTTGAATTCGCACTAGACGCACTAGTGCATTTGCACCGCGTTCACTTGTTCTTGAGCCGCAACTCGCGGGCAAACAGTCCGCGTTCGCGGGCCCAAACGATCGCTGCACTACGACTATGCACTCCCAGCTTGGAGTACACCGTGGCCACATGGTTACGCACCGTGTTGGGCGCCAGTTTGAGGCGCGAGGCAATTTCCTTGTCAGCCAGCCCTTCGCAGATCAACCCCAAAACATCCCGCTCGCGGGCCGTGAGGTCGGTGAACGCGACATTCGGCAGGTTGGGGCTGTTGACGCTTTTGGCGTTCGCCAGTTTCTCGATCAGTGTCTGGCTGAACCATGAAGCGTCTTGCATGACTTCCTCGATGGCGGCCACCAGTTCCAGCTCCGAGCGCTTGCGTTCGGTGATGTTCATCAGCACCAGCAGGTAGCAGGGCACATCCTGAATGATCACGGTGTCGGCGGACACGACACAGTCGATAACCTCATCGCCTTTCTTGCGCACCTTCAAATCCTGGCCGTCAACGCTTCCGGCTTTTTCCAGGGTGGTGAACAACAGGGCGCCAGCCGTTGCGCTGTCGATAAAACCAATGTCTTCGATGACCTTGCCGATCAATTCTTCGCTGGTGTACCCGGTGATCGTCATGAACGCCTCATTCACATCCACCACTTGGCGGTTGGCGGCGCTGCAGACCAACGTCGGCACCGGGGTCAGGCGAAATGATTTGGCAAACCGTTCTTCACTCTGGCGCAGCGCGGTTTCGGCCTTGCGCCGAGGCTCCAGGTCAGTGAAGGAGAACAGCATGCAGGCCTCTTCGTTCATGTCCAGCGGCTGGCCGGCGACGATCACCAGTTTGCTGCCGCCTTCGGGCAATCTCAGTTCGGCCTGCATCTGCGGTATGGTCGCGCCATCGCCCAAGCGCTGGATCGCCAGGCCCTTGCGCTCGGCCTGCTCCAGTACGTCCAGCTCATAGACGGACTTGCCGATGACTTGGTCGCGGTTGTAACCGGTCATCTCCAGAAAGCCTTGGTTGACCTTGATATAGCGCAAGTCGCTCAGACGGCAGATCACCGCAGGCGCCGGGTTGGCGTTGAAGGTTTTCTCGAAGCGCTGCTCGGCACTGGCCCATTCGGTAGCGTCGCTGAGGATCAGTACCAGCAGCTCCGGTTCGCCATGCGAGTCGGCGATCACCAGGCTGCGCAGGCGGTGTACCCAGGTTTTGTCCGAATCGGCGTTTGGAATCACCTCCACCACGACGTCGCTGAATTCGTCGCCAGCGGCAGCACGGGCCAGGGGATAGTTTTCCGGCAGCAGTGGGTGATTGTTGCGATAGCGCAGCGTGAAGCGCTCGGCATACGCCTGCGCATCCGCGCCTAGCCCCATCACGTCGCCCACGCCGTGCATGGTCAGTGCGGCTTCGTTGGCCCACAGGATGGTCTGGTCGACCTCGGCGAGAATGATCCCATCGGATAACCCGGAAATGATCTGCTGCAGTTGGCGGCGGTTGGTTTCTTTAGCGAGGACGTCCTGGCTCATGATTTCTCCGGAAAAAAGCGCATAAAAACTCCGACATGCACGCTTCAGGATAGTGCAGAGAAAGTGAGGGGGACGGAGTGCAAATGCATCAGGCAATCTGGTGCATTTGCGCCACGACTGAACAGCTATCGTTTCGCCACACGCCTACTCAACAAGGCACATCGTCGTGCTCCCATAACGTGCGAAGTACCTCTGTATGACCACTGTCTATGAAACCGATCGCTCGCTGTTTCGCGTGTCCTGAAGCGCGGTGTTGGCCGGTAGTGCAATTGCCCTGGTGACCTACCTGGTCCTTAGTGTGCTCGGCACCGCCGGCAACATGGTGGGTAAAGGCTTGTTGGCTGCCAGCAGCGGTATTGCCGCGGCGACGGATGCAGCGACCAATCCTGCGCAGGCGGGCGACCAAGTGAAGGAGTGGTTTGAACGCGTGATAGCGTCCGGTGAACCTGCGCTGAACGCGGCGGATAAAGAAGCGCTGGTCAACTTCGTGGCGGCGCGTACCGGCAAGAGTAAGGAAGAAGCCACGCAGATCGTCGACAATTACGCCCAGGCTTATCAGCAAGCCATGCAGAAGGTCGAAGAGCTGAAGCAACAGGCTGAACAGAAAGCCCGTGAAGTGGCTGCCAAGCAGGTTTCCCGTGCGGCCTGGAGCACCTTGGCGATGCTGCTGTTGGGGGGCGGCGCTGAGCTTCTTTGTGGGACGTATGGCGCTGACTAATCGTCGCGTACCGTTGGCCTGACGTGTTGTGATGAGGGTGGTGAGAGGGGGACCTCTCACCACGCTTTTGCTAAACCACTAACCATCCCACGACTGGCACGATGATCAGCGTACTCAACGCCATTGAGAGCACGTTACCGATGTAGGGGTGGAAGTGGGCCGGCAACCTCCCCGCGATGGCGCACGCTAAAGGTGGAGCAATCAATGCACCGAGCAGCGCACTTGATCCCATCACCATCCAACTTCCTCCATGGGTCAATACGGCAGCCGGTACTACTGACACCAAGGGAACATAGGTGGGATACCATCCTCGCTTGATCCACTCACGTCGCCAGATGACCACACCCAGCGCAGACGTCAGTGCTTGCGCGCCGATCAGGTGCAATATGAGGCCTGAGCCGTACGCCGGGCTCACGGGATTCAGGGCGTACGCCAAGAGGACTCCCGCCAACAGACCCAGACTGGCTAGCTCGTTTCCAAAAAACGGCGCTTCGGAGAAATCTGCCAGCACCCGGCGCAGGCTCCAAGTCACGCCATAAGTGGGAGGAGCGGCAGGCTCCGGTTTGGCCGGTGGGGTAAAGTCCGAGCGCACCACAGAGGGCATCCGACGGCATAGCATAAACGCGATCACGCTACCGATAGCCATGCCCATCACATTGCCAATCACCGTCGGCAACCCCAGCGGCACGCAGACAAAGTTGACGATCAACAGGCACATCGGCGTAACGAGCACAGCGCCCAGTGCTGCGCCAGTGAGGGTGACCTTCCACCCGCCGCCAAACATCAGCACCATTGCCGCCGGCAACGAGACGAACGCCGCGAACGTCGGTTGCCACGTCTGAGCGGTGACAGCCCATCCCCACAGCAGGTTGCTGAGTAGCAGGCCGAGCAACGAGCTGGTTATCAGCCAAGGCCATAATCCGGTCCCATAGGAAATGGAGAAACCTTGCCAGGCCTTACCCCTTCGGCTGGCCCACCAGGCCAGGTAGGCACCTCCCAGCAGGCCGAGCGACGCCAGTTCATGTTTGTAGAAAGCGACCTCGCTGATATCGCCAAGTACCCAGCGCAGCCAGGCAACAGGGTGTGGGAGGCTTTGCACCATATCGGTGTAGCCAGGCCAGGGCCCGGTGAACGCTAACCACACAATGATCAGAGCGCTGGTCAGCGCAATGACAACAACAGTCTTGTCAATGTTGGGCCAGGGGGTTCGTGGTTTTTCTAAGAGGTTACCCATAGTCAACCCTCCAATCAGCGCGGCAGGGCAGGGTGTTGGGCGTAACCGAGCATTTGATCGTAGAGATCATTGCGTCGATCACGTTGCAAATCGTTGAGGCTGTTCCAGATCGGTGCACTGCGGGCGCTGGTGATATCAATGTCGGCGAACAAAATTTCCTGGCGATTGGCCGAAGCGACAGCGCCAATCGGCCAGCCATTGGTTCCGGCAATCAATGAGCATCCGAGGTAACGGGCGTCTCGCTCCTCGCCAATGCGGCTGGCGGCAGCGATAAACACGTTGTTGACGTGGGCGGCGGTCATCGTCAGGTATGACGCCATGCATTTTCCCGCGTCGTCGAATAGCGGCGGTGGCGTCCACACCCAGTTGTTCAGGCTGCAAATAATATCTGCGCCTTGCTGGCTGAGAATGCGCGGTACCTCCGGGAACCAGATGTCCCAGCAAATCAGCAAGCCAATACGGCCGATCGGCGTTTCAAATACCGGAAAGCCTGTATCGCCGGGGGTGAACCATAGCTTTTCCAGGTTCCACAAATGCGCTTTGCGGTATTTTCCGATGTAGCCTTCGGGACCTAACAGCACGGCCGTATTGAATAGCTGCATACCGTCTATTTCACATAGGCCTGCTACCAGATACACCTGGTGCCTGCAGGCAAAATCTATCCACGCCTGCACGCTGGTACCGTCTGGCACTCGTTCTGCGTGATCAAAAGTATCCTGGCGACTGCTGAAGAAATACCCGCAATTGGTGAGCTCGGGCAGCACGATCAGGTTGGCTCCGCCGTTCGCGGCTTCGGCCGCCAGTGCGAGGCTCTGACTCAGATTATTGGCGCGGTTGGCCATGCCGACCTGTGGATCAAGTTGAATGACCGCTACGCGTGCAGGGCTTACTGGTTCGCTCATTGAGGTGACCTCTTATTGTTATACAACCGGAAAATGGTTGGATGTTTATAAGAGGCGACAATATGTTTAATTGAAAGTCAGACGGTTCTCGTTGCTGCGTAGTCTATTTCCTTTGTTGCTCGGTTTTGTAGGCTGGGTAGTCCTGCATGTCAAAGCCGCCGTTGAAATTGGCGCGTGTTTTATTGCAGATGTTTATCACGGTGTCGACGGCGCCTCTGAAGCAAGGCTCAGTCCAGCCAGCATCAACGGAAAACGACTCGCCGCAGAGATAAAGTCCCGATTTGTGGGAGAAGTCCCTGTTGTATTTCATTAAGGACACCGCGGCGTAGTAGGTGCCTGCGCGATAGAGCTTTGCACAACCCAGCGAGTGCTTGTCGTTCATCCAGCGTTGAACGACGGCCTGTTTATGTCCTATATAAGGTGATATTTTTTCTTTGATGTTTGTGGACTTCAAGAGGATTCGGTCAAGCTCTTTTATGCATTTATCGACCAGTTGTTCGTCGTCAAATACCGATAGCTTGGTCGCGTCGTCTTCCCACGTGTAGCTGAGGAGGATGCAGTCATAGGTATTATTATTGTGGTAGCGGTAGGTATATACATCATGTACCCAGCTGTCCGTAACGATCGCTTGAGGTATGTTCTTGTTCTCTGAGAGAAACGACTTTTTTAGTGGCGCGTAGACTTTGCAGCTGGTTTCCCAGTGGGCGGTCTTATAGGCTTCTATGATGTTGAATGGGAGTGTCTCCTGGCTGAAGTTTTCAATTGATAATTGTGTCTCGATCAGCCAGGAGGGGAGTGTCATTACGACAGCGTCACAATCGATAAATACGTTTTCTGTTTTGTCTTTTTGTGTGGCATTCCAGCTGTAATACACCCGTATTTTTCCGTTCTTGAGTTTTTTCAGTGTTGTCACTGCACTGCTGGTCAGTAAACCGGATGGGCGCTTTAAAAGGTGTTCGTACAAAGAATCATCGGTCTCGTCGGGTTTTATGAAGAGCAGCGATTCCGCCAGCGATCCAAGGCCAATATAGTTTGGTTTGTTGAATTTCAGCCCTCTGGAGTCCAGCGTCTCTTTAGCATTCAAGTACGGTGCGTCCATGGGCGTACCGTCTGCGTCAACCCGTCCGTGGATCAACTGCAGATGACTGCTGAATCCAAATATCGCCGTGCGCAGAGGGTAAAGCGCGCAGACGTCATAGAAGGCGCCCCAACTGCCATCACCTATTCCGATGGCGTAGAACACTGCAGATTCCTGGGCACTCATACCCAGGCCGCCAAAGTTTCCAGGATCCCTGTGGTGCCACGTATCAATACTTGGCAACTTGACCAGGTCCCGAAAGGACATACCTTCGTATTTTCTTACTATCGATGCCCACATGTCCTCCCAGCGTTCGGAGCCGTAATTTTCGGAGACGCACAGCGTCATACGCTCGGCAAATGTCTTCCATTTCGCGAAAACGTGGCCCAGCGTTTGCCCTGGCGGGGCTGTTTTTCCATCGGCGTTTTTCCAGATCAGCAGGGTGGGTTCACTGCTGTTATCTATGCTCCCTTCTCTGAGGAATATACCTGTTGAGCGGACGGCCGGGCTGCCCGGGTTTGGAAAGTCTGAATGGCGCAAATCGAATTCGTTAGCGTAATAGGCCATCAGTGAGCGACCGTCTTTGGGAGGCTCATTTGTCTTGTTGAAGAACGGCATCCTCATTGCACCCATCTCGAAAGGGGGCCTGCCTGGGGTGTTGGTGTGATTGTTCCCAAGGGCGGTAAGGTGTCGGCCGCCAATACGCTTGGATTTTTCGAGTAAGGTAATGTTTGTGAACCCGCACCTGTAAAGCTCGCGTGCAGTCGTCAGGCCGGTAATGCCAGCGCCAATAACGCAGATCTTATGATTGGGTTCAGTGGCCTGGGCAATCCCGTTTACCTGTTCAACCAACGCGCGGTAGTCAAAGCACAGGTCGGGTGGATTAGGAAATGTTGCCCTCCATTTCTTCTCGGTAGAGCGCTTTTCTCGATGCTGGCGCTGGGCGATGTCTGCGGGGTAGTTGAAGCCGGAACCGATGGTCATTCTGATATTCCCTATTCAGCGTAATGAACGCTTCATAGGTTGAGCGTTAGCACTGGGCGCGAGAAATAAGCTGAAGGTGTTTTGGGGGGAGGGGACATCGTGTTTTTTTGTAAGTGAATTTCAGGCAGCAAGCGCAGAGAGAGCCCTCTGATCCTGAAAGGCGCTGCGGCGCGTAGAAACTGTCAGTGTTGCGTTTGAAGCTTGCCAAACCCGCTTGATTCTGGGAAAAACGCCATCCTTTGCGTCCTCAATGAGAACCGCCATGAGCCACGACGAACTCCAAATCACCGACATCCGCCCCGGCACTGGCAAAGCCGTGGTCAAGGGCGCGTTGATTACTACCCAATACACCGGCACCCTGGAAGACGGCACGGTATTCGATTCGTCCTGGGAGCGCGGCAAACCGTTCCAGTGTGTGATCGGCACCGGGCGGGTGATCAAGGGCTGGGACCAGGGGCTGATGGGCATGCAGGTGGGCGGTGTTCGGACCTTGTTCGTGCCGGCGCATCTGGCGTATGGCGAACGGTCGATGGGCGCGCATATCAAGCCCAACAGTAATCTGTGTTTTGAGATTGAGTTGTTGGAAGTGCTGACGCGGGATGATTGAGGGCGGATGAACAGGGATGTTGATGAGCACGTGTTGCCCGGTTGCTCTGTTGCAGGTATTCGGGTGGTTGAGCTGTGCGCTAGCGACGAGGCCGAGCTGCAACGTTTTTTCGAGCGAGCGCCGGATTACTTCATTGCGGTGAACGGCGAGCCCGCCACGCCGACTGAAGCGCGCGAGGAGTTGCACGGGCAGTTGCCCACAGGATGGACGTGCCGCCGGATGTATTGGCTGGGTTATCGCGATGCTGACGACCAATGGGTCGCGGTGGTGAACATTGCGGCGGACTTGCTGGCGAGCGGTGTCTGGCATATCGGGCTGCTGCTGGTCGATTCCTGCCTGCATGGCACTGGCCTTGCGCAACGACTGCATGCGGACCTTGAAAAATGGGCTGCGAAGAAGGGCGCCCAATGGCTGCGGTTGACGGTGGTTATCGGCAATATCAAAGCCGAGCGTTTCTGGCCCAGGCTTGGGTATGCGCAGGTAAGTACGCGGGAGGGCGTCACGATGGGACGGCAGGTGAACCGGGTGTCGATTCAGGTCAAGGCGCTGGCGGGTGGGGCGGTTGAGGATTACTTGAGGCTGGTGGCGAGGGATAGACCGGGTACCGCGTAGCAACTGATGTACGCTGTCCGAAATGTGGGGTTGCTCGAGAATGCGGTAGCTCAGTCGACATCTGCAGTGGCTGATACACCGTCTTCGCGAGCAAGCCCGCTCCCACATTTAGATATCTGGAGGGTTCAGGAAGATGCGTTCCTGAACCCTCCCTGAAGAATCTTCTTATTCCTCACGCAGACACTTTTCTGCGGTTTACGCTCCTGAACTCGAGGCGTAAGCTTCGCGCGTTTTCATCAATAGCGGAGACCCTCAGTGGGTACTTGTTCGAGTGACAGTAGTCGGCCGGTTCTGGTAGCCGGCACAGGCTTGGCAAGGTAACGCGCATTCTTCTGATGCCGTTGTCTCGCCAATAAAAGCGAGAAGCGGCATCCCGGCAGCAGCCAATCCTGGCGCCTGCCCGAATCCCTCTCATCGACGCTGACCAGCACCTGAATCACCTCGGGATGCTACGGACGCGCCTGCCTTTACGGTGGGCGGGCCAAGCTGACTGTGCCTATAAAATGGCGCGGGGCAGACGGCCGTACCTGCACGAGTGTTTCCTCGCGCAGGAGTAACACCATGAACTTCACGCTGCTCAAAGAGTTCTTCGCCGGCTTCCTGCGGACCCGGCATATTGCCCGGCATTTCCGCCGCCTGGCGATGCTCGAAACGGTGACTGACGCCAGTGTCAGCCGCGAAGTACCGCCGACTCTGGCGCAAACCCTCGTGGTCTCGGCCAACAACAGTGCCGTGCAATTGCTCGGCACGCTAGGCAGTCATTGCGAAGGTTTGAACACCCAAGAGGCCGATGCCCTGCGCGTGCAATACGGCCTCAACGAAGTCGAGCATGAGCAACCGCTGCCCTGGTGGGTGCACCTGTGGCACTGCTACAAGAACCCGTTCAACCTGTTGCTGACCCTGTTGGCGGTCATCTCCTGGCTGACCGAAGACGTGAAGGCCGCCACGGTGATTTTTTCCATGGTGGTGCTGTCGACGTTGCTGCGTTTCTGGCAGGAGGCCAAATCCAACAAGGCCGCCGATGCCCTGAAGGCCATGGTGAGTAACACCGCCACGGTGCTGCGTCGCGATGAGGCCAAGCGCATCGAGTTACCGATCAAGCAGTTGGTTCCCGGCGATCTGATTGTACTTTCGGCCGGCGACATGATCCCGGCCGACTGCCGTGTGCTCAGCGCCAAGGACCTGTTCGTCAGCCAGGCGGCGATGACCGGGGAATCGATGCCGGTGGAGAAGTTCGCCCACCAGCAGGACGCCAACACCCGCAATCCGCTGGACCTGGAGAATATCCTGTTCATGGGCACCAACGTGGTGTCCGGCGCGGCGACGGCGGTGATCCTGACCACCGGTAACAGCACTTATTTCGGCGCGTTGGCCCAGCGTGTGACGGCCACCGACCGCGCGACCACGTCGTTCCAGCACGGTGTTAACAACGTCAGCTGGTTGCTCATTCGGTTCATGTTCGTGATGGCACCACTGGTGCTGTTTATCAACGGTTTCACCAAGGGTGACTGGACTCAGGCGCTGCTGTTTGCATTGTCGATTGCCGTGGGCCTCACCCCGGAAATGTTGCCGATGATCGTCACCTCCACCCTGGCCAAGGGTGCGGTGTTTCTGTCGCGCAAAAAGGTCATCGTCAAGCGCCTGGACGCGATCCAGAACTTCGGCGCCATGGACGTGCTGTGCACCGACAAGACCGGCACGTTGACCCAGGACAGGATTTTCCTGGCGCGCCATGTGGATGTGTGGGGCGAAGAGTCCGACGATGTGCTGGAAATGGCCTACCTCAACAGCTACTACCAGACCGGCCTGAAAAACCTGCTGGACGTGGCAGTGCTGGAGCACGTGGAGGTGCATCGCGAGCTGAAAGTCGGCACCGCGTTCCACAAGGTCGATGAGATCCCGTTCGATTTCAATCGTCGCCGCATGTCGGTGGTAGTGGCCGAGGAAGGCTTGCCGCACCTGTTGATCTGCAAGGGCGCTGTGGAGGAAATTCTCTCTGTGTGCAACAACGTGCGCCATGGCGACACCAACGAGGCGCTGACCGATGAACTGCTGGCACGTATTCGCCAGGTCACCGCTGCGTTCAACGAAGAAGGCCTGCGCGTGGTGGCCGTGGCCGCGCAACCCATGACGCCGGGGCGCGACACTTACAGCCTGGCGGATGAGCAAAACCTCACGCTGATCGGCTACGTGGCTTTCCTCGACCCACCGAAGGAAAGCACTGCTCCCGCCCTCAAGGCGCTCAAAGCCCATGGCGTTGCGGTAAAAGTGCTGACCGGTGACAACGAGCTGGTCACCGCCAAAATCTGCCGTGAAGTGGGCCTGGAGCAACAAGGCCTGCTGATGGGCAACGATATCGAGGACATGACCGACGCCGAGCTGGCAGAGGCCGTGGAAACCACCAACGTGTTCGCCAAGCTGACGCCGAGCCACAAGGAGCGCATCGTGCGCCTGCTCAAGGCTAACGGACATGTGGTGGGCTTTATGGGCGATGGCATCAACGACGCGCCGGCGTTGCGTACCGCCGACATCGGTATTTCGGTGGACAGCGCGGTGGATATTGCCAAGGAAGCCGCCGACATCATCCTTCTGGAAAAAAGCCTGATGATCCTGGAGGAGGGCGTGCTGGAGGGGCGGCGTACCTTCGCCAACATGCTCAAGTACATCAAGATGACCGCCAGTTCCAACTTCGGCAACGTGTTCTCGGTGCTGGTGGCCAGTGCATTTATCCCGTTCCTGCCGATGCTGCCGATGCATTTGCTGGTGCAGAACCTGCTGTATGACATTTCGCAGATCGCGATTCCGTTCGATAACGTCGATGAAGACATGCTCGCCAAGCCACAACGCTGGCAACCGGGCGATGTCGGCCGCTTCATGCTGTTTTTCGGGCCGATCAGTTCGATCTTTGACATCACCACGTTTGCACTCATGTGGTATGTCTTCGATGCCAACACCCCCGACCACCAGACCCTGTTCCAGTCCGGCTGGTTTGTGGTGGGGCTGCTGACCCAGACGCTGATCGTGCACATGATCCGCACCCCGAAAATCCCGTTCCTGCAAAGCCGTGCGGCGATGCCGTTGATGGTGATGACCGGTGTGATCATGGCCGTGGGGGTTTTCCTGCCGATGGGGCCGTTGGCGCATTACTTTAAATTGCAGGTGCTGCCATCGCTGTACTTTGTGTTCCTGCCCGTGATCCTGCTGGCGTACATGGCCCTGACCCAGGCGGTGAAGGGTTACTACATCCGTAAGTTTGGCTGGCAATAAACAGGGACGATTTCCTTTGCAAGCAATCAACAACATCAACCTCAATTCCCTGATCGACACCCTGGTCAGCCTCACTGCGGCATTCATCCTTGGCGGCCTGATCGGTTTCGAGCGTCAATACCGCCAGCGCACTGCAGGTCTGCGCACCAACGTGCTGGTGGCGGTGGGCGCGGCGATTTTCGTCGACATGGCCAACCGTCTCGGCGGTGCGGAAGGTGCGGTGCGCGTAGTGGCGTATGTCGTGTCGGGCATCGGCTTTCTCGGCGCCGGTGTGATCATGCGTGAAGAAGGCAATGTGCGCGGGCTCAACACCGCCGCCACGCTCTGGGCGTCGGCGGCAGTGGGGGCCTGCGCGGGTGCCGACCTGATCCTCGAAGCGCTGCTGGGCACGCTGTTCGTGCTGGCGGCCAATACCTTGCTGCGGCCGATCGTTAACACTATCAACCGCCAGCCGCTGGATGTGGTGTCGGCGGAGGTGACCAATATCTTGTATGTAATCGCTCGACGTACCCAGCAGAAAGCCGTGCTGGCCTTGTTGGAAGCTGAGCTGGCGCGTTGCAATTACCCAGCCAGCGATGTTGACGTGCGCCCCTTTGGCACGGAGGAAGTAGAAATCGAAGCCACCCTGGCCGTGACGTCGGTCGACGGTGACGAGTTGGACGCGCTGGTGGAAAGGATATCGATGTCGACTCTGGTGGTGCAGGCGTTCTGGAGTCCGAGTACCACCGAGTAGCCCCCCCCGGCTGCCAGGCTCTGTCCCGCGCAAAGCTGACTATGCTACTACGAGGAAAAATCCTACAAGCAATCGAGATGATCCCTTCATTTGATAAGGCGCGACGTTGCTAAGGTTGCGCGCTTGCGCCTCAGGAACAAGGGCGCGGCTCTACGTGTTTACCGTGCTTTATCAAAAGTAGGGGTCTGTACTGCCTGAAGTGTCAAGCAGAGTAATCAGCACCGTTTGTCGGAACTGTTACTTTTCACAGGTAGATAGGTCCCGTGTGATATGTAAGCGTACTGATCCCTCGGGGAGTCTTATGAGCAAAGCTTTAATTGTGGATGATCACCCTTTTATACGTGCCACCGTGAAGTACCTGTTGAAGCAGGAAGGATTCTTTGAAATATATGAAGCAGGCAACGGTGCAGACGCCATGCAGATTGCTCGTGAGAAATGTCCGGACCTGGTCATCCTTGACCTGGCGATGCCCAAGCTTGGCGGGCTGGAGGTGATCAGCCGGATCAAGGCGTTGGAACTGCCCTGTAAAATCCTCGTGCTGACTTCGTACCTGGCGGTGTTCTTTTCTACCCGCTGCATGCGCGCCGGAGCCATGGGCTTTGTTAACAAGACCGGTGAACTGGACGAGTTGCAAAAGGCGATCAGGGCGATCAGGTCCGGTTACAGCTGCTTCCCCAGTGTGGCCACCAGTTCGGTGCGCCGTGATGATTTGCAGACCACCGAGCAAGAACTGGTGCACGCGCTGTCGGATCGCGAATTGACGGTATTGCAAAAACTGGCGCTGGGCCAGGGCAACAAGGAAATCGCTGAGGAGATGTTGTTGAGCCACAAGACCATCAGCACCTATAAGACACGACTCAAGGAGAAGCTGCGTATGTCCTCGGTGGTGCACCTGTCCAAGTTTGCCCAGCGCAATCATCTGATCTGAAATGACCATCTCCCGGCTGTTGATTTTCATGGCCATCCTGCTGATGGGGCTGTTGCCCTGTGCAGCGATGGCTCTGGATGAGCCACATACACTGCGGCTGTTCGGCCATTCAACGCTGGAAAACCCACGTCTGGAACTTGAGGAAAGTGACTGGCGCTGGCTGCGCGAGCAACGGATGTTGGTGATGGGGGTGTCAGCACCTGACTACATACCTTTCGACCGGTCCAACGGAAACGACTTTGAAGGCATTACAGCTGACTATGCGTGGCTGATCAGCCTGATTTTAAACATTCCTATTGAGGTTCGACGCTACGACACTCGTGATGAAGTCATCGAAGCGCTCAAACTCGGTGAGGTGGATTTAGTCGGGTCTGCCAACGGTTACGAAGCGGCCGATAAGGCACTGATACTGTCGCGTTCCTACGCTAGTGATCAACCCGTGCTGGTGACCCGCTCGGGTGACAGTCATTCATTGAGCGCCGACCTGGCTGGAAAGCGCGTCGCGATGCTTTACCACTATATGCAGCCTGACGCTGTCCAGGCCTTTTACCCCCACGCGCAACTGCAGCTGTACGGCTCGACGCACCAGGCTATCGGCGCCTTGGCGTTCGGTCAGGCGGATGTCTACTTGGGCGACGCTATCAGCACCCGCTATCTGATCAACAAGAACCACCTCAATAACGTCCGCATGGCAGATTTTTCCGCACTGGAGGTCAACCCGTTCGGGTTTGCCTTCAACCAGGACAACGAGCGCCTGCTGAATATCATCAACGAAGCGCTGGCCGTTATCCCGGCCAACCAGCAGATGGAGATCCTGCGCCGCTGGAGTGCCGGTGACAGCGGTTTCCTGGCTGCCGACCGTTTGCGTTTGAGTGAGAGTGAGCAGCGTTGGCTGCAGAAGCACCCACGGGTGAAAGTTGCAGTGCTCGATAAGTTCGTGCCGTTGTCTTTTTTTAATGAGCAAAGGCAGTTTGTGGGCTTGAGTGACGAGGTATTGTCGCGCGTCAGCTTGCTTACGGGCTTGAAGTTCGAAGTGGTGCCAGGCAGTTCGCAGCCTCAGCAGATTGAAGAGGTCAGTACCGGCAGAGTGGATATGCTGGCGGTGATCACGCCCAGCGTCGAGCGGTCCGAAAAGCTGCGCTTCACTCGGCCTTATCTGTCCAATCCCTATGTGTTAGTGGCGCGTACCGGTGACGAACGCCTGGTGACGCTGGAGGACATGCCTGGAAAACGCCTGGCATTGCTCGCCGGTAGCACGCTCTCCGTGCAGATTGCCCGGGACTATCCAGGCATCGAGTTTGTCAATGTCGAGAACCCCGAGCAGGCCATGGATCTGGTCGCCAAGGGCAGCGTCGATGCGAACGTTATTTCGCTGATCAGTGCACGCTACATGATTGCGCGCCATTACCGTGATCGCTTGCGTATCACCAGCACCGTCGGTACGGAGCCAGCGCGCATTGCCTTCGGTGTCAATCGCAGCCAACTGGAGCTGTATTCGATCCTCGAAAAGGCGCTGTTATGTATCACGCCTGAAGAAATGGACGAACTGACCAACCGTTGGCGCAGTGAGATCATCATCGAAGACAGCTACTGGATCAGCCATCGCAACGTGATTATCCAAGGGTTTGGCCTGGCCGCGCTGCTGCTGCTGATCACACTGGGCTGGGTGCTCTACCTGCGTAACCTGATTCACAAGCGCACACAGGCCGAACGGGCCCTGAGCGACCAGATGCGGTTCATGAGCGTTCTGATCGACGGCACTCCGCACCCGATTTACGTGCGCGATCGCCAGGGCCGGTTAATGGCCTGTAATAACGCTTACCTCGATGTATTTGGCTTTAAGTTGGAGGACGTGATCGGCAAGACCGTGGTGCAAACCGATACGGGCAACCCGCCCCAGGCGCAGTCGTTCCACGCCGAATACTTGAGCTTGATGGCACGGGGGGAGCCGCAGATCCAGGATCGCGTACTCAAGGTTCCCGATGGCGGTGTGCTAACCATCTACCAGTGGATGCTGCCGTACCGAGATAGCAATAGCCACGTTGTAGGCATGATTGCAGGTTGGGTGGATGTGAGCGAGCGCCAGCGGCTGTTGAGCCAGTTGCAGACAGCCAAGGAGGACGCAGACTCGGCAAACCGTGCCAAGACCACATTCCTCGCGACCATGAGCCATGAGATCCGCACGCCGATGAATGCCGTGATAGGCATGATCGAATTGGCCCAGAAAAACGCCGAGCAGGGCCGCGTCGATCAGGATGCGCTGGAGGTGGCGTCGATGGCATCCCGAAGCATGCTGGAATTGATCGGCGATATTCTAGACATTGCGAAGATAGAATCCGGCCACCTGTCCCTGACCCTCGCGCCGGCCAATCTCCACGAGTTGTTGGCATCTGTGGCGCGTGTGTTTGAGGGGCTGGCGCGGGACAAAGGTTTGCAGCTGCAAGTGGATCTCGATCCGATGATTGACCGCCCGGTGCTCATCGACCCTTTGCGCTTCAAGCAGGTGGTGTCCAATCTGCTGGGGAATGCCATCAAGTTTACCGCCACCGGTCAGGTGCGCCTGGGTGCCCAGTGCGCCCCGGCGTTGGCCGGGGACCACTTGAACCTACGGTTGTATGTCGAAGACACGGGGGTTGGCATCAGTGCTGAAGATCAGCAGCGTTTGTTCAACCCATTTATCCAGGGGAGTAACAACGACCAGTCGGCGCGCAGTGGTTCCGGACTCGGGTTGGCGATCAGTCGCAACCTGTGCGAGATGATGGGCGGTCAACTGCACTTGAGCAGTGTGCTGGGCAAGGGGACGCGGGTGGACGTGACGTTGGCGCTGGCGTTGACCCGCGCAGCACGGGTTTCGACTTCCGTCGCAGGTGTTCCACCGACGCAGGCGTTGAACCTTCTGGTGGTCGACGACTACCCGGCCAACCGTTTGTTACTGACTCGTCAACTGAGCTTCCTTGGGCATCACATCGTCACGGCCGAAGATGGCGCCGAGGGCTTTGCACTGTGGCAGGCCGGGCATTTTGATGGCGTCATCACTGATAGCAATATGCCGGTTATGGACGGTTACACGCTGGCACGTGATATCCGTGCCCAAGAGCGTCAGCGTGGTCTGGTGCCGTGCCTGCTGCTGGGGTTCACCGCCAACGCCCAGCCGGAGGAAACCGAGCGCTGCAGGCAGGCGGGCATGGATGGTTGCCTGTTCAAACCGACCGGCCTTGATGATTTGCGTGCGGCGCTGGCTCCTCGCACCGCAGCAGCCGTGAAGGGTGAGGTCGAGTCGGTGTACGACCTGAGTACGCTGACTGCGCTGACAGGCGGTGACACTGCCGCGCTTAACGAGTTACTGATGCCATTGCTCATCAGTCTTGCAGACGATCGCGTGCTGTTGTCGACGCTGAAAGATCACGCGGATATCGCCAAGTTGCATGACCTGGCTCATCGCGTTAAAGGGGGCGCTCGCATGGTCAAGGCCCACAGTTTGGTCGCCTGTTGCGAAGCCTTGGAAGGGGCGTGTGAAAGACATGACCACCAGGCATTGGCGCCTGCGATACAGGCGCTGGACGCGGCCATCGATGGTTTGCACCACAGCCTGAGCCAGCACAGCAAGCAGGCTTGACTGAGCTGGATAGCCATTCGGCGGATTTGGGAGAACGCCTACATGGAAGGGTAATAAGCCTGATTTTGTCTTCGGTATATGTCTGGAAAATGGGCCTCGCTCACTGACGAGCACTGCCTGCCCAGGGGTTTGCCATGCCAAACAAAGCACTGACTATCCTGATTGCCGATGAGCAGCACCTGCAACGCCTGTACATCGAGAAAATGCTCAACCAGTTGGGGTATCACCGGATCGTACCGGTGCAGACCTTCGAAGAGGTCCAGCTACTCACTGCTATCCCGGCCCAACCTTTTGACGTGCTGATCATCAGTGCGGGGCTGGCGGTCCACGCTTGCGGGCCCCAACCCCAGGCACATCATGTGCTGGTCTACGATCACCAGGACCTGAGCCTGGATCTGAACACCCCCGCCGATGCAACGCCGGCGGTGCTGGTACGGCTGCCCGGCATGCCGGATAACGTCAACCTCGAACACTTCATGGACATCATCGACCCACCCGCAGCCACCACCGGCCTGCGGGTTTTGCCTTGGCTGCGGGAGTTATCGCGCGCGCCTGTGGCCTAGTCCCACTGTGGCGCGATACCTTTCGGGCTGGTCAGGCGATGGCCGCGCTCCAGTTCGGCAATCTGCGCCATGTCGGCCGCACTCAAGGTCAGTTGCAAGGCCTTGAGGTTGCTTTCCAGGTTGGCACGTTTGGTCGACGATGGGATGACCGCGTAGCCCAGTTGCATGGCCCAGGCCAACGTCACTTGCGCCGGGGTAGCCTGATGGCGCTCGGCGATTTGCTCAATCACCGGGTCTTTGAGCACTTCGCCGTAGGCCAGGGTCATGTATGAGGTGATCTGGATACCGTTAGCGGTGGCAAAATCCACGACCTTGCGATTTTGCAGGTAGGGGTGCATCTCGATCTGGTTGGTGGCGATGTTCTCGGCACCAACGGCGGCAATCGCTTGCTTCATCAGGTCGACGGTGAAGTTGGAGATGCCGATCTGGCGGGTCAGGCCCAGGCGTTTGGCTTCAAGCAGTTGGCCCATGAATTCGGCGACAGGCACCTGGTCTTCCGGCGATGGCCAATGGATCAGGGTGAGGTCCAGATAGTCGGTTTTCAGTTTGCTCAGGCTTTCACGCAGGCTTGGAATCAGCTTGCCTTTGGCGAAATTGGCGATCCAGATTTTGCTGGTTATAAACAGCTCATCGCGCGGTATGCCGCTGTCGACAATGGCTTGTCCGACGTCTGCTTCGTTCTCATAGATCTGCGCGGTGTCGATGACGCGGTAGCCCAGTTCCAGGCCGGTGCTGACCGAATCGATCACCACCTGGCCTTGCAGGCGGAAGGTGCCTAGGCCGAAGGCCGGAACGTTTTGCGTTGGGATAGACATCAGTAACTCCTGAAGGGGTGTAAACAATGGAGTCGAGTATCCGCTCGTCGTTCCTCTGGAAAAACCGCCGAATCCGAAAAGGACTCTTTACCCCAGGTCACGAGTATGGGCGCGTGCCAGGTCGGCATCCAGCGCATCGCTCAACATTTGCGCGCTGGGGGGGGCAGCAGGGCGCCGAGGGTGAACAGGTCCTGGCGGATATGCCCGAAGTAATCCAGGGAGTGACCGGCGCAGGCTGATTCCCGCAGGTACGATGCCGCCCCCTTATTCGCCAGCCCGGTGCGCGAGGTGATCCCATCGCCGAAGGTACTGGCAAAGCCGCCAACGAAGAGGGCCGGGCGCTGCTCACGGTCACCTTGGGAGGGCCTGAGCATATGTTCGGCTAGGGCGCGCGGATATGTTGCGACCGATTCTGCGCGGGATGCTGGCGTATGGGGGCTATGACGTATTGGCGCCGTTTGTGGCGTGGCACGCTCCGTATATCAGCGCTGAGGCGCACCAGGATTTCCTGCTGGGGTATGAGATACGGCGGCAAGGATTGGCGGATGAGCAGCCCTTGGTGTTTCCGAAACTTGAGCAGTTTGATGAGGCGTTGTACCCACGTCTCTGAACCGAGCATTGATCAAATGTGGGAGCAGGCAAGACAGCTCCCACACATCGATCTTCATCAGTCAGTGATGTTTCGTTGTCCGCGCAACCGCTCCGCCGCACTGCGCAGCAGTTGCTCGGTGCTGCTCCAGCCCAGGCAACCATCGGTCACTGACACGCCGTACTTCATGGACGCGCTCAACGGCTGGCAACCTTCGAACAGATGACTTTCGAGCATCATGCCGATCAGCGCGGTGTCGCCCTGCAGGCGTTGCTCCAGTACGTCGTTGAATACGGCCGGTTGACGCAACGGATCCTTGCCGCTGTTGGCATGGCTGCAGTCGACCATGATCCGCGCCGCCACCTTGGATTTGGCCAAGTCGTGTTTCACCTGCGCCATGCTTTGCGCATCGTAGTTCGGCCCACGGTGACCGCCGCGCAGTACCAGATGAGTATCGGGGTTGCCCGGGGTCTGGATGATCGCCGGGTGGCCCTGGCTGTCGACGCCGAAATGGCGGTGCGGGTGTGAGGCCGAGCGCATCGCGTCAGAGGCTATCGCCACGCCGCCGTCGGTGCCGTTCTTGAAACCCACGGGTATGCCCAGGCCGCTGGCCATTTCGCGGTGGATCTGCGATTCGGTGGTGCGCGCGCCAATCGCGACCCAACTGAGCAGGTCATCGAAGTAGCCGGCGGCCATGGGTTGCAGCAGCTCGGTGGCTACTGGCAGGCCCAGGCGCAGCATTTCGCGCATCAGTTCGCGCGACAGCGTAAGTCCGGCAGCCATGTCATCGCTGCCATCCAAATGAGGGTCGTAGGCCAGGCCTTTCCAGCCGATGGTGGTGCGCGGTTTTTCGACGTAGGCGCGGATCACCAGCAGCATCTGGTCGCTGACTTCAAGCGCGAGCTTCTTCAGGTTGCGCGCGTATTCCATGGCCGCTTCCGGATCATGGATCGAGCACGGGCCGACAATCACCAGCAAACGTGAATCGTCGCCATTGAGGATGCCGCGTACGGCTTGGCGATGGGCATGGACCTGCTCGTTGAGGAACGGGCTGAGCGGCAGCTTGAGCTTTAAATCAAGGGAACTGGGCAGGCGCTGGGTCAGGGCTTCATTGGCGCTGGTCAGGGCAGAGAGGGGCAGGGCGGCAATGGCAGTGTTCATATTCAAGGCTTCCTGGGCAAGCGGCGGGCTATTCCCGCGCGCTCTGCCCTACTGGGGTGTTCGACAATTGGCCGTATCGGCTGCGTGTGTTGGCTTGCCACCAATAGGTGACCGATCGGAGGCGGCAGGCTGTCCCGAACGGAGCTTGCTAAATCGCCATGCAGTGGAAGTGTCGTAGCGGTAATAGGTGGCGTAGTTCATGTCGTGAGTCCTTTAAGTGTTCTTGCAAAATTGATGGAGGCCTGAAAAAACAAAACCCCCGGTCGGGGAGCCGACCGGGGGTTAGATTTCTCTGGTAGGCGACCCCTTGAGTAGTGGGCGCCGATTTCAGGTATCAGGCGCGCCAGTGGCTAAACCAATACCCAAAATAAAAGCATACCGCAGCGCTCGAACCGTTCACACGGGTAGCCGATACCGGGCGCGGGGCGCTGGCAGCATGGCAAACGTGAGTGTGGGTGAGTTGCAACACGGTATGTCTCCAAATGATGGGGGCAGCTTACTAGAGGCACACGGGGGGATTCAATCAGAAATTTCTATCGTGCCGGGGTACTTACTGCTATCGGCCGGGATATGCTTGTAACACTTCGACAATAATTGCTTGGACGCGACCATGACTGCCCTGACCCTTGCTGCGGCTCAATCCATTTCCATTGCGGGTGATGTGCCGGCCAATATCGAACGGCACCTGGCGTTCATGCACGTGGCGGCCGAGCATAACGTGCAATTACTTGTATTTCCCGAGCTTTCGTTGACCGGGTACGAGCCGTCATTGGCTGCCGGTTTGGCGATTACGCCAGATGACCCAGTCCTCGCGCCGCTGCGTGAACTAGCCCGGGCGTTGCGATTAACGGCGGTAGTGGGAATGCCTGTCCGCCTCGCACCCGATGCCGGTGTGTTGATTGGCGCGCTGGTACTGGGCGCGGATGGCTCCCTGGCGCTCTATACCAAGCAGCATTTGCACCCAGGCGAAGAGGTTGCGTTCGTCCCGGGCCAGGGCGGTGCGGCCCTCGAGTGTGAGGATGAGCAGATAGCATTGGCCGTGTGCGCGGACTTCTCACACGCCAGTCATCCGCGCCTGGCGGCAGAGGCGGGCGCCACTGTCTACGCCGCTGGCGTGCTGGTTAGCGAGGGCGGCTACGCAACGGACAGCGCGTTACTCCAGGGCTATGCGGCTGAGCATGGCCTGCTGGTGTTGATGGCCAACCATGGCGGCCCGTCCGGGGGCTATGTTTGCGCCGGTCGCAGCGCCATCTGGGCGGCTGATGGCGGTTTGCTGGCCGCCGCTCCCGGTGTTGGCGACGCGCTGGTGATTGCCCGTCGTGTTGGCGCCGTGTGGGCTGGCCAAGTGGTAGCTCTCTAAATGGCGTTCCACTTACGCGCGGCGACGGACCACGACCTGCCATTCGCGCGGACGTTGACGTTCGAAGCCATGAGCCGCTACTACGTGCAATATGGCTTGGTGTGGTCCAACGATGGCTTTGATGTTGCCTGGGCGGGCCGTGAAAACTGGCTGATCTGCAATGATGACGTCGTGCTGGGCTTTATCAGCCTGAGCCGCGACAGTCGCGCGCTCTATATCCGCGAGTTGCATATGCTCGAGGCGTGTCGCGGGCTGGGCGCGGGCAGTTGGGTGTTGGAGCAGATGGCCGCCAAGGCTCAATTCTTGGGTTTGTTACGCTTGACGGTGTTCAAGAGTAATCCTGCCAGGCAGCTCTATCAGCGCAGCGGGCTGAACATTGTGGGTGAAGATGATTGCTTCTGGCGCATGGAGCGTGCCTGTCAATCGAGCTAATCCCTATGGTCCATTTTAATAAGCGCATACTGGGTACAGGAGGCGACTTTCTTGTTGTCGCTTCAACGTGTCAAACAGGAATGCGTATTCAAATGAGTGGAATTAGTTCGCGTTTGAGACAAGAAAGGGAGCGACTTGGCCTGTCGCAAAAAGTATTTGGTGAAATAGGCGGCGTTGAAGCCAATGCACAGGGTAAGTACGAAAACGGAGGGCGAGCGCCCAAAGCCGACTACTTGTCGCGTGTCGCCGAAAGAGGTGTAGACGTGTTGTACGTGCTGACCGGTGAAACCACGCCCCTGCAACTTGAGAATCTCAGCCAGATTGAAGAAAAAGTGCTGGGTGACTACCGTGCGATGTTCAAGGAAGACCAGGCTGCAATCCGTCGTTTGACGTCTAGCCTTGCCGAGCATTGTGTGGCGCTTAACGGTAAAACCAAGCCGTAGCCCCGGAATTCCTGACCTGTTGCCCAGAAAATTGAGCCGCCCGGCCCACACTGGGCGGCTACTGTGTGCTAACGCTATATATATGACGCTTGCAGCTAGGTCTGCGCCTAGGTTTTTTGCTAAGGTGTTCAGCAACCTATAAGACCATATCGCGAGGTGTCTGCTTGATTAGGGTGCTAGTAGTCGATGACCATGATCTCGTTCGTACAGGCATTACACGAATGCTGGCTGACATCGATGGCCTGCAAGTAGTCGGCCAGGCCGAGTCCGGGGAAGAGTCCCTGATCAAGGCCCGGGAGTTGAAACCCGATGTGGTGCTGATGGACGTCAAGATGCCCGGTATCGGTGGTCTTGGCGCCACGACTAAGTTGTTGCGCAGCCACCCGGACATCAAAGTCGTGGTGGTGACCGTGTGTGAAGAAGACCCGTTCCCGACACGCCTGTTGCAGGCGGGTGCGGCCGGTTACCTGACCAAGGGCGCAGGCCTGGCGGAGATGGTGCAAGCGATTCGCCTGGTATTTGCGGGCCAGCGTTACATCAGTCCGCAGATTGCCCAGCAACTGGCCATCAAATCCTTCCAGCCCACCAGCGACTCGCCCTTTGATGCGCTGTCGGAGCGGGAAATCCAGATCGCCCTGATGATTGTCGGTTGCCAGAAGGTGCAGACGATTTCAGACAAACTGTGCCTGTCGCCCAAGACCGTCAACACCTACCGCTATCGCATTTTCGAGAAGCTCGCCATCAGCAGTGATGTTGAATTGACCCTGCTCGCGGTGCGCCACGGCATGGTGGACGCCAGCGCCTGACATGACCACATTGTTTGATCCAAGTGCTTTCCTCTCGACCTGCAGTGGCCGCCCTGGCGTGTACCGCATGTTCGACAGTGAGGCGCGCCTGCTGTATGTCGGCAAAGCCAAGAACCTGAAGAACCGTCTGGCGAGCTACTTTCGCAAGAGCGGTCTCGCGCCCAAGACCGCTGCACTGGTGGCGCGTATCGCCCAGGTCGAAACCACCATCACCGCTAATGAAACCGAGGCGTTGCTGCTCGAGCAGACGCTGATCAAGGAATGGCGGCCGCCATACAACATTCTGCTGCGTGACGATAAATCCTACCCCTACGTGTATTTATCCGACGGTAATTTCCCACGCCTGAGCATTCATCGTGGCGCGAAGAAGTCGAAGGGTAAGTATTTCGGGCCCTATCCGAGCGCCGGCGCGATCCGCGAAAGCCTTAGCCTGCTGCAAAAGACCTTTTTTGTGCGCCAGTGCGAAGACAGCTTCTACAAGAACCGCACCCGGCCGTGCCTGCAGTACCAGATCAAACGCTGCAAGGCACCCTGTGTGGGCCTGGTTGAACCGGCCGAGTACGCCGAGGATGTGCGCCATTCGGTGATGTTCCTCGAAGGACGCAGTAATGCGCTCACCGACGAACTCTCCAGCGCCATGGAGCAAGCCGCCAGCACCCTGGATTTCGAGAAGGCCGCCGAACTGCGCGACCAGATCTCCCTGCTGCGTCGCGTGCAGGACCAGCAGAGCATGGAAGGCGGCTCCGGCGACGTGGACGTGATCGCAGCCTTCGTCAACCCGGGCGGTGCCTGTGTGCACCTGATCAGCGTGCGTGGCGGGCGGGTGTTGGGCAGTAAGAATTTCTTCCCGCAGACCGGTATCGACGAGGAGGTCGCCGAAGTCATGGCGGCGTTCCTTGGCCAGTACTACGTCAGCAGCCCCGAGCGCGACCTGCCAGCGGAGCTGATCGTCAACGTGGTGCATGAAGACTTCCCCACGCTGATCGAGGCGATCCACGAACTGCGCGGCCGCGAGTTGGACATCAGCCACCGCGTACGCGGCACCCGAGCGCGCTGGCAGCAATTGGCCGTGACCAATGCCGAACAGGCCCTGGGAGCACGCCTGGCCAATCGACAGCATGTCGCAGCACGCTTTGACGCCCTGGCCGAAGTTCTCAACCTGGACGAGCCCCCACAGCGCCTGGAGTGCTACGACATCAGCCACTCCAGCGGCGAGGCCACCGTGGCCTCCTGCGTGGTGTTCGGGCCGGAAGGGCCGATCAAATCCGATTACCGGCGCTACAACATTGAAGGTGTCACCGCTGGCGATGACTATGCAGCCATGCACCAGGCCCTCACGCGGCGGTTCAGCAAGCTGAAGGACGGCGAGGGCAAACTGCCCGATATCCTGCTGGTGGACGGTGGCAAAGGCCAGCTGTCGATGGCTCGCGACGTGCTCAACGAACTGGCCGTGCCCGACCTGATCCTGCTCGGCGTGGCCAAGGGCGCCACACGCAAAGCCGGTTTCGAAACGTTGTACTTGAATGATGCCGCCCACGAGTTCACCTTGAAGGGTGACTCGCCTGCGCTGCATTTGATCCAGCAGATCCGCGACGAAGCCCACCGTTTCGCCATTACCGGCCACCGCGCCCGCCGTGGTAAAACCCGGCGAACGTCAACCCTGGAAGGGGTGGCGGGGGTTGGGCCGACACGGCGTCGCGACTTGCTAAAACATTTTGGTGGCTTGCAGGAGCTGTCCCGTGCCAGCATTGACGAAATAGCCAAAGCACCCGGTATCAGTAAAAAGCTCGCTGAGTTGATTTATGCGAACCTGCATAGCGAATAGAATGCCCTTTCCACCTCGTAGCCAGTTGTGCCGATGAATATCCCTAATCTGATCACCGTTCTACGCGTCCTGCTTATCCCCATTTTCATTCTGTTGTTCTATTTGCCGTACGAATGGAGTCATATGGCCTCCAGCTCGGTGTTTGCGTTTGCCGCCGCCACCGACTGGCTCGATGGCTACCTGGCACGTCGGCTGGAGCAGAGCACGCCGTTCGGCGCGTTCCTCGACCCTGTGGCCGACAAGCTCATGGTGGCCGTCGCCCTGGTCCTACTGGTTCAGGAACACGGCAACCTGTGGCTGACCCTACCGGCCGCGGTGATCATCGGCCGCGAGATCGTGGTGTCGGCCCTACGCGAATGGATGGCAGAAATCGGCGCCCGCGCCCACGTTGCCGTCTCCAACATGGGCAAATGGAAAACCGCTGCGCAGATGCTCGCATTGGTGATTCTGCTGGCCAACCCGTCGGATTTCTCTTTCTGGGTCTTGAGCGGCTACGCCTTGCTGCTCATCGCCGCCGGCCTAACCTTGTGGTCCATGCTCCAGTATCTGCGCGCCGCCTGGCCGCATCTGCGCACCACCATTGAAAAGAAATAAAACTTTTTTGAATCAAGGGGTTGACGGGTTCTGATATTTCTATAGAATGCGCACCACCAAGACGCGGGAATAGCTCAGTTGGTAGAGCACGACCTTGCCAAGGTCGGGGTCGCGAGTTCGAGTCTCGTTTCCCGCTCCACATATTAAGAATGGACCTCTGAAAAGAGGTCCATTTTTTTCGTCCAGAAAAAGTCGTTCTATGACTTTTGCTGCGCACCTCCCTGAAAACACTCCGATCCAGTTCTTATGTGCGCAGTTTTCAGTGCATCAATCCGCGTATCCATCGGCAGCAGAGGTACCACGGCATGGGCTTTGGCAGGCTCTCTGTATCCGGGATCGTCCGGCAGAAGCGTGACCTTGGGCCGCTGCTGGGGGACGTGTCACACCTGCCGCTGCCCTACGACGCGGGAATGCGGTTCAGCGCCGGGCAGGCGCAGCAGGGGCGCAAGACCGTCGATGAGGTGCATGGGATCGGTAGGCATGGGGCATTTCAAAATTTGACCCTGTTGCAGGGGCTTATCAGGACGGCGTAGAGCTTATCCAAGCGTGCAGCAAAATTTGTTTTTTTGGTAAAAAGTTTTATTGACTAAAATATTATATGGGGTAATTATTTCTCTGCATCTGCTTCATGCAGAGTCATCTTCAGGGTTATCCCGATGAGTCATAAAGCCCAATTCTCCCTTGCGACTTCTTACGTCGAGGCCAATGAGTCTTCATTGGCCACTCGCGTGGCCCCGCTGCTGATGCAGGGTTTTCCGGCCGCGCTGGAACACCGGGTAACGTGGAACAACTGGATGCGCGCGCCCTTCAATCAGTGGGGCTTCCGTCATCTGGCGCGACTGCGCCCCAGCATTGATGTGTCGGCGGGGCCAGGGCCTACCGCTCAGCTCCAGGAGGCTCCCCGCGCTCTGGATCAACTGTGTTTCGACAGTGAGAGCGGGCTGGGCATCCGTGTGATCGAGCACCTTGTCGCCAGCCAGACCGACGCCTTTTTGGTGATGCAGGGTGACACGGTGTTGTTCGAGCGTTACTTCAACGGTCAGCACGCCTGTGACCGGCATATCATGTTCTCGGTAACCAAGTCGCTGATCGGTACCTTGGGTGAACAGCTGGTGACGCGCGGTGTGCTCAAGCCCGAGCGGCCGGCCGCTTACTACGTGCCTGAACTGGCGGGCAGCGCGTTTGGCGATGCCACGGTGCGCCAATTGTTCGACATGGCGGTGGGCATCGACTACAGCGAAGTGTATGACGACCCCAATTCAGAAAGCTCGCAGTACGGCTATGCCTGCGGCTTTCAACCGGCACCGGCGCAGTACGCGCAGTTCGAATCGTTGTACCAGTACTTGCCCTCCCTCAAGAAGCGCGGCAGCCACGGTAGGTTTTTCCATTATGTGACGGCCACCACCGAAGCCTTGGCGTGGGTCATGGAGCGTGCCTCGGGCAAGGCGTGCAGTCAGATGCTGGAGGAGGTCTGGGGGCGCCTGGGGTGCGAACGCGACGGCTATTTCCTGGCCGATCCCTGGGGCCGTAACGTGGCCGGAGCGGGCTTCAGCGCCACCTTGAGAGACATGGCGCGTTTCGGTCGCCTGCTGGCCAACAACGGTCGCCACGACGGCGTTGAGCTGCTGTCGCCCGAGACGCTGGCCCGTATCACCGCCGGCGCGGATCCGGCGGTCTACGCGCAAAATGCCGAGTTCTCCCACTGGACGCCCGGTGCGTCCTATCGAAGCCAGTGGTACGTGTTCAACGACCACAGCCAGGCCCTGATGGCCGGGGGTATTCACGGCCAGTACCTGTTCATCGACAAGCCGTCCGGCGTAGTGATCGTCAAGCAATCTTCGCTCACCGATGCGGTCAGCCCGTTCGATACCGACAGCGTGCGCATGCTGCGCGCGATCGCCGCCCACTTGAGCCACTGACCCACGGCAAAAAATAAGAGTTTTGCGTTCTATTCACCTGGCTTGCCCAAGTGTTGGCGGCGCCCTGCGTCGCCATTGACTGCCCTGTAACAACAATAATTCCACAGGAGCTTCTTATGGTATTCAGCAAGCGTTTCTCTCGAGCGCTGTTGGCGGTCGGCTTACCCTTGACCACCCACGTCGCATTCGCGGGCTACACCTTTGAGGACGGCGATCTCAAGGGCGAAGTCAATCTCACGGCAGGCGGGGCGACGTTGTTTACCCGTGGTGTCAACTTCGGCAGCGGCCAGGTCGATGCGCGCAACGGTAAAAACGGCGGCGCCCGGATCAACTGGCAAGAGGTCTACGTAAAACCGGGGGTCAAACTCGAGTATGCGTTGCAACCGGATTTTAGCCTGCTCGCGGGCGGTTCCCTGGTGGCAGCGAGCACCTTCGGCGATGGCGACGCGGGTGGCTTCAGCCGCAGCTCCGATGGCAAGGCCGCAGCCGAAGAACTCTACGGCGGTTTTCGCGCCGGCGAGTGGACGCTCACCGCCGGCCGCCAGAACTACATGATCGGTACGGGGTTCATCGTCATGGACGGTAACCTCGACCAGTACAAGGATGGCGCCTACTGGCTCGGCCCGCGAACCGCCTTCAAGGATTCGGCGATCCTTGCCTGGGATCATGGCGCGCTGAAGTCCCAGGCCTTCACCTTACGCACCGATGATGACTTGGGCGATTTCCGCATGACCGGCGTCAACGTGGATTACAACGTTGATGACCAGGTGACGCTCGGCGCCATGGCCATGAAGGTCAATGCCCTTGGCCCCAGAGGCAGTACGCTCCCGCGCCGCCGGGACGGGATGCAGGTGTACAACCTGCGGGCACTCAACGCCAAGGTGCCCGGTGTACAGGCGCTGACGCTGAATGCCGAGTACGCGCTGGAGCGCGGCAGCGGCGAGGGGGTCGACTACGATGCCAACGCCTGGTATGCCCAGGCCGACTATGCCTTCAACACCTTGCCGCTGACGCCGGTCCTTGGCTACCGCTACGCGAGCTTTTCCGGCGACGACAACCTCACCGACAACCGGCAAAAAGCCTGGGACCCACTGAGCAAAGGCTTCGTCGACTGGAGCACGTGGCTGGTCGGGGACGTGGTCGGCAACTACCTGTTGTTCAACAGCAACGAAAACGTCCAGCAGTTCTCCCTCAAGACCCACCTCAACGAAACCCTGACCCTCGGCGCGATTCACTATCAGTTCTGGCTGGACGAGAAAAACTACATGGGCGCACCGGTCAGTGATCGGCGCTTTGCTGACGAAAGTGTGGTTTTCCTCGACTGGACACCCACGCCGTCGTTCTATACGTCGCTGTCGTACAACTGGGTCAAGCCACTGGCCGCCGCCAAACAGGTGTTCGGCAACGACCAGATGTTCAGTGCGCTGGAACTGTATTTCACCTACCGCTATTAAGTGCTGCGAGCCATCGCGGCCGCGCTGGAGTGTTTTGATCATGAACAGATTTTTGCGTAACACCGTGCTGGGCACTGTCGCCTCGTTGCTCATCAGTGGTGTTTGCCTGGCTGAAGAACGAACCGTACGGATCTACAACTGGATCGAATACCTGCCACCCGAAGTGCTCAAGAGCTTCCAGGAGGAAACCGGCATTCGCCCGATTTACGATGTGTTCGATAGCGTCGAAACCATGGAGTCCAAGCTGCTGACGGGCAACTCCGGGTATGATGTGGTGTTTCCCGGCTCCGCCAACCTGGGACGCTTGATCACGGCCGGTGCCGTGCAGCCGCTGGACCGCAAGCAGTTGCCGAACTGGCAGCACCTGGACCCGCAATTCATGCAAACCCTGGAAACCGCAGGTGACTCAGGCAATCGCTACGCCGCACCTTACCTGTGGGGCACCACGCTGATCGGCTACAACGTCGACAAGGTGCGCAAAGCCCTCGGCCCCGACGTGCAGATGAACAGCTGGGACATCATCTTCAAGGAAGAAAACCTCGCCAAGCTCGCCAGTTGTGGCGTGGGTTTCCTCGACGCCGGCAACGAGATCCTGCCGATTGCCTTGCACTATAAGGGCCTCGATCCTAATAGCCAGAAGCGTGAGGACTATGTGCAAGCCCAGGCCGTGATGATGAAGATTCGCCCTTACGTCAGTTACTTCAACTCGTCGCGCTACGGCATGGACCTGGCCAACGGTGATATCTGTGTGGGCGTGGGTTGGTCCGGCGGTATCGCACTGGCCACACGACTGGCAGATGCCGCTGGCAAGGGCGTCAAGGTCGAGATGGCACTGCCCAAGGAAGGCGCGCCGATGTGGTCGGACGTGATGATGATCCCGGCGAAGGCCCCCGATCTGGCGGAGGCCCATGCGTTCATCAATTACATCCTGCGCCCGGACGTGATTGCGCGCATCAGCAACAAGATCGGCTACCCCAACCCGAACAAGGACGCCACCGCGCTGGTGGCCGCCAGCATCCGTAACGACCCCAACATGTATGTGCCGGACGAAGCGCGCAAGACCCTGTTTGCCCTGGAGCCGATTCCGGCCGCCGTGGAGCGCATCCGTACCCGCACGTGGACCGCCATCAAGAGCAACCGCTGATCAGTGTGGCCCGGTGCGTGCGCGCCGGGCTTGGAGCTTGCCATGACTGAACGGATGGACATTGCCCCGAACTTGCAGCGGGTGCTGACCCTTCGCGTCGCGATAGGGCCAGGTGTGATGCTGGGCGACAGCGTTGAAGGTCTGCGCTGTAACTACCCGATTCTGGGCGGGGATTTCGATGGAGTCGGCATCAGCGGCCAGGTCCTGGCGGGCGGAGAAGATTTTTTTCTTTTGCGCCAGGATGGCATCGGTCAACTGGATGCCCGCTACAGCGTTAGGACCGACGAAGGCGAGGTGATCAACATCCGTAACCGGGGTGTGCTGAGCATGACTGAGGACGGGCGCCAGCTGGAGCGCGATGGTCAGTGGCCGATTCCTGAGACGGAGTACCGCTGCACCTGCACCCCGGTGTTCCAGGTGCCCAGGGGGCGGTTGGACTGGCTCACCCGATCAAGTTTTATCGGCCTGGTGCATTATCCGTGCGCCGACCAGGTGATGATTCGTTGCTATCGCTTTTACTGAGGCCCGACCCCAGAAGCTGTCAGGCCTGCATGCCGTAGAACAGCAGCTCGGTGATACGCCTGACCTGGGTTGAGTGCGCGTCGATATCCGGGTGTTCCTGGTTCACCAGTCTGAACAGTTGCAGGTGCGAGTAGTCATTCAAGAGGAACGCGGCCAACTCCACATCGAGTTGCGGGCGCAGCTTGCCGGCCCGTTGCAATTCCCGAAGCAGTTCGCTGATTTCGGCCCTGAGCGCATCGTTCATGGCCCGATAACCCGCGGGCAGTTCGTTGCTGCCACCGAACAGGATCAGCGGCAGCAGTTCACGCCACAGGCTGGGGTGCATGACTTCCAGGGCATAGCCCGTGAGCAGGCGTTCCAAGTGGCAGAGCGCTTCGACCGGGTCGTCTATTTTGTGGATCAGGCTGCGGGTGTCGGTGATCGCGCGTTGATCGGCGTGGTGCAGGATCTCCAAGATGATTTCCTGCTTGTTGCCGAAGTACTTGAACACCGTCGGCGGCGACACCCCGGCCTGGCTGGCGATCTGTTCGATGGTGGTGTTCTGGAAACCCTGGCGCTCAAACAGTTCGATCGCGGCTTTACTGATAGCTTGCCGGCGCTCGGCTTTCTGACGTTCACGCAGTCCGCTCACAGGAGATCCTTGTCACGAATTAAAAGAGGGGCGCGTGTTGGCCCCAGACCCCTGCAAAATACTTAATTGGGTAAAGCTTTTAAAGCACTCATTGCCATTCAAGGGGTTTGCCGCTGATGCTTCTTCATACGGTAAGCAAATTGAGCCCGGCTGAGCCCCACGAGCCTGGCGGCCGCGGCCAGGTTGCCGGCGCTTTGTTGCAACGCTTCATTGATCAGGCGCGATTCAAGGCCTTCGATGGAAAACCCCTGGTCCAACTGGTCGAGGGTATCCAGCAGCGTCGAGCGGGGCGCCTGCCCGGTATTTGACAGGCTGCCTTGGTCGTTCAGGCCATAGGGCTCGGCGGGCATCGGTTCGTTGCGAAACAGATGCCCCAAGTCAATGGCTTGGCCTTCGTCGCTGGCGATCAGGCCGCGTTCGATGAGGTTTTGCAGCTCGCGCACATTGCCCGCGAAGTCGTAGCGCAGCAATGTCTTCAGGGCGCGCATGGTCAGGCCTGCCGGGGTCCGGGCGTAGTCTTGGCAGAAGCGCGTCAGGAACGCATTGATCAGCAGCGGGATGTCGTCCCGGCGTTCACGCAGCGGGGGCAGGGCGATGGGGTATACGTTCAGCCGGTAGAACAGGTCTTCGCGAAAGCTCCCGTCTGCCACGGCTTTACGCAGGTCGATATTGGTGGCGGCGACCACGCGCACATCCACCTTGATCCCGCGCACCCCGCCGACCCGTTCGATTTCCCGTTCCTGCAAGGCTCGCAGCAACTTGCTTTGCCCGGGCAGGCTGAGGCTGGTGATTTCATCCAGGAACAAGGTGCCACCCTGGGCCCGTTCGAATCGCCCGGGGCGCGAGTGCGTCGCGCCGGTATAGGCGCCGCGTTCGACACCGAAGAGTTCGGCCTCCACGAGGTTATCCGGGATGGCGGCACAATTGAGTGCCACAAACGGGCTGTCATGGCGACGACTGAGCTGGTGCAGCTGGCGCGCAAACATCTCCTTGCCCACGCCGGACTCACCGCTGATCAGCACCGTCGCGGGCGTCAGTGCAACCCTTTGCAGCGCTTGCATCGCCGCGTTGAACGCGGCACTGGCGCCCACCAACGGTTGGGGCTGGCGGGTTCCGCCACTGCTGCCCACGGGGCCTGCGAGCGTGGGGGCGGCAGGGCCGGTGACGGCCTGGGACACATTCAGGTAGCGCAGGTCCTGCTCGACATCACCCCATTGCTCGGCCGTCTTGCCAATCACGCGGCAACGGCGATGGCCCATGCCACGGCATTCCACTTCGCGGAAAATCACCATTTGCCCGAAGAGGCCACTGACGAAGCCGATGGCGTAGCCGGTTTCAGTCCAGCACACCGGGTCCTGGCCGATGCCGTAGGCCCCTACATGTTCATCGGCTTCGCACGAGTGGTGCCAGAGAAATTCCCCTTCATAGAACCCTGAGTCGGCATCGAACTTGAAGTGCAGCGGTTCGACCTTGGTCATGCCTTCCAGGGTGTGCAGGTGTGTGCCGGCGCGAAACACAGCGGCGGCATCGGCCTGCGGCCAACGCTCGCGGATCAAGCGCGCATCCCGGGCGCCGGAGGCATAACCGGTGCGGGTGAACAGACCCCGAGCCTGGTCCAGTCCCAGGCGCTCGATGACCTCGGCGCGCAGGGCGCCGAACGACGAACTGTGCAGCAACAACATGCGTTGATCGTTGAGCCAGATGCGCCCATCTTCAGGGGAAAAGAACAGGCAGTCGGCCAGTTCCGCCGTGGTGGGCGAGCTGCTGTCACTGAGTTGGCGACTGTCGCCACGCGGAGGGTAGGGCGCGGTGGCCACCCGGTCGTCGCGTAGCGCGCTGTGGGGATTAGTCATTGTTATGCCCCTGCAAAGCGAGTGATCGATATGAGCAATTGCTCAGATAGTTATAAAACATAACCTTATCAATTGAACAAGTGGCAGAACCCGGGTTTTTTGTGGGCGATCGCCCCAGGCGTGTGAACGCTTCGTGGCAGGCCTCGACCCAGAGCCTTCGCCGGTTTATATGCGCGTCGTTGCGTGCAAGCGGCACAGCCTTTGCTCAACGCTTGATGCGGCGTTTGCACCTTGTGCAGACGATGACAATTACAAGAACCGGGAGTTGCCAATGTCAGTGTCTGAAACCACCCCCTTTCTACAGCGGGCCATCGCGTCCGCATGCCTGTTCAACGGCGATTGGATTCCCGCTTCGGGATCTGTGATTGACGTGATTGAACCCGCCACCGGCGAACCCCTGATGCGCTGCGCCATGGCCAACCCGGCCGACATCGCCATCGCCTGCCGCAGCGCGGCCCTGGCGCAGCCGGCCTGGGCTGCACTCGGCCCACGGGAACGCGCCGAGGTGTTTCGCAGGGCGGCGGACCTGGCCCAGCGGTCCTTCGCCGAACTGGCGCTGTACGTCGCCCGGGAAACCGGGGGCGCGTTATTCAAGGGCGAACACGAAGTGCGCGAAGCGATTGTGCTGCTGCATCAGGCGGCGGGGCTGTTGTCCCAACCTTACGGGGTGGTGCTGCCCAGTGCAGCAGGCCGACTGTCCTATGCCCGGCGCCAGCCCCACGGCGTGGTCGGGGTGATTTCACCGTTCAACTTTCCGCTGGTGCTGTCGCTGCGTTCAGTGGCCCCGGCGCTGGCGGCGGGCAATGCAGTGGTGCTCAAACCCGACCCGCAGACCCCGGTCAGCGGAGGGTTTCTCATTGCCCGGCTGTTCGAAGAGGCGGGCTTGCCCAAGGGCCTGTTGCAGGTGTTGCCCGGCGCGGCGCCGGCGGGGGAAGCGCTGTGCCGCGATCCTAATGTGCGGATGATTGCGTTCACCGGGTCCACTGCGGCGGGGCGCAAAGTTGCTGAAGTGGCCGGGCGACAGCTGAAAAAAGTCGCGCTGGAACTGGGCGGCAAAAACCCGCTGATCATTCTCGAAGACGCCGACCTCGATCTGGCCGCGAGCAATGCTGCGTGGGGCGCCTGGCTGCATCAGGGGCAAATTTGCATGGCGACCGGGCTGATTCTCGTGCATGAATCCATCGCCGAAAGCCTCACCCGCAAGCTGGTGGACAAGGCCCGGGCGCTCACCGTGGGCAACGCCGCCCGGGGTGAAGCGGCGCTCGGCCCGTTGATCAACCAACGGCAATTGCAGCGCGTGCACGAGATCGTCAGCGACAGCCTGCAGGCCGGTGCACGGCTGGAGGCGGGTGGCGACTATGACCGGTTGTTCTACCAGCCCACCGTGCTCAGTGGCGTGCGCCCGGGCATGCGCGCCTTTGAGGAAGAGATGTTCGGCCCCGTGGCCACGGTGGTCAGCTTTACCACCGACGAGGAGGCTATCGAACTGGCCAACCGCACGGAGTACGGCCTCTCGGCCGCCATCATCTCGCCCTCGGTCGGGCGCGCCATGGCCATCGGCGAGCGGCTGGACTGCGGCCTGCTGCACATCAACGACCAGACCGTGGCCGACGAATGCATCAACCCGTTCGGCGGGCGCGGTGCCTCCGGCAATGGCGGCAGCGTCGGCGGGCCGGCCGACTGGGACGAGTACAGCCAGTGGCAGTGGGTCACGGTGAAAAATACTCCGCCCGTCTATCCGTTCTGAGCCGTGGTCGTTCTGAGCCCTGGCTCATCGATTTGATACACCCACGCCTATACAAAAATAAGAGGGCTTGAACATGAACCTGCACAACAAAACCCTGATTGTCACCGGCGTCGCCTCAGGCATTGGCGCCGAACTGGCGCGGCTCGCGCGCTTCCAGGGCGCTACGGTGATCGGTGTTGATCGCCATGAACCGCAACTGACCCTGGATGGCTTCTTCCAGGCTGACCTGGGTGACCCTGCCAGCATTGATGCACTGGTGGCGCGCCTGCCATCGCGGGTCGACGGGCTGTGTAACATCGCCGGGGTGCCCGGTACGGCGCCCGTGCAAGCGGTGGCCACGGTCAATTACCTGGGGCTGCGGCACCTGACTCAATCGTTGCTGCCACGCATGCCGGCGGGCGGCAGCATCGTCAATGTTGCCTCGGTGCTCGGCGCGCAATGGCCGCAACGGCTGGCGCTGCACAAGGCCCTGGCCGAGACGCCCAGCTTCGAGGCCGGGCAGCAGTGGCTGGCGGCCAATCCGGTGGAGCCGGCCAGCTGTTATCAGTACTTCAAGGAAGCGCTGATCGTGTGGAGCTTCCAACAATCCCAGGGCTGGTTTCGCGATCACTCGGTGCGTATCAACTGCGTGGCGCCGGGGCCGGTGTTTACTCCGATTCTCGGCGATTTCGTCAGCATGCTCGGGCCGCAGCGGGTGGCCGAGGACAGCCAGCGCATGACCCGTCCAGCCCTGGCCGATGAAGTGGCGGCGGTGATTGCCTTCCTCTGCTCGGACGCCGCGCGCTGGGTCAGCGGGGTCAATCTGCCGGTGGACGGCGGGTTGGCGGCGACCTACGTGTAGGGGTTGCAACAGCGGTAAACCCCGGCGCGGATCCACCGTGCCGGGGGTCTTGAACAACAACAAAAATACAGGACATACAAGATGCTCAAGCCTATCTTGCGGACGGTTGCGGCCACGACTTTTGTCGCACTGTCACCGATTGCACACGCTTACGACCTGCCCGGACTCAACCTCGGCAGCACCAGTTTCTACGACGGCTCACCGGCCCCGGCCGGCCCGGGCTGGTACCTGGAGGAATACCTGACGTACTCCCGGGCCAGCCGCTTCAATGATGCCAACGGCAACAAGCTGGCGCTGCCCAAGCAGGACGTGGAAGTGGTGGCGCCTACCACGCAGATCATCTACGTCGGCCAACCCCTGGCCAATGGCGCGATGCCCGGATTCACCCTGATCAACACCTCGCTGGCCCATGTGAATGTCGACGATGGGTTGAACAATGCGGCGCTGAGTTCCCGTGCTGGCTTCGGTGACCTGACTGTCGGTGCCTTCCTGCAACTGCCAACCCTGAACCGCGCTGATGGCAGCCCGCTGTTGACCCAGCGTGTCGAGGCTGATGTCTCGATCCCGGTGGGGGCCTATGACCGCAATCGCTCGATCAACCCCGGCAGCAACTTCTGGTCATTCAACCCGTATTACGCGGCGACGTACTGGTTCAGCCCGAAATGGTCGGCGAGCGGGCGCTTCATGTACCTGTGGAATGGCAAGAATGATGATCCGCAGGCAGGCTTTGGGGATGTTTCCGATACCCAGGCCGGCCAGGCATTGCATGCCAACCTGACGCTGCAATATGCCTTGAGCCAGCAACTGAGCGTGGGGGTCAACGGCTATTGGTTGAAGCAAATCACCGACACCCAGGTCGATGGACACGCCGTGAGCGGGCGCCGGGAGAAGGTCTGGGCCATTGGCCCAGGCCTGATCTATGCGTTCAGCAAGGAAGATGTGCTATCGGTAAACGCTTACTTTGAACAGCAGGCGGAAAACCGCACCGAGGGCAACAAACTGGTGCTCAATTGGCTGCATAAGTTCTAGTTGGCGCCTTACGCACCATCACGCTGATGATGGTCAGTGCGGCAATCACCACCCCGGGGGACGTCGCCAGCAGTACCCCCGCGGTGCCGGCGCCGGCGGCGAGGAGTTGCCCGGCCGCCAGGGGGCCGGCCACCGAACCCAGGCGGCCAACGGCCACGGCGGCACCGACGCCGGTGGCACGCACCGACGTGGGGTAGGAGGGCGGTGCCGAGGCGTACAGCACCAACTGCGCAGCCATCACGAACAAGCCGGCGGCAAAGCCGGCGATGGCCATGGGCACGATGCCCACCGACAACCCCACCCCGGCCAGCGCCGCCAGCAACCCGGCATACACCGACAGCACCACTTTGAGGGCATTGCAGCGGTCCAGCAACACGCCGCCGAGCAGCGAACCCAGGGCGCCGCCGATATTGAAGAGCATCTGCACCATGCCCGCCTGGGGTTTGCTGAAACCCTGTTCCAGCAACAGCGACGGCAGCCAGTTAAGCAGCATGTACATCACGGTCAGGGTGAAGAAGTAGCTGAGCCACAAGGCCAGTGTGGTGCGGGCGCGGCCTTCGCCGAACAGCGCCTGGCCGGTGGAGGGGCGGGCGCCGTGCGTGTGGTCGAGTTGTTGGCGAAAGGCGCTGGATTCAGGCAGCAGCAGGATCATCAACGGCACGGCCAGCAAGGGCGCCAGGCCGCCGATGATAAACGTGGTCTGCCAGTGCTCACTGGAAAACATCGCCACTACCGCGGCCAATGCTCCCCCCAGCGGCACCCCGCAGTACATCACGCTGATGGCCGTGCCACGGTTGCGCTCGGTCACCGCTTCGGCGCACAGGGCGATCAGGTTGGGCAACGCGGCGCCCAGGCCCAGGCCGGTGAGGAAACGCACCAGCAACAAGCTTGAGTAGCTGTCGACAAAGGCGGTGCTCAGGGAAAACAGCCCGAACAGCAGCACCGCGCTGACCAGGATTTTCTTGCGCCCGATCCGGTCGGCAACCCAGCCGCCGAAGAACGCCCCCGGCAGCAGCCCGATGATTCCGACGCTGAACACCCAGCCGAGCATCTTCGGATCCAGGGCGAAGGTTTGACGTAACCCCGCGGCGGCGGTGCCGGCGGCTTGCAGATCGAACCCTTCGATCAGCGCAACGATAAAGCACAACGCAATAGTCAGCGTCGAACGACGCGATGGACTGTTCATGGCAAACCTCATTGTTGTTTTTGTTGTGGTGGCGAGCTTGAGTGGCTGCTGGATATTAAGATAACAAATATAACTAAAAAATGAATCGTGGAATAAAGTCCGCAAAAAAACAAAATAAAGTCATTAAATTCAATCAATTGAGATGTCGATATTGGCTTGGCCAAAAAATAGATAGTTTTATTAATGTTCGATTATCGGTCATATGCAGTTGACGAGTGCCGCCGGCTGTTTCCATTCTTGGCTCGCGAGGCTGACAAGGCCGAGCGTGTGCCAAACCAAAAAAACAACAAAAATGGACATCGAACATGCCAGAACTCCCTATGGAGGACGCCGCTGCAGCGGCGTCTGTCTCCTGTGTGTCGAACAACACTCCACGCCGGCTGATGGCTTTGCTGGCCTTGAGCGTGCTGCCCGGTTCGCTGTGGGCTGCAGGCTTTATCGACGACAGCCACGGCACCCTGACCTTGCGCAATTACTACCTGGACCGTGACTACAAGGACGACGGTGCGAAGACCGCCGCGCGGGAATGGGCCCAGGCATTCATCCTCAACCTGGAATCGGGTTACACCCCTGGCCCAGTGGGCTTTGGCCTGGATGTACGCGGGTTAATGGGGGTCAAGCTCGACTCTTCGCCGGACCGCAGCGGTACCGAATTGTTGCCGGTGTCGGCCAGCGACAAACGCGCCGCCGACGAGTACTCGCGCCTGGCCCCAACCGCCAAGCTGCGGTTTGCGCAAACCACGGTCAAGGCCGGCGATGTGTCGATCTTCCTGCCGTTTGCCTTTGCCAGTCCGTCGCGGCTGCTGCCGCAAACGTTTCGCGGCACCACGTTGAGCTCCAAGGACATCGATGGCCTGACACTCAACACTGGCTATATCGATCGCATCAACAAACGCGACTCCACCGACTACCAATCCATGACTGTCGCCTCACCCAACCGGCGTTTCAACGCCACCGCCACCACGTCGCACCTGGCTTACGTGGGCGGTGATTACCAGGTCAATAAAGATTTCAGCCTGCGCGCCTACCATTCGCAGATCGCGGACCTCTACCAGCAGGACACCCTGGCGCTGCTGCACAACCTGCCGGTAGGCGATGGCGTGCTTACCAGCGACCTGCGCAGTTTTTTCAGCCGTGAGGATGGCAGTGCCAAGGCGGGCAACGTCGATAACCGCAACCTCTCGGCCTTGTTTGGCTACCGCCTGGGCGGCCATCGCGTCAGCCTTGGCTACATGCACTCAAGCGGGGAGACGGCCACGCCCTATATCTCGGGAACAGAGTTGATGGGCATGAGCGAACTGACCATGAGTTCAGACTTTCTCAACGCCAAGGAGCGCACCTGGCAAGCCATCTACGACTATGACTTCGCGGCATCGGGTGTGCCGGGGCTGAAGACTCGGCTGCGGTATGTGCGTGGCGACCATATCGAACTGGCGGCTTTGAATGCCGAGGATCGCAAGGAGCGCGAGTTCCAGATGGAACTGGGGTATGTGATTCAGAGCGGCCCGTTTAAGGACGTCGGGTTTATGGCGCGCAAGTCGATCTACCGCAATGACTTCCCGAGCGGCGCGGCCTTTCGCGATGAAAACCAGACCCGTTTCCTGGTGCTCTACACCGTGGCGCTCTGGTAAGCCGATCAGTCCTGATAGACCTTCTTCAGCAAGCGCAGCAGCGCTTCACGCTCCTGGCCGTCGAGGGCGGCGGTAGCGTCCAGGTCGCTCTGTGCGGCGATTGCCTTGAGCTCTTTGAGCAGGGTTTCGCCGGTCTTGCTGAGGAAGATCCCGTAGGAGCGCTTGTCCGGCTTGCAGCGTACCCGCACGGCAAGGGCGCGGCTTTCCAGCTTGTTCAGCAACGGCACCACCTGGGGTGGCTCGATGGCCAGGGCACGTGCCAGGTCGGCCTGCATCAGCCCGGGGTTCTGCTCGATGATCGCCAGGGCCGAGAACTGCGCAGGGCGCAGGTCGTGGTCCGATAACCGACCGATCAGGTTCTGGAACAGCTTGAGCTGGGCGCGGCGCATGGCGTAACCGATCAGATCGTCCAGGGCTGAATCCAGCGGCGGCCGTCCCTCATCGTTGTCGGGCAGGCCCTGGCTGGCGGTGGCGATGTTGGAAGGCTTGGCCATTGGCAGTGCAATCCTCAGAAGGTGGAGGTTAAGAAGGCTATCTAGTTTGCCGGTATTGGCGGGCTATGGCTACGCCGGGTTTTTACGGCGCCTGCAACGTAAGGGGTTTAATCACGTGAAATATTGGTTATTCAGATTAATAGTTAATTGACATAACTATATTTGCGGTTTAATTTCGAATCATCTTCACACCCAGAACAAGAGCGTACCGCCATGAGCAATTACGAAGGCCGTTGGACCACTGTCAAGGTTGAGATCGAAGAAGGCATTGCCTGGGTCATTCTCAATCGTCCGGAAAAACGCAACGCCATGAGCCCGACCCTGAACCGGGAAATGATCGACGTCCTGGAAACCCTGGAGCAGGACCCTGCCGCCGGCGTGCTGGTACTGACCGGCGCCGGGGAAGCCTGGACCGCCGGCATGGACCTCAAGGAATACTTTCGCGAGGTGGATGCCGGCCCGGAAATCCTCCAGGAAAAAATCCGCCGCGAAGCCTCGCAATGGCAATGGAAACTGCTGCGCATGTACGCCAAGCCGACCATCGCCATGGTCAATGGCTGGTGCTTCGGCGGTGGCTTCAGCCCGCTGGTGGCCTGTGACCTGGCAATCTGCGCCGACGAAGCGACCTTCGGCCTCTCGGAAATCAACTGGGGTATCCCGCCGGGCAACCTGGTGAGCAAGGCCATGGCCGATACCGTGGGCCATCGTCAATCGCTGTACTACATCATGACCGGCAAGACCTTTGGCGGGCAGAAAGCCGCCGAAATGGGCCTGGTCAACGAAAGCGTGCCGCTGGCTCAACTGCGCGAAGTGACCATCGAGCTGGCGCGTAACCTGCTGGAGAAAAACCCGGTGGTGCTGCGTGCCGCCAAGCATGGCTTCAAGCGTTGCCGCGAACTGACCTGGGAGCAGAACGAGGATTACCTCTACGCCAAGCTCGATCAGTCGCGCCTGCTCGACACCGAAGGCGGTCGCGAGCAGGGCATGAAGCAGTTCCTCGACGACAAGAGCATCAAGCCTGGCCTGCAGGCGTATAAACGCTGAAGGGCGCGGCCGCCTGGCCGCGCCGTTGTACTCTGCTTGAACGTATTCCCGATAAAGACAAAAAAGAGGAATCACCATGCTGGACGTGCCCCTGTTGATCGGCGGCCAGTCGTGCCACGCCCGTGACGGTCGAACCTTCGAACGTCGCAACCCGGTGACCGGTGAAGTGGTCTCTCGGGTGGCCGCCGCGACCCTGGAAGATGCCGACGCCGCCGTCGCCGCCGCTCACGCCGCGTTCCCCGCGTGGGCGGCGCTGGCGCCCAACGAACGCCGCACCCGCTTGCTCAACGCTGCCGAGCAATTGCAGGCGCGCAGCAGCGAATTCATCGCTGCCGCCGGCGAGACCGGCGCCATGCCCAACTGGTATGGCTTCAATGTGCGCCTGGCGGCCAATATGCTGCGCGAAGCGGCGTCGATGACCACCCAGATCACGGGGGAGGTGATCCCCTCCGATGTCCCCGGCAGTTTCGCCATGGCCTTGCGTCAACCTTGCGGTGTGGTGCTGGGCATCGCGCCGTGGAACGCTCCGGTCATCCTCGCCACTCGCGCCATCGCCATGCCGCTGGCCTGCGGTAATACCGTGGTGCTCAAGGCCTCGGAATTAAGCCCGGCGGTGCACCGCCTGATTGGCCAGGTATTGCAAGACGCAGGCCTGGGCGATGGCGTGGTCAATGTCATCAGCAATGCCCCGGCGGATGCCGCCGCGATTGTCGAGCGGCTGATCGCCAACCCGGCGGTGCGGCGGGTCAACTTCACCGGCTCGACCCATGTCGGGCGCATTGTCGGCGAGCTCTCGGCGCGTCACCTCAAGCCGGCGTTGCTGGAACTGGGTGGCAAGGCGCCGTTGCTGGTGCTCGACGATGCCGATCTTGACGCTGCTGTGGCGGCGGCGGCTTTTGGCGCCTATTTCAACCAGGGCCAGATTTGCATGTCCACCGAACGCCTGATCGTCGATGCCAAGGTCGCCGATGCGTTCAGCGCCAAGCTGGCGGCCAAGGTTGCGACCCTGCGTGCGGGTGATCCAGCGGCGGCGGATGCGGTACTGGGTTCCCTGGTGGACGCCAGCGCCGGCACACGCATCAAGGCCCTGATCGACGATGCTCTGGCCAAGGGCGCGCGGCTGGTGGTAGGCGGCCAACTGGAGGGCAGCATCCTGCAGCCGACCCTGATCGATGGTGTCACCGAACAGATGCGCTTGTACCGCGAAGAGTCCTTTGGACCGGTGGCCGTACTGCTGCGTGGTGAGGGTGATGAAGCCTTGTTGCGCCTGGCCAACGATTCCGAGTTCGGCCTGTCGGCGGCGATCTTCAGTCGAGACACCGGGCGCGCGCTGGCGCTGGCGCAGCGGGTCGAGTCGGGTATTTGCCATATCAACGGCCCGACGGTGCATGACGAGGCGCAGATGCCGTTTGGTGGGGTCAAGTCCAGTGGGTACGGCAGCTTTGGTGGCAAGGCGTCCATTGAGCACTTCACGCAATTGCGCTGGGTGACCTTGCAGAACGGGCCACGGCATTACCCGATCTGAGCAGGCGCCGCGACATAACAATAACAAGGCGGCTGTGATCCGCCTTGCTGGAGGACATCCTTGTGAGTTCCGAATTTCGACCGCAACCCCAGCCCGCACCGCGATACCGCGAGGTCTCCATCGGCCACGCACCGGTGGCGGTCACTGAAGAACACGGCGTGCTGCACATGCGCTCCCTGGAACCCCTGGCCGAGTTGCCGGCGCGCTTGCTCGATCGCCTGGTGCATTGGGCGCGGGTGCGGCCCGAGCAAACGTTTATCGCGGCACGCCAGGCCGGCGGTGATTGGCGCCGTGTCAGCTACCGCGAGATGCTCGACAGCGTGCGCGCGATTGCCCAGGGCCTGCTGAGTTACGGGCTGTCGGCGGACAAGCCGCTGGCCTTGCTGTCGGGCAACGACATCGAGCACTTGCAGGTCGCCCTCGGCGCGATGTACGCCGGCATTCCCTACTGCCCGGTATCGCCCGCGTACTCGTTGTTGTCCCAGGATTTCGCCAAGCTGCGGCATGTCTGCGACTTGCTGCAACCCGGGCTGGTGTTCGTCAGCGATGCGCCGGCCTACCGGCGTGCGATCGACGCCGTATTGCCGGCCGAAACCCCGCTGATCTGCGTGCGCGGCCAAGTGCCCGGGCGCAGCCAAATAAGCTTCGCCAGCCTGCTGCACACACCAGGTGGCGCAGAGGCTGAAGCGGCGTTCAAGGCCACCGGGCCTGACAGCATCGCCAAGTTTCTCTTCACCTCGGGCTCGACCAAATTGCCCAAGGCCGTGATCACCACCCAGCGCATGCTCTGCGCCAACCAGCAAATGCTGTTGCAGACATTTCCGGTGTTCGGTGAGGAACCGCCGGTACTGGTGGACTGGCTGCCGTGGAACCATACGTTTGGCGGTAGCCATAACGTCGGCATCGTGCTTTACAACGGCGGCACCTTTTACCTCGACGACGGCAAACCCACGGTCCAAGGCTTTGCCGAGACCCTGCGCAACCTCAAGGAGGTTTCGCCCACGGCTTACCTGACGGTACCCAAGGGCTGGGAAGAGCTGGTCAACGCCCTGGAACAGGACGCCGAGTTGCGCGAGCGTTTTTTTGCGCGCATGAAACTGTTCTTCTTCGCCGCCGCCGGCCTTTCCCAACGTATCTGGGATCGCCTCGACCGCGTGGCCGAACAGCACTGCGGTGAACGCATCCGCATGATGGCCGGGCTGGGCATGACCGAAGCCGCACCGTCCTGCACGTTCACCACCGGGCCGTTGTCCATGGCCGGTTATATCGGTTTGCCCGCGCCGGGCTGCGAGGTGCGCCTGGTGCCGGTGGACGGCAAGTTCGAAGGACGCTTTCGCGGGCCGCATATCATGCCGGGGTATTGGCGGGCGCCCCAGCAAACCGCCGAGGTGTTCGACGAGCAGGGGTTCTACTGTTCAGGAGATGCGATCAAGCTCGCCGACCCTCAGCAGCCGCAACTGGGCCTGATGTTCGATGGGCGGATTGCCGAGGATTTCAAGCTCTCTTCCGGGGTGTTTGTCAGCGTTGGTCCGTTGCGCAATCGCGCGGTGCTCGACGGCTCGCCCTATGTGCAGGACCTGGTGATTGCCGCGCCCGACCGCGAGTGCCTCGCAGCACTGGTGTTCCCCAGGCTCCACGAATGCCGTCGGCTAGCGGGCCTGGACGCCGACGCCAGCGACGCCCAAGTGCTGGGCAGCGCGCCGGTGCGCCAGTGGTTCGGCGACTGGTTGCAACGCCTCAATCGTGAGGCCACCGGCAATGCCAGTCGCCTGGAATGGATTGCCCTGCTCGACGAGCCGGCGTCCATCGATCGTGGGGAAATCACCGACAAAGGTTCGATCAACCAGCGGGCGGTACTGCAATGGCGCGCCGCCAAGGTCGAGGCGTTGTATCGCGGCGAAGACACCACGCTGTTGCGTGCCGAGCCCAAGCCTTGAACGGGCAGTATTCGGCATTTGCCGATGTGGCGATTTTCGAGGCCGTGCGCACCCCCTGGATTGACCTGGGTGGAGCACTGTCTCAGGTCTCACCCACTGACCTGGGGATCAAGGTTGGCCGTGAAGTATTGGCCCGGGCGGGTATTGAGCCGCAGGCAGTGGACAGCGTACTGGCCGGCTCCATGGCCCAGGCCAGCTTCGATGCCTACTTGCTGCCACGGCATATCGGCTTGTACAGCGGTGTGGCGCAAGCGGCACCGGCACTGGGGGTGCAGCGCATCTGCGCCACCGGTTTCGAGCTGTTGCGCCAGGCCGCTGTGCAACTGCGGGATGGCGTGCAACTGGCCTTGTGTGTGGCCAGTGAATCCATGTCGCGCAACCCGATTGCGGCCTACACCCATCGGGATGGGTTTCGACTCGGCGGCGAGGTGCAATTTAAGGATTTTCTCTGGGAGGCCCTTTATGACCCGGCCCCTGGCCTGGACATGATCGCCACCGCCGATAACCTGGCGCGCCGTTATGGCCTGAGCCGCAAGTCCGTGGACCGCCACGCCTGTGACAGTCATCAGCGAGCGTTGCAGGCGCAGCGTGACGACGCGTGGGCGGAAGAAATCGTCACGGTCGACAACCAGGTGTTCGAGCTTGAGGGGTATCAGCCCAGGGGCATCAGCCTGGCGCGTCGGGCCAGTGCCGTCAGCACGGACAGCCACCCACGTCCCACCGACCTTGAAGCCCTGGCACGCTTGCGCGCCGTGCACCCTGGCGGTGTACAAACCGCCGGCAACAGTTGCGCCGTGGTCGATGGCGCAGCCGCCGCACTGGTGGGGCGCGCCTCGGCCTGCACGCGTCCGGCCCTGGCGCGTCTGTTGGCCAGCGCGGTGGTCGGTGTGGCCCCCGAGTTCATGGGCATCGGCCCGGCACCGGCGATCCGCCTGCTGCTGCAACGCAGCGGGTTGAACCTGGGTGACATCGGCCGCTTCGAGATCAACGAAGCCCAGGCCGCCCAGGTACTGGCGGTGGCCTATGAACTGGAGCTGGACAGCACCCGCCTCAACGTCCACGGCGGCTCGCTTGCGCTGGGGCATCCACTGGCTGCCACCGGCCTGCGCCTGGTGATGACCCTGGCCCGACAACTGCGCCAGCACAACCTGCGCTATGGGATTGCCGCAGCGTGCGTGGGCGGCGGGCAGGGCATGGCGTTGCTGATCGAGAACCCTGTCTACCGCGCTTGATTGTTTTTTAGTCGATGAGGTGTCCCGATGTGGAGCTACGAGGCGCCTTTGCGCGATATGCAGTTTGTCCTTGAACACTGGTTGCAGGCGCCCGAAACCTGGCAGCACCACCCGGCGTTCGCGGCCCTGGACCTGCCGCTGGCGCTACAGGTGCTGGAGGAGGCGGCACGCTTCAGTCAGGGCGTATTGGCACCGTTGAACAGCAACGGTGATCGCCAGGGCTGCCGCTGGCAGGCGGGCCGGGTCAGCACCCCGGACGGCTTCGTCGAAGCCTATCGCGCCTATGTCGACGGTGGCTGGCCGGCGCTGGCGTGCGCTGAGGAGCAGGGCGGGCAGGGCTTGCCGCAACTACTTGATGCGGCGCTGCAAGAGATGCTCTACGCCAGCAACCACGCCTGGGCCATGTACACCGGGATCGCCCATGGCGCCTACCTGTGCCTCAAGACCCACGCCGCTCCCTGGCTGCAGGCACGCTACCTGCCCGAGATTGTCAGTGGCCAGGCCTTGCCCACCATGTGCCTGACCGAGCCTCAGGCCGGCAGCGATGTCGGCTTGCTGCGCTGTCGCGCTGAACCCCAGGCGGATGGCAGTTATCGCCTCAACGGCAGCAAGCTGTTTATCTCCGGCGGTGAGCACGACCTCACGGCCAATATCCTGCACCTGGTGCTGGCGCGTTTGCCCAATGCGCCGCCGGGCAGTCGCGGCCTTTCACTGTTCCTGGTGCCCAAGCAACTGGACGACGGCCGTGCCAATGGCGTGCACTGCGACGGCATCGAACACAAGATGGGCATCAAGGGCAGCGCCACCTGCTCCCTGGTATTCGACGCCGCCCAGGGCTGGCTGATCGGCGAGGCCAATCAGGGCCTCGCGGCGATGTTCGTGATGATGAATTCGGCGCGCCTGCATGTCGGCCTGCAAGGCCTGGGGCATGTCGAGGCAGCTTGGCAGAATGCTCGGCAGTACGCCGCCGAGCGTGTGCAGATGCGTGCACCGTCAAGGCCCGAAGGTGTGGCGGCCCAGGCCGCTGACCCGATCCGTTATCACCCGGCCATGCGCCGCGTGTTGCTGGAGCTGCGCACCACCAGCGAGGGTATGCGCGCCATCGGCTATTGGGCGGCGCACCTGCTTGATCAGGCCGAGCATGGCCAGGACTTGTCGGCCGCCCGTTTGGCGCCTTTGCTGACACCCATCATCAAGGCGTTTTTCACCGAACAGGGCTTTCGCCAGGCGAGCAATGCGTTGCAGGTGTTTGGCGGTTACGGCTACGTCACCGAGTTCGCCATCGAGCAAACCCTGCGGGACAGCCGCATCGCGATGATCTACGAGGGCAGTAACGAGATCCAGGCGAATGACTTGTTGCTGCGCAAAGTGCTGGGGGATGAAGGCCGAGCCTTTGGCCTGCTGCTGGCCGAGTTGCGTGCCGAGGCCGGACAGGGCTTGCAGTATGTCGAGTGCGCAGGGTTCTCCCACGCATTGGGCAGTCTGTGCGACTCGCTGGCCGGTGTGGTCAGCGCCCTGCGTGAACGCTCGCAGGAAGACAGTGAATACCCCTATCGGGCTGCGCCGGATTTCCTCCAGCTATGTGGCGTGGCGTTACTGGCCTTTGCCTGGGCGCGGGCTGCGCGTGTCTCCAGGGCATTGCCCGAAGACGATCCGTTGCGTGCTGCCAAGCTGCACAGCGCCGGGTTCTTTTTCGATTACCTGCCGTCGCGGCTGGCGCACCACCTGGGTGCCATAGAGGGCGCGCGCGCCGCGCTGGCGTTCGTCTGACGGGATCGGATGCTTGCGGTACTATGGCCGGCAATGTTTTCTGGAAGTTGCCTGGATGAGTAAGCCCGGTCAATTGGTGCTGGTTGCACTGCGCAAGATGATTGCCAGCGGGGAGTTGGTGGCGGGGGAGCGCCTGATGGAAATCCCTACGGCGCAACGTTTTGGAGTGTCGCGCATGCCGGTCCGCATGGCATTTCGTACCCTTGAGCAGGAAGGGCTGCTGGTGCCGTTTGGCGGGCGCGGCTATCAGGTGCGCTCGGTCAGCCCCAGTGACATTGCTGGCGCCGTCGAAGTGCGCGGTGTGCTGGAAGGCCTGGCTGCGCGGCAAGCCGCCGAGCATGGCCTGTCGGATGCGGCGCGTGCGGCGCTGGAGCGCTGCCTGGTGGAAGGCGACCAACTGTTCGACAAAGGCTACGTGACTGAAGATGACCTTGAGGTTTACCACGACCTGAACATGCGCTTTCACCAGGTCATCGTCGAAGGCAGCCACAACCCGGCGATCGCGGATGCGCTGGCTCGCAATGATCACCTGCCATTCGCATCGGTGACCGCGCTGGCGGTGGATCGCGAGGACATGGCCCGCGAGTACCGACGCTTCAACTATGCCCACATGCAGCACCATTCGGTGTTTGACGCCCTGGTCAATCGTCAGGGCGCGCGGGCCGAAGCCATCATGCGCGAGCACGCCAATGCGACGTTGCGTTATGCCGAGATCTTCAGCTCAGCCACCGCCGCCGCGCGCATGAAGGTGATTTTGCCCACGTCGTGACACCTGTCAGATATCGAGCACCAGCAGCGGGGTCCTCGAGCGTGAACAGCAGGGCGTGAACTGATCATTCAGCGCCTGTTCCTGCTCGGTGAGGAACAGGTCGCGGTGCTCCGGTATGCCCTCCAGCACACGGGTCAGGCAGGTGCCGCAAATTCCCTGTTCGCAGGACACGGCAATCTCGATACCGTGGCTTTCGAGGACCTGGACCACGGTCTTGTCGGCGGGGATTTCGAAGACCTGGCCGCTGCTGCCGAGTTTCACCGAAAAGCTCCCGTCGAGGCTGTTATCCACCGGTGCCGCGCTAAAGTATTCGCGGTGCAGGCAGTCTTCCTGCCAGCCCTGTGCGCGTGCGCTGTCGAGTACATGCTGCATGAACCCGCCAGGGCCGCAGACATACAGGTGCACATCGTCTGCGGCCCCGGCCAGCACCTCGGCAGCATTCAAGGCCGTGTGCGGCTGCTCATCGAAATGCAGGAACACCCGCTCGGCAAACGGCGACGCCTTGAGCCGCTGCACAAACGCCGCTCGCTCACTGGCGCGGGCACAATAATGCAGGTCGAAGTCGGCACCTGCATGGGCCAAGCGCTCGGCCATGCACAGGATCGGGGTGATGCCGATGCCGCCGGCGAACAACAGGCTACGGCGTGCTTCATGGGCCAGGGAGAACAGATTGCGTGGTTCGCTGATCGTCAGGCGGGTGCCCTCGTGTACTTGCTCGTGCAAGCTGCGCGAGCCGCCGCGAGAAGCCGGGTCGTTGAGTACGCCGATCAGATAGCGATGACGCTCCTCGGGGTGATTGCACAGCGAATACTGGCGCACCAGCCCATCCGGCAGATGCACGTCAATGTGCGCGCCGGCACTGAAGGCTGGCAGCGGCTGGCCATCGACCCTGGCCAGTTCATAGCTGCAAATGTCCTGGGTTTCGTTATTACGGGATACCACCACCACATCGATCATGTTCGGTCCTCGCAGAGTGTCGCGCCGTTCAGGCGGTGGTGGTCGTGATCAGTTGCGGTTCGAGGGCGCGTTCCTTGGCAATCAGTCGCTCCAGGATCTTGCGCGACTGCACGCCGCCAGCATCGATATTCAACTTGAGCAGGTTGCGTTGCGGGTGGGCCAGCAGGTTCTGCTGCTGACGTTCGAGCATCTCCAGGTCTTCGCTGAAAATCTTCCCCTGGCCCTCGCGAATGCTGGCGGTCAGCGCCTCATCGTGAGGGTTAAAGTTGCGCGCCATGCCCCAGAAATACCAGATTGATGTCTCGGTTTGCGGGGTGATGAAGTCGACCACGATGCTTGCAGCCTTGTGTTCCGGCGCTGCGTGGTAGCCGCCCTTGCCGGCGTGGGCCACGCCGACTTCGATCAGCACATGGCTGGGCGGGGTGAAGCGACAGATCTGCCAGCGGTCCACCGGCACGTCCTCGGCAAGGTTGTTGCCGCGCAGGGCCATGCGCCAGAACGGCGGAGCCATGATGTTTTCCATGTGCCGGGCGGTAACGACTTCGTCGCCTTCAACCGTGGTGACGGGTGGGGCTTCATCGATTTCCTTTTGGCCGATGCTGGAGGCGTGGACGTAGGTTTCGTGGGTCAGGTCCATCAGGTTGTCGATCATCAAGCGGTAATCGCACTGGATATCAAAGAGCCCGCCGCCGTAGGCCCACTGATCGCTCACGGCCCATTCAAGATGATGAATCAGCGCGGGGTCCGCCTGGGCCTGATCGCCGGGCCACACCCAGATGAAGCCGTAGCGTTCCACCACCGCAAATGTCTTGTTGCACGGAAAACCGCGCACCCGCTGGCCCGGCATTTCCACCGTCTTGCCATCGCTCCCCATGACCAGGCCGTGATACCCACAGACCAGGTTGCCGTTTTCGACATAGCCCAGCGAGAGCGGCGCGCCACGATGGGGGCAGAAATCCTCGACAGCCACGACGCCTTCCAGGCCCCGATAAAACACCATTTTTTCACCGCAGATCTGCCGACCCAGAGGTTTTTGAGCGATTTCATCGGGTGTGCAGGCGACATACCAAGTGTTCTTGGGGTACATGGCAACTCTCCAGGCGAGGTATTATTCTTATTTAGTGGATCCATTAAATTTCTGGAGCTGCTGCGAGTCAATATTTAAATCAGTAATTTCAGGTTATTTTGGGCGATTATCGACAAAATAGATTTTAATGGATCCATTGAGCTGGGGTGGTTTCGTGCGCCGATGGCAGAAGCGAAAGGCCTGCCGGCTGATTTGATTTGCTCATTAAATCCGACCTCACTAGCGAGTCACCACCGACTCCAGTTAGGTGTAATCATCAATGAATGCTCTGCCAAACCCGCGACCCACTTTAACGAAAACGCCGATCAGAAATGGTCGGCGTTTTTGTTTGTGCATTTTTATATTCGTCGCTGTGCATAGGATAATCAGCATCCGGCGGCAACCCTGGCGAACGCTCCCGCGTCCAGGTTTCGTCATAGGTTGCGGCGAGCGGCAAACGTGGCGCCCAGGCGCGGCCCACAACGCCAAATCCGGGCGGTTGGTTTTTGTAGCAGGCCGCGTTCTGCGCTATGCCGTTGGCGTCGAGTTCGCCGTCGTGATGTTTGGCCCGATCGAGGCACCACACCGGTTTGTCGATGGGCTCGATCTCTGGCCCTCGAAGATCCGCCAGTTGGAACGCCTATTGAAGCGAGCCAGGGTCGGTTCGGCTACGGCTACGGCTACGGCTACGGCGATGTAGCGGGTGTGGCGAAAGCCGGTCTCGGGGTGAACAGGCCTAACGGCGACTCCATACCAAGGCGCTACATCCAGCCGGCCGAGCCTGTTTACCACGTCCAACCACCGCGCCCGGCATGGGGGGCAAGACCATAAACATCGGCGGCCTGGTACGGACCCTGCTTGTCGCTGAACTACCCTGGGCTGCGGCCAAGGACGGGACATTTCCCCAGGCGTTCGCCATGACTAACAAACAGGGCTCTGCGTCGGTCTCGCTGTGGGTTTCCACCTTCGTCATGCAGGCGGCGATGATCCTGATGTTCTTCTCGAACAACGCGTGGAACGTGATGCTCTCCATCACCGGCGTGATGATATTGCCGGCCTACATCGGCGCCACGGGCTTCTTGTGGAAAATCATCGCGAATGGCAGTTACCCGACGACCGCAAAGGCCGGTAAAACCACGGCGTTGGTTAGCAGTGTGTTGGGTACGGTCTATGGGTGTTGGCTTGTTTATGCCGCTGGCCTTGAATACATGCTCGCCGGCGCCATGTTCTTTGCCATAGGCAACGGAGTGTTTATCTGGGCACGCAAAGAGCACTCGCCGACTGAGCCTGTGTTCAAAAGGCTCGAGATGATTGTTGCCGTGCTGCTTGTCGTCCTTGGCGTATTAGCGCTGTGGATGCTGTTCAGCGGCCACCTGGCACAGGTCTATTCTCGCGTTCCCGGTTGAACTGTTGTGACGATTCATTCAGCGCAGAGGCCTTGATCGAAGCACAGTCGAGGTCGACAGACAGCGATTTGTCCAAGGCGAAGCTGATTCAGTTGGCTTTATCTACGCTGGCGCTGATCGACGCTCCACGACGTCTGCGTCGCTCGAGCCATTCAAAGAGTCCCATGCCGGCTAACATGGCGATGACAAAAACCACACTTTCAGGAATGCCCGAGCCTAGCAGCACCAAGGCCGGCCCCGGACAAATACCCGCCACGCCCCAACCGACGCCGAACAGAAGGCTACCCATGACCAGGCGCCGATCAATATTTCGAGCGGTGGGCAGGTTCATCGGCAGCCCCAGCAGCGATCGGGTTCGCGTTCTTGCGAATTTGAAACCGACTGCCGCCACCGCAATGGCGCCGCCCATGACAAAGGCCAGTGAGGGATCCCAGCGTCCGCTCACGTCGAGGAAACCTATGACTTTGGCCGGGTTTGTCATTCCGGAAACCAGCAAGCCGATGCCGAACACCAAACCGGCAACCCACGCATAAAAAAGCGGCATGCTCAAAGGCCTCCCAGGAGATGGCCAACGACATAAACGGTGATGAAACCCGCGCTCATGAACACGAGTGTGGCGACCACGGAGCGCGGCGATAAACGCGACAGGCCACACACACCGTGACCACTGGTACACCCAGCCCCATAGCGCGTGCCAATACCGACCAGCAGGCCGGCAAGGATCACGAGTGGATAACCGGCGTCGATCTGCACCGCAGGCAATGGCGCGATAAGTTGGTAAGCCACGGGTGCCATCAGCAGCCCCAGCACAAATGCCGTTCGCCAGGCCACGTCCCCGGTCCCCGGGCGTAGCAGGCCGCCGACGATGCCGCTGATGCCGGCGATGCGACCGTTGAACAGTATCAACAGCACGGCGCCCGAGCCGATCAAGAGGCCACCGACCCATGCACTCAGCGGCGTGAAGTGGCTCATATCGATCATAGCGATTTCCTTTCAGGGCGCTGCGAGGAGGATGACTGATTGGGGCGGGCGGGCATTAATTCATGCCCAGCCAGTTGGGCAGTGCCAGGGTAATCCAGGGTACATAGGTAATCAGCACCAGGAACAGCAGCAAGAGCACCAGCCAGGGCATGGCTGCCTTGATGGTGGCAGGCACTGACATGCCCGTCACCGCGGACGTCACGAACAAGTTCAGACCGACCGGGGGCGTGATCAAACCGATCTCCAGATTGACCACCATGATGATCCCCAGGTGAATCGGGTCGATACCCAGTTCCATGGCGATCGGGAAAAGGATCGGCGCCAGGATCAGGATAATGGCCGAGGGCTCCATAAAGGCACCTGCCACCAACAAGACGATGTTCACCACCAGCAGGAAGGTCACCGGTGTCAGCCCCGCCTCGATCACCCAGGCCGTGATTTGTTGGGGTAACTGCTCGGTGGTTAATACGTGAGCGAAGAGCATGGCGTTGGCAATGATGAACATCAGCATGATGCTCAGCTTGGCAGCGTCCAGCAGCACTTTAGGTGTCTCGCGAAACGTCAGATCCTTGTAGACGAACAAGGCGATGAACGCCGAATACACCGCCGCCACGGCAGCGGCTTCCGTCGGCGTGAACATCCCGGTGTAAATGCCACCCAGGATGATCAGCATCAACAGCAATCCCCAGGCGGCTTTACGCGCAGCACTCAGAAACTCACGCAGGGTTGCGCGTGGCAGGGCCGGCAAGTTTTTCTTAACGGCGACGATGTAGATTGCCACCATCAGCGTTATCCCCAGCAACAGGCCAGGTATGACGCCGGCCATGAACAGCTTGCCAACGGATGTCTCGGTGGCGGCGGCATACACCACCATCACGATTGAGGGCGGTATCAGGATACCCAGTGTGCCCGCGTTACAGACGATTCCCGCGCCGAATGCCTGCGGGTAACCAGAGCGCACCATGCCGGCAATCGCGATCGAACCCACCGCCGCAACCGTTGCGGGGCTGGAGCCGGAGAGGGCTGCAAACAGCATGCAGGCCAATACGGCGGCGATGGCCAACCCCCCACGGATATGGCCGACGCAGGCGTTGGCAAAGTCGATCAGCCGGCGTGCGACGCCGCCGGTGGTCATGAAGGCGCCCGCAAGCAAGAAAAACGGAATCGCCAGCAGGGTGTAGTGCTCTGATGTTTCAAACAACTTTATGGCCAGGGAGCGAACGGAGTCCGGGCTGAAAAATACAAGGGTCAGCGAGCCCGCCAGGCCCAAGGAAATGGCAATGGGCACACCAATGAACATCAATGCGAAGAGTGCCGCGAACAGGAAGGCAATGGTCATGGTTTATTGTCCTCGTGTTCGGTCAGTTTCATTACGTCGGCGGCTTCATCGGCCAGGCCGAGACCGGTTTGGCGGTGCAGCAGGATGCGCACGAAAATTTCAGCGAAACGGATGAATACCAATGCAAAACCCACCGGGACAATCAGCCCTATGTGCCATTGCATGATCCCGAAATGGCCAAGGTCCTCGGCGCCTATTCCCGCCGACATCAAGGTATGAATCCACTCGAAGCTGGCCACGCTGAACAGGCCGGCATAGAGCAAGCAGCAAAGACAGGCCAAGATCCCAATGAGCCGTTGGACGGGTTTACTCGCCAGCTTTACCAGCGCGTCAACGCCAATATGCCCGGCGGTGCGCACGCCATAGGACAGGCCGAAGAAGATCAGCCAGCCGAACAGCGCCTTGGTGAGTGAGGTGCTCCAGGTCATGGCTTGAGCCATGCTCATGACGCCATCGCCGATGGTGAACAATAGGTCGCTGGCGCCTTCCCAGTTATCGGCAAGCCGGTAGAAAAGCGTATAGAGATTGTTGAGAATGACGTAGACGAACGTTACCAATGTCATCGCGGCCAAAAGGAAGACAATGAAGCCTTCCTCGAAGTGTTCCCAGATGCGCCGAAAGGCCTGCATGGATGGCATCTCCCGTATCGTGATGACTGGCAGGTGCTACCACGTCGGCAACACCTGCCTCCCGGTCATTGAGCCTTGTTGGCGGCTTCGGCTGCGGTGATCAGCTCAGGGCCGATATCGGCTTCGAATTTTTTCCAGACGGGTTTCATCGCGACGCGCCATTGTTCGCGTTGTTCAGGTGTCAGGGTAATGATTTCGGTGGTTTTGGCGGCAATGATGCTTTGCTTGGCGTCCTGATTGAGCTGCTCGGCATCTTTGTTAACCTGCGCGGTCACCTGCACAATAATCTTGTCCAGTTCACTGCGAATGTCCGGCGGCAGGCCATTCCAGAACTTGGTGTTGGTGATCAGCATGTAATCGAGCACACCATGGTTGGATTCGGTGATGTATTTCTGCACCTCATGCATTTTCTGGCTGTAGATGTTCGAGTAAGGATTTTCTGCACCGTTGACCACACCGGTTTGCAAGCCCTGATACACCTCGGCAAAGCTCATCTTGCGCGGGTTGGCGCGCAGGGCCTTGAACTGCTCCTCAAGCACGGCAGAGGCCTGCACCCGAAACTTCAGGCCGCGGGCATCCCCAGGAACACGCAGCGGTTTGTTGGCCGACAACTGCTTCATCCCATTGTGCCAATAGGCCAGGCCGGTGATGTTTTTACTCTCCATGGACTTAAGCAGCCCCTGGCCCTGCGGGCTCATCTGGAAACGGTCAACCGCAGCGATGTCATCAAACAGAAAGGGCAGGTCATACAGTTGTAGGGTCTTTGTGTACTGTTCGAACTTGGCCAGTGACGGCGCAATTAACTGCACATCCCCCAACAACAGGGCTTCCATCTCTTTGCCGTCACCAAACAACGATGAGTTGGAATACACCTCGACCTTGACCTTGCCGGGTAAGCGTTCCTCTACCAGTTTCTTGAACAGCAGTGCCCCTTGGCCCTTGGGCGTATGGTCGGCGACGACGTGTGAGAACTTGATGATGATCGGATCAGCTGCCATGACTGCACTCATGCTCCCTAGAGCAACCGTGCAGGCGAGTGCCTTGCAGATGGATTTGAACATTTTGGGGGATTCCTCTTATTTTAGTTTTTGTGCGGCCTGTGCTCTGACGCGCATTTGGTTATACGGCTAAGCGTCCAGTCTAGGCAAAAAAACATCACTGAGTGCAGGCGCCTCAGCGTGAGAATGGAAAGCGCCACTGAGTCGTTTTCGCACCTTCTGCCCCTGCGCGACATCTGCGGCTTTAAAACGGGCCAGACTCTGGGGGCGCACGGGCCTCCTGGTATCCGCCCAGTCATACCGCCCATGCTTGTCTGTGGGCAGTTTCCGAGGCTACTCAAGCGCCTGTCAGGCCGCTAATGTGGGGGTTGCCGTATTGGCGTAGAGCGCACGCTCAAGTCGGCGTTGCTTGGCCGCTGAACTCGCGTGCTTCGCACCGTGTCAAGGGTGCCGAAAAAAAGGTTACTGAATATGTCGGAGACGCCAACCCCCCAGCAGAACCGTTTACTCGCCTTAATCCCTGGCGATGTTCGCCATCGTCTGTTTCCTGAGCTCGAGTGGGTGTCAGTTACCGTTGGCAGGATTTTATATGACCTCGGGGAGCTGCTGCGTTGAATCGGCCCGCAGCTGTGTCGTTGGTTATTACTGCCGTTGGATCGCCTACCCGATCACCCATTGGTGATGACCCAAGAACGCATTGCCAAAACCGCGCAGTCTTTGGAATAGGCTAAGGTTGACGAAGCGACCCGTCGGCCCTAAAAAATTTACGAGAAATTTACGGGTGGAGACGTTTTGGCGCCGCGATACTGCGCGGCGCTAATTTGCCAGGTTATTGTTTATGTCCCACGCGGCAATACGACTCATCGGCTTTGTCTTAGGTCTGTTTCTGATTACGTTGGCCATCAGCATGGCCATCCCCATGATCACCTTGGTGGTCTATGAGCGCAGCGACGATCTGTCCGCCTTTCTTTGGTCCAGCTTGATTACGTTCGTCTGCGGCCTGTTGCTGGTCATGCGAGGGCGCCCAGAGACCGCTCAACTTCGCCCAAGGGACATGTACCTGCTGACGACCGGCAGTTGGGTGGTGGTGTGTATCTTCGCGGCGTTGCCAATGGTGTTTATCAGTCACATCAGTTACACCGACGCTTTTTTTGAAACGATGTCTGGCATCACAACCACCGGCTCAACGGTGTTGAGTGGTTTGGACACCGCCTCGCCGGGGCTGTTGATCTGGCGATCGATGCTTCACTGGCTGGGTGGGATCGGTTTTATCGGCATGGCCGTGGCGATTCTTCCGCTGCTGCGAGTAGGGGGCATGCGGCTGTTCCAGACAGAGTCTTCAGACTGGTCGGAAAAAGTGACGCCGCGCTCCCATGTGGCAGCCAAATACATTCTTTTTCTCTATCTTGGACTCACGGGGGGCGGAACGCTCGCGCTCTGGATTGCCGGGATGACGCCATTTGACGCCGTCAATCACGCCATGTCGTTGATCTCTACCGGTGGTTTCTCGACGTCGGACGCCTCGCTTGGGCATTGGACACAGCCTGCTATTCACTGGGTGGCAGTTGCCATCATGATTCTGGGTAGCCTGCCTTTTACGTTATATGTCGCGACATTGCGCGGCCATCGGCGCGCGCTGCTGAAGGATCACCAGGTTCGTGGATTTATTGGGTTCTTGGTCTTCGCGTGGCTGGCGGTAGGTACTTGGCTTTGTCTTCACAGCGATTACGGCTGGTGGGATGCATTTCGTATCGTGGCGGTGAATGTGACATCGGTTGTCACCACCACCGGCGTCGCCGTCGGCGATTACACCGTGTGGGGCAGTTTCTCGGTGTTGCTTTTTTTCTATTTGACCTTTGTGGGGGGCTGCTCAGGTTCCACGGCGGGGGGTCTTAAAATCTTCCGTTTTCAAGTGGCGGCAACTTTACTGGTGAGCAGTTTGAAGCAACTGATCCACCCACGCGCCGTGATTCAGAAAAAGTACAATGGCCACCCCATCGACGAAGAGATCTTACGTTCGCTTTTGACGTTCTCATTCTTTTTCACCATCACGATTGCTCTGATTGCCTTGGGCCTGAGCCTGATTGGGCTGGATTGGACAACGGCGTTGAGCGGTGCCGCTACGGCGGTGTGTAACGTCGGGCCTGGGCTTGGCACAATCATTGGGCCGGCCGGTAATTTCTCATCACTGCCGGATGCCGCCAAATGGCTATTGACCCTAGGCATGCTACTTGGACGGCTGGAAATCCTGACAGTGTTAGTGCTCGTCACGCCGGTATTCTGGAGATATTGAGTGCTCACTGTTGAGAGGCTTGAGCCAGGATAGACGGTCAGCACTCAGGGCCGTCGCGACGCGAAGCGCCGATGCTTATGCGGCCCAAAGGCTACTCGGTGATCCCATTCAGCGTGCAGTAATCCTTCCATGGCATCTCAACCATTTCTGACACTTCCCGATGAAACGCCAGGGTCAGGCGTTTCAGCTCTTGGGGTGACTGCGAAATCATTGTCAGCGTCAGCTCCCACACTTCTACCCCAAGCCTTGCGGCCTCTTGCTCAAAGGCCGATTCGATACACAGTTTCCTTTCAGCCTGACTCAGTCCCTGTACAGCGTCATTGAGGGATGAATCGCCTTCGAAGAATTTTGATAGCGCGAGTTCTTTGCGTAGATCATCGGAGTTCATGACGCTCTCCTCACTATTCACGTTACCTGGGCCTCATCGAACCAGCTGCGGACCGTCTGGGTAAAAAACAAATGCACGGTGTCCCACCAGCGTTGCCACCAATGACCTTGCTCTGCGTCCACAAGGACCACCAATGACCGACTCCCCAGCTTATGCTCGGCGTCGAACAGGTCGAGCCTTCCGACGACCGTGCCTGCCGTGATAGGGGCTTCGATGGGGCCATCAAACGCCAGGCGCATCTCGACGTCTCGATTTTTATTCTTGGGCAGCGTGAGGGTCATGTCTTCAAGCAAACCCACATTCACGTAGGGTTGTATGCCTTTCCAGAGCGCGACCTGCGAGAGTACTTCGCCACCTTTCTTATAGGTTTGGGTGTCGTAGAAGCGAAAGCCATACCCCATCAGCTTTTCCGTTTCTGCCGTGCGCTTGTGGGCGCTACTGGCGCCCAGAACTGCGCTGATCAAACGTTGCCCATCGCGCTGTGAGGAGGCGACCAAACAGTAGCCCGCTGCCTCTGTGTGCCCGGTCTTCAAGCCGTCGTAGGTGGAATTACGCCACAAAAGCGTATTGCGGTTGGATTGCTGAATGCCGTTCCAGGTGAAGGTTTTCTTGGCGTAAAGAGGGTAGTAGGTGGTCCCTTCGTTGATGACTTTTCGAGCCAGGGTCGCCATGTCACGTGCGGAAGAATAGTGCTCCGGGTCCGGTAGGCCGGTGGCGTTCATAAAGTGGGTGTTGAGCATTCCCAGTGTTGAAGCGGTTGAGTTCATCATTCCGACAAACCCGGCTTCGCTTCCAGCGATATGTTCGGCCAGCGCAACGCTTGCGTCATTGCCTGAGTCGATGATCACGCCGTTTAGCAAATCGTGAACCGAAGCAGAGCTGCCGGGCTTGAGAAACATCCGTGATCCACCTGTTCGCCAGGCATTTTCGCTCACGACGACCTCATCATCTGCGCTGATCAGGCCGGCCTTAATCTCATGCGTCGTGATGTACGCCGTCATTAACTTGGTCAGGCTGGCCGGTGGTAGGCGTGCATCACTGTTGTGGCTGGTAATGACCCTGTTCGTTTCCGCGTCGATGAGTATCCAGGCTTCGGCGCCCAGCTTCGGCGCAGCGGGGATCATTGTCCCCAGGGTTGCGTTGGCAGCCAGAGCGGCATTCGCCCAAAGAAGCGGTGGTGTTACACAGAGCACGGTTAACACACGCAGGAACAACGGATATTTCACAAGCAAAAGGCCTTGGGTCAGCGATATGTGCTGCCAAACTAGGCCTGGGCGCAGAGGCGCTCAAATTAACCAGTATTAAGTTAAATTTAATGTTGAGGTACAAATCGATCCGTGGCTTGACCGCTGAACATCGGGCAGTGAATCAATACGCGTGTTCCCCTGCCTGAGGCACCAGGGTGGATATCCAGTGTGTATCCGTGCAATTTCACGATGGCGGCGACTAATGACAGGCCTAAGCCGTGGCCTGGGTTTATCTGGCTTCCCTCGCCGCGATAGAGCCGGCGAATGACATGCGTACGGTCAGCTTCGGGGATGCCGGTACCATCGTCCACGACTTCAATAATGACAGCTGAGTCCTTGATGCTCCCCCGCAATTCGATATGGCCGCCCTCCGGAGTAAACTTAATGGCGTTATCGAGCAGATTGACCAGCGCTTCGAACAGTAACGAAGAGTCGCCATACACCTGGGCGCAATCGCTGGGAATGTCCAGCGAAAGCGTTTGGGCGCGGTCAAGTGCCATCGGCTCGTAAAACTCATGCGCCTGTTTCAACAACGTCATGATCGGGAAGGGCGCAAAGGCAGAACGGCGACGAATATCCTCAAGCTCGGCGACCCGCAGCAGTCCTTGAAAGCGCACCATGATCGACTCGCTCTCCTCAAACGCCTGGTTCAAGGTCCGCTTATGTTCACGGGCCAGCGGCAATTTCTGGAGCTGATAGAGCCGTGCGCGTAAGCGTGTCAAGGGCGTGCGCAAATCATGGGCAATACCGTCGCAGACGCTTTTCACCTCGTGCATCAACTGCTCAATGTGATCGAGCATCGTGTTGACAGCGTTGGCCAGCATATCCAGTTCATCGCGGCGTGTTGACAACGGCAAACGCTCAGCCAGGTTGCCCGAAACGATACTTTCGGTACACAGCTGCAGGCGTTTGACACGGCGCAATGGGCGACGTCGCAGTAAGCGCCAGCCAATCAAACCGGGGATAAGGGTTAATGACAACCCCCACATCAGGGCCTGCTCAATAATGCCACCCACGGCGGAAATCGACCCGCCGTCACGTGCCAAAATCAGGATATGCCCGTCGGCGCGCCGTGCCAGCAAGGCATAGCTGCTTCGGGTTTCTGTGTTGGGTAACGCAATGCTCAAGCCGCGCTCAAGGTAATGAACCTGGCCATCGTCGGGCAGGTTGGAGCGCAGCTTCAGCAGGTCGCCGGCGACATGGGTGCCATCGGGTGCAAATAACCCGTAGGCGTCGATCCCGGGGGTCGAGTAAGCCTCACTCGCCGCCAACTCAGCAAGCAGGTTCGAGTCGTCGACCTTTTGATAGTAGTGGGCGCGTTGCAACAACGTACGCTCGGCAACCGTGCCCAGATAGTGGGAGATTTCCCAGTACAGCACACCGGTAAAGAGTGCTCCCCAGGCCACGAAGAACACCGCGTAAAACCCGATCAATCGACTACCGGACGAGCGCCATTCCTCATTTTTTGGTAGCGAGGACATAGCCGGCACCGCGTATTGTATGGATCACAGGTGAGTCTTTGTCGCTTTCCAGCTTTTTACGCAGCCGACCGATGTGCACATCAATGATGTTTGTCCCGGGGTCGAAGTGATAGCCCCAGACGCCTTCAAACAGCATGGTGCGAGTGACCAGTTGGCCGGCACTGCGCATCAGGAAGTTGAGCAGTTTGAACTCGGTGGGCAGCAACTGGATGTCTTCGTCATTGCGCGTCAGCTTGTGCTCCACCAAGTCCAGTCGCAGGTTGCCGCAACTGAGGTGTGGGTTGCTGGGGTCTGCGGCGGTGCGTCTGAGCAATGCGTCAAGGCGCGCGACCATCTCGACGGCCGAAAAGGGCTTGGTCAGGTAGTCATCGCCGCCCGCACGAAGTCCCAGAACGCGCTCATCCACGTCCGAAAGAGCGCTGATCATCAGGACCGGCGTCTGAATCCCAAGACTGCGCAAGGTGCTCACAATCGTCAGCCCGTCAAAGTCCGGCAGCATGCGATCCAGCGTGATGGCGTCGTAGCCGCCTGCAATCGCCAGGGCCAGCCCGTCGCGCCCGGTGGCCGCCCACTTTGAGCTGAAGCCGTGGCGCTGGAGTTCGGCGACGATGATTTCCGCCGTTACTTGGTCATCCTCTATGACCAACGCATTACTCATGATGTCCTCCCTTTGAACCTGTTTTTCGGTGTTCCCGACTCAATGCCGACACCCAGTGCCAGCGAACCCTATTGATCTAAGGCGCGTGCGAACACTAACTATTTCTTAACCCACCTTAACCTTCCCACCTCGCCAACATGGATATATTCCTGATAACACCCTAACGTGTTGGCTGAGATGAGCGGAAATGAGGGTGAACGTGGTCATCCGGCCATCAGTCGGTTTTGCACGTCCACAGTTGAATGAACGGATGGCGAGTGGTTGGCGCGCCCACCCAATGACTCAGGGCGGAACACTGGCCATCAACACACAGCTGGTAATCACCAGCCTCCGGTGTTCGCCCCAGGCGCAAGGGTTGCAAGGGTGGCACTAGGCGCCGGTAGTGCCAACTGCCATTTTCCAGTCGCGCGTCGTCTGGAACCTCCATCCCTGCGCCGTTGCCGCGTACACGTGCTTCTTCCAGCACTAGCCCTTGCTCGGTCACGCGGTAGTCTTCCTCCCAGCGGATCTTTTCAATGGTGTGATCCCAGGCCAGCGTGAAGTGGGAAATCGACAGCTGGGCCCACACCACACCCGTCAGGCCCAGGCACACGCCGATCATGGGAGGGCTGGCTCGGCACGACGGGACCGCCAGATATGCTGGAATATCACCACGATCCCCAGCGCGAAGCCCAATTCATCGGTCAGCGGTAACGCCACCACCAGCAAGGCCCCAGCAACCACACACAGCAATCGCTCCCATAAGGGCATTTTGCGCTGCAAATACCCGGTGGACGCCATTCCCCAGAGCCCGACCGCCAACAGGGTCTTGATCAGCATGTACGCGGTCATCCACAAATTACCACCTTGCAGCATCAATGCCGGGTTGTAGACCGCCATAAACGGTATGACAAACCCCGCCAGGGCAATTCGCACCGCCCACAGGCTGATCTTGAACCCGGTCTCTTTAGCGATGGGGGCCGCGGCAAAGCAGGCGAGGGCGACCGGGGGCGTCAGGTCGGCGAGGATGCCGAAATAAAATACGAACATGTGCGACACAATCAACGGCACGCCCAATTCCAAGAGGGCAGGCGCTGCGATCGAGCTGGTGATGATGTAGTTGGGAATGGTGGGAATCCCCATGCCCAGCACCAGGCACGTAATCATCGTCAGGATCAGCGAAAGCAGTAGGTTATCTCGGCCGATCGCCAAGATATACCCCGCAAACGTCGAAGCGACGCCCGTCAGTGAAACCACGCCGATAATGATGCCCACCAAGGCGCACGCGATGCCAACCGGTACAGCATGGCGTGCACCTTCTACCAGCGCGTGCAGGCAAATGGTCAGGGTTTCGTGCCCGCCCTTGATGAACCCACAGACCGCCACCAGCACTGCAATCACGGCAAAGATCACGCCGATTCCCAGTTGGAAAAAACCGGTACAGAGGATGCCCAGCGCTATCCAGAAGGCGCAGCGCAAGCCAAAGCTTTGTACTCTCAGGATGATCGCCGAGCCGAGAATCACGATAGCCGTGAGTGCCAGTCCGACCATGCCGGAAAACAACGGCGTACGCCCTGAAAACAGCAAGTAGACCAATACCAGCAGTGGGATCAGCAGGTACCAGTTCTCCTTCACAGCGTTCAACGCACTGGGGCATTGATCCTTGGGCAACCCCTTGAGGTTGGAGCGCTTGGCTTCCAGGTGGACCATCCAGAAGACCGAACCGAAATACAGGATGGCGGGGATCAATGCCGCTTTGGCGATCTCCACAAACGGTACGTTGATGGTTTCGGCCATGATGAAGGCGACGGCGCCCATGACCGGCGGCATCAGTTGACTGCCCATGCTGGCGGTCGCTTCCACCCCGCCGGCAAAGGCAGCCCGGTAACCAAAGCGCTTCATCAGCGGGATGGTGAATTGCCCTGTGGTCACCACGTTGGCGATCCCCGAGCCGGTAATAGTGCCCATCAGCGCCGATGAGGCCACGGCGACTTTGGCCGGCCCACCCAGTTTGTGGCCGAACAGGCCCATCGCAAAGTCGGTGAACAGTTTGATCATGCCTGCCTGTTCGAGGAATGCGCCGAACAGGATAAACAGGAAGATGTAGGTCGCCGAAACATAGGTGGGCGTGCCGTACAGCCCTTCGGTGCCAAAAGACAGTTGGTTGATGATTTGGTCGAAGCCATAACCTCGATGGGCCAGTTCACCCGGTAGATACTCGCCAAACAAACCATACGCCAGGAACAACCCGCATATGATCGGCAGGGCAATGCCCATCACCCGTCGCGCGGCTTCGAACACCAGCACCACCAGCACAATGCCGATCACCGTGTCCGCGGTTGTCAGGTCCCCAGAGCGCTGGATCAGGTCAGCCTCGTACCACCATTGATAGAAGGCGGTGGCAATGGCTGCCAGGCTGAGAACCCAGGCCAATGGTTGCCAGGGGCGCTTGTTGCCATAGGCCGGATAGCTCAGGTAAACCACCCACAATAGAAAGCCGACGTGTATCGCGCGCAGTACCTGGCTTGAAAAGGGTGAAAACGCTGCCGTGACGATCTGAAAGATCGAAAATAACAACGCGACGTAAAACAGCGTTTTTGGCCAGTCTCGCGGGTTCGCAGAGATGCCGTGATGATCTTCACTCATTAGCTGCCTGCCTCACTGCATGGAAAAAGGGCGGACCGTTGGCGCAGCGATCGGGTGCCGCTGCGCCGTGCGTGGCTAGAGCGCGCCTTTTTCGGTGTAGTAGCGTTCGGCACCCGGATGAAGTGCAATCGGCAGGTTCTTGGTGGCGTTTTCCAGGGTGATGTCCTTGGCAGCCGAATGAGCGTTACCGAGGCGGGGGAGGTTTTCGAACAATAATTTTGTCATCTGGTAGGCCAGCTCATCGGGTACATCCGAGCGGGTCACCAGAATGTTGGTGATCGCAACCGTCGGCACCGCGTCAGGTTGGCCATCATAGGTGTTGGCCGGAATCACCGCGCTGTGATAGGCCGCGTTGCCGATTTTCGCCACCACTTCCGGGGGGATCGCCACATAGTTCAGCGGCATCACCGATGACAAGTCGCGGATGGCGGCCATGCCCAGTCCGGAAGACTGCAGCGTGGCATCCAGTTGCCGGTTCTTGATGAGCTCAACTGACTCGGCAAAGGGCAGGTATTGCACCTTGCCCATGTCTGCGTAGGTCAGGCCCGCCGCCTTGAAAATCGCCCGTGCGTTCAACTCGGTACCCGATTTCGGCGCTCCGACTGAGATAGTCTTGCCTTTAAGGTCCGCCAGCGTCTTGATCCCCGACTCTTTGCTGGCCACGATTTGAATGTAGTTGGGGTACGCGCCGGCAATGGCGCGTAACTTGGTCAGTGGTGTATTGAAGCCTGCCTCCTCGACGCCGTTCTTGGCATCCGCCACCGAGTCACCCAGCGCCAGTGCCAACTCGCCTCGACCCGATTGCAGCAGGTTCAGGTTCTCCACGGAGGCCTTGGTGGCCTGAACCGAAGTCTTTACGCCGGGGATGCCTTCATTGTAGATCTGGGAGAGGCCGACCCCGATCGGGTAATACACCCCGCTGGTGCCGCCTGTCAGGATGTTAATGAATACCGGGGCTGCCTGTGTCGCGGTGGTGAGTGTCAGGGTTGCGGCGGCTGCCAGCAGGATGAAGCGGTTCTTTACTCGCATGGGAATCTCTCCGGCTTGTCTTGTTTTTATTCAGAGCGACTCAACTGTAGTTGATTGATCACCGCAGTGGCGAGCGGACAGTCATACTATGTATCAGAATGGCTGGGTGAGGGTGCCGAGCGAGCGGTTAGACGCGAGCCGGAGTTGTAGTGATCGGGTCACTGCCGGTTGGACCTGACCGTTTAACCCGTTAATCTGGTTATTACATTTTATTGAATATCAACAAGGGGAATCCGCTCGGGTGATCAAACCGATATTGCTGATACGTCGTCGTTTTGCCTCGATCCGATGGCGTACTCGAGTGACGCTCTGGGCTGCTGCTACCCTCGCAGGGTTGCTGGTTGTGATGTTCGCCCGGCTGGCTGACCTGGCGCTGATGCAGTTCGCCCAACAGGCCGCCGCCCGGCCGTGGCTGCCGTTTATCTACACGCCGCTGATCGGCATGTTTGTGGTGTGGATGACCTCGCGTTTTTTTACAGGGGCCCAAGGCAGCGGTATTCCCCAGGTGATCGCCGCCACACGGTTGGCCCACCAAGGCAAGCCTGTGCATACGTTGGTGTCATTGCGTCTGGCCTTCGCCAAGATAGGCCTCGGTACCCTGGCCCTGACCGGTGGCTTTTCAGCGGGGCGTGAAGGGCCTTCGGTGCAAGTCGCCGCTTCAATCATGCATTTCTTTCATCGTTACCTACCCAACGCACGCATCATTCGCCCTGAAGACCTCATCCTGGCCGGTGGCGCAGCGGGTATTGCCGCCGCCTTCAATACGCCTTTGGCCGGTGTGGCCTTTGCGGTAGAGGAGTTGGGGCGCAAGTTGGAAACCCGCACCAGCGGGGTGTTGCTCAGCACGATCATCTTGTCGGGGATGGTCGCGATTGCCTTGCAGGGCAACTACAACTATTTCGGGCACTTCGACGTACAAGAGGCCAATCTCGATATCGTTCTTCCGATACTGACGATTGGTATTGGCTGTGGCCTTATGGGGGGATTGTTCAGTCGGATGCTCCTGTGGCCACAGCGCTATCGCCGTTTTGTCGTCTGGGAATGGCGCCGCCTGCATCCAGTCTGGTTTGCAGGTGGCTGCGGCATGATCGTGGCGATTCTCGGTTGGCTCAGCGGTGGCATGTCCTTTGGCAGCGGTTACGGGATCACCTCCCAGATCATCGTGTCTGATGTCGGTTTGCCGTGGCACGCGCCGATTACGCGTTTTCTGGCGACCGTCGTGACTTATTTTTCCGGTATACCGGGCGGTATTTTTGCCCCCTCTTTGGCGGTAGGCGCTGCTGTCGGGGCCAATGTTGCTGAATACTTCGCCCTGGCGGCACAGCCCATCATTGCACTGTGCATGGTGGGGTTTCTGGCAGCAGTCACGCAATCGCCGATCACTTCTGCAATCATCGTGATGGAGATGATCGACAGCCATGGCATGGTCATCAGTCTGATGGCTGTTGCGCTGATTGCCAAAGCAGTCAGTGCCAGGATGGGCCCCGAGCTCTATCAGCAGTTGGCGCGTGGCTTTCTGCAATCGGACGGCAGTGGCGCCGCCGCGCAAAAAGCCAACACGTAGAGAGTGTCAGTGCAGCAGCGGTCGCGCCGCTGCGCTGAGCGTGTGCCGGTCCTCTTCGAGTACAAGCGCAGTGTTCGCGTGCTTGAGCAGCCGTTCTGCGTGCCGGGTACAGGCACCCCTGAACATCGTCGGGTTTATCTGTGCCAAGCTTACAAGGGCCTTCATCATTCGCAGGTCGACCTCCACCAGGCCCGCGCCATCTCTGGCAATCGGTGCGAAGAAGTCATCGAACAGGTCATCCACGGTCAAACCGCTCAGGTAAACGTGTTGGCAGTCAGCGTCGATTTTCGCGGCGGGTTCTTTAGGTTTACCCCAACATGTCAGGCTTCTGACACCGCGCCCAATGACGTCAATGGCGGTGCCGGGGTCATTGACGGCCGGCGACAAGGCGCGGGAGGCGATCTCCGACAACACTGACAAGCCGAACCGGGGGTCGTGTTCGAACGTTCGACGCACGCCTATAGCCAGGGTAGCGATGATTTTTTCGTTGCTCGACGCCAGTTCTTCCCCGCGTGCCTTGTTCAAGCTGACGGTTCTTGCGAGCGGCATGCCGACATGCACAAAGCTTCCCGGTAGGACGTCCATAAATATCTGTATCTCGTCTGCTTTGGCGATCGCGCCTAACGCCTGAACGTCAATGTGCTGGACGTACCCCGTGTGGAGGCTTGTGATGATCAGCGCAGAACGGGGGATCACTGACTCGCAAGGGTAGGCGGCTGCCCCCAAATGCGGCCATTGGACTCGATTGTTAATGGCATCAATGGTTGCCTGCTCGACACGGTCAATGGTTTCTCCCACCCGGCCAAGCTTGGACAAATGATCGATCCAGCGCAAAAGGGTGTAGACAATCAGAATGACCACGGCGATGGTTACCGCGAATAGCAAAACCCTCCCTTTTGTACCGTAGGCGCCGGTACTCAGCGCAATGATCCCAACCAGGCTGAACAGGAATGAGCCGATAAAGGTGGCCAGGGCATTTTGTGTCGTGGTGTCTTCCATCACCAGTGTAGTGGCGCGCGGCGTCACGCCGCTGCTCGCTGCAGCGTAAGCGCTGACCATGGTACTTAACGAAAAGGTCGTCACCGCGAGCATACTTGAGGCAATGATGCCCAATATCTTATCGACGGCGTCGGCACCGATGCGGGCGGGCAACGACTCGGGAATGTAGTCCTTGAAGACAACGGCGAGTAACGCGGTCGCAATGCCCAGCAAGGAAAACAGACTCGCCCTGAACCACAGCCGTTTGGTCAATTGGTGTAGCACCCAGCGCCAGCGTGCGAGCATTTTTTATCCCTTCTGCAAATAACACGATGGAACCCACCGCAAGGATTCAGGGAAACGAAGGCGGTGAGTTGATTATCCTTAATGGAGTCTTCTGCCGGGCCAAGGGTTCATCCAGCGTCTTTGGTTGCTGCACAAGGAATGACTCGCTTGACCAATTTACCGATCGACATGCCTTGGATCAGGATAGAAAAAACGACCACCAGGTACGTCAGGGAAACCACGATATCGCGAGCTGCGCCTGGGGGCAGCGACAACGCCAATGCCACCGATATCCCGCCACGCAGGCCGCCCCAGGTCATCACACTCCAGGCACCTTCCGGTAGGCGGAAGCGTTTACCCAATACCGCAATGGGAACCCCTACAGTCAACAATCGTGATAACAACGTCAGCAATATGACCAGCAGGCCCGTGGTGAGCAATGGGTTGGAGAACTGGATCAGAACGACTTCCAAGCCGATCAATACAAACAGCACTGCGTTGAGTATTTCATCGATCAGTTCCCAGAACATGTCCAGGTTTTTTTCAGTCTGCTCGGACATGGCATGGGAGCGTCCTTGGTTACCCACAATCAGTCCCATCACCACCATCGCCAATGGGCCCGAAACATGGAACTGAGTGGCGACTGCATAGGCGCCGAGAACCGCGGCCAGGGTGATGAGCACCTCCTCCTGATAGCTATCGATACTCTTGAGCATTCTGTAAGTGATATAGCCCACGCAGGCGCCTAACAGGGCACCGCCCCCGGCTTCCTTCAGTAACAGCTGCGATGCGCCGCTAACCGACGGTGCCTCCCCGCTGGCAATCATTGCGACGATCAGCGAAAACAGCACGACACTCACACCGTCGTTGAACAGTGACTCACCGGAAATGACCAGCTCCACGCTATTTGGCGCGCCGGCAGATTTCAGAATACCCATCACGGCGATGGGGTCGGTGGGGGAGATCAGCGCGCCAAACACCAGGCAATAAGCTAACGGTAGCTGCAGTTCGGTAAGGGACAACAGCGCCCAGAGCCCAAAGCCGATGAACAATGTCGAGAGCGTTGTCCCTACCACGGCCAAGGATGCAACCTGCCATTTGTAGGCCCGCAGCTCCGACAGGTCCACATGCAACGCGCCAGCAAAGAGCAGCAATGACAACATGCCTTGCATCAGCAGTTCGGAAAAGTCGATGGACTCCACCAGCGATTGCTCAAGGGTATGCAAGGCATGAAAGCCCAGCGCATCGGATGCCATATTCAACAGTGACAGGCCCAAGGCAATGCCCATTACACCGATGGCGGATGGCAGGCCGACGTAGCGCCGATTGAGATAGGCGAGTACTGCTGTGATGCAAAGGAAGATCGCAATAATGTTCAGCATTGACCCGCTCCAAAAACACAGGATGAGGAAAGCACCCTAGGCAATGCAGATCGCAAATACCTCTGAGCGTTCAGAAATAACCGCCGCCTGCGCGGTGCATTCAGTGAATGCCGCGCCTGCCGGGAGTGTAAATATGACGGCCAGCCGTTACGCAGCAGTTGTTGCCACTCATAGCGTAGATCAGACGTGGCGCTTGCTCCTCGTATCGGGATGTGATGTGGTGGGCGACACAGAAAGACCACTGCCCTTTGCGATGTAGGGCGCTCGCAAGTTTAATTCTTTTCAGCATTTCGAGGTTTCATGCAAATCGAGTTACAGGAGATTAGCGACCACCTCTACCGTTTCGCTCCATTTGATACGCTGCCAAAGGAATCGGTAGACGCCATCGCTCGGCGGGTAGAAGTGAGTTATTTCAAGGCCGGCAGTGACATCCTTGAAGCGGGCGCGATCATTCATGACTTGCACTATGTGCGTAGTGGTGCGGTGGAGATTTACCGGCGCAATGGCGAACTCTACAACCGACTTGTCGAAGGCGACCTCTTCGGTCAGGCCGGTTTGTTGCGCAGTAACAAGGTGCGTTTTCCCGCCAGAGCCTTGGAAGATAGCCTGATTTATTACATACCCGCCGACGTCTTCGCCGACCTGTGTGCGCAGCATGATGCGTTCGCCGACTTCGTTGAAGCTGAGGGGCACTCCAGGCTCAAGACTGCCGTTGAGGCGCAGGGGCGTGCGAGTGAGCTTATTCAGCTCAAATGCCGCGGCCTTATCTCTCGGCCTTTGGTATGGGTCACGTCGGATACCTGCGTTGGCGACGCGGCAAAAATCATGACAGAACAAAGCGTTTCTTGCGTGCTAGTGATGTCATCAGCGGGCTTGCAGGCGGCTCAAATCCAGGGAATCGTGACGGATCGGGACCTTCGCACACGCGTTGTCGCGGCCGGCCGAAACGCTGGCGAAACGGCTGCCCGAGACATCATGACGGCCGAGCCGGTAACGATAGGCGCCGACGACTCAGTGTTTGAAGCGATGCTGGTGATGTTGCGCCGTAATATTCACCATCTGCCGGTGGTCCACCATGGCCATCCGATCGGGCTGATCAACCTGTCGGATATCATCCGCTACGAGTCACACAGCAGTCTGTACCTGGTCAACAGAATCTCTAACCAGACGTCGGTCGACGGTCTGAAATCGCTTTTGCGTGACCTGCGCGGCACCTACATCCGCATGGTGCGTGACGGCGCGACGGCGCACATGATTGGTAGCGCGATTTCCGGCATTGGCCGTGCCTTTACCCAGCGTTTGCTGGAACTGGCAGAGAAAAAGCTGGGGCCACCTCCGGTGCCTTACTGCTTCATGGTGCTGGGTTCCATGGCGCGTGATGAGCAGTTATTGGTGACTGATCAGGATAATGCCCTGGTGCTCGACGACGGCTTCGATCCGCTCCAGCACGATGCTTACTTCCGAGCGTTGGCGACGTTTGTGAGTGATGGCCTGGCCGCGTGCGGTTACAGCTATTGCAAAGGCGGGATCATGGCGACGAACGACCAGTGGCGTCAGCCATTGAAGGTATGGCGAAGTTATTTTGATCAGTGGATCGAAAAGCCTAACCCGACGACGTTGCTCAATAGTTGTATTTTTTTCGACCTGGACGGCGTGTTTGGCCAAGTGGAACTGGTACAAGAGCTTAAGGTGCTGTGCGCTCGAAAATCCAGCGCACATCCTGTTTTTTTGAGTGCCATGGCTCGGATTGCGCTTAACCGGACGCCGCCATTGGGCTTTTTCCGTACTTTTGTCGTTGAGACAGACGGGCAGCACAAACGGATCATCAACCTCAAGGGTCGAGGCACCGCACCGCTGACGGACCTGATCCGCATTCATGCGCTCGCGTGTGGCAGTACCGCGCAGAATTCATTTGATCGCATGGATGCCATCGCGAAGAGCAACGTCATTCCGCCTGAAGCATTAAAGCAACTGCGATACGCGCTGGAGTTCCTGTCGATGGTGCGAATTCGACATCAGGTTGACGCACTGGAGCAGGGCGCTGCGCTCAATAATTACGTCGAACCGGAACGCTTTTCCAGCAGTGAGCGACATAACCTGAAAGAGGCGTTTCAGGTTTTGAGTAATGGCCAGAATTTCTTAAGATTCCGCTATCCATCAAAGGGTCGCCTGCCGTCATGAAACACGTGAAAGCGCAGCCCGATCATAAAATGCTGGAGTGGTCTTCGAGGTTCGAGACCCTGGCAGACAATGCCGTTAACAGCCGCTTGCGACAGTTCTATCAAGCCGGCGCGGTCTCTGCACAGGCCTCCATTGACAGCGTGCAACTGCTGGCCATGGACGTGGAAACCACCGGCCTTGATGCACAAGCTGACAGCGTTGTGAGCATCGGGGTCATGCCGTTTACGCTGCAGCGCATTTATTGTGGGAACTCGCTTTACTGGGTAATAAAACCAGCGTCCGAGCTGAATGAAAAGTCGGTGACGTTTCATCACATAACCCATGCTGAAATTTCAGATGCGCCCACCTTTGAGCAGGTGCTGGCTCCATTGCTGGAGGCCATGGCAGGCAAAGTGATGGTGGTCCATTATCGGAATATTGAACGGGCCTTTTTGGATCAGGCAGTGCGCAGGCATTTAGGGGAAGGGTTTGAGTTCCCGGTCATCGATACGATGCAGTTGGAAGCCCGACTGCACCGGCAAAAGCGCGGGTGGTTCGCCCGACTTATGGGGCGCTCACAACCGTCCATAAGGCTGGCAGATAGCCGAGCGCGCCTTGGCCTTCCGGCTTATCACGCGCACCATGCATTAACCGATGCCCTGGCAACCGCAGAACTGTTGCAGGCGCAGGTAGCGACTTATTACTCAGCGTCCACGCCTGTTGGCGAGCTATGGAACTGAGTGACCGCTTGATAGTGAAACGCTAACGGCTGTCCGACCGATATTCCTGTGCGCATTGACTCGCCAGCGGTACTCAGTGCGGTGAATGCTTGTGACATCCTGGCTCAGGCATCGGCCCTAACCGGACCGATGTGCGGGAGGAACAGCCCGCAAGCGCGGGCTGCCATTACCTCGGCCATTGAGCTTGCAAAGACGTCCAGTCAAGCACTCAGCGTGTCTCATGATCCGTTTGAGAGCCCTCATCGCGCCAGGCACACACCGCGTGTCCTGCGTCATTTTTTCAAACGACGAAGCGATTCACCATCCTATTAAGGTCAACCGCCAACTTTGACATTTCCCCGCACGCGCTGGCTGTTTGACTGGCGCCCGCAGAACTCTGCACGGCAAGCTCTCGAATGCTGACGAGATTACGATCAACTTCTCGTGCAACATGGGCCTGCTCTTCAGACGCCGTTGCGATCAACATATTTCGCTCATTAATCTGCGTAATGGCCTTGGCGATCTGATCGAGTGAACTGCTGGCCTCCTGTGCCACATCGAGGGATTGGGTTGCCAGCTCTTTGCTTTTACTCATGGCTTCCACTGCTTCAGCTGAATCGCTCTGCATTGCAGAGATCATCTGTTCGATCTCTTGAGTGGAAGACTGCGTTCTGTGCGCCAACGCCCTGACCTCGTCAGCAACGACTGCAAAGCCGCGGCCTTGCTCACCAGCCCTGGCAGCTTCAATCGCTGCGTTCAACGCCAGAAGGTTAGTTTGCTCTGCGATTGCACGAATCACTTCGACGACTTTGTTGATGCTTTGAGCCCGCTGTGACAAAACCTGAATCTTGTCACTCGTGGCTTCAACATTGCCGCTGAGTTTTTCAATCGACTTCAACGTTTGAGAGACTCGCTCTAAACCGGTTTCAGTGAAGCCCTGGGTGCGACGCGACTCTTCCGAGGCCGACTCCGCATTACGGGCCACCTCATCAACCGCCGCACTCATCTCAGTTACCGCAGTGGCCGCTTGGTTGACTTCATCATTTTGGGAGATGAGACCTCGACTGGATTCCTCAGTGACCGCTGTCATTTCTTCTGCGGCTGAGGCCAGCTGTGTAGATGAGTCGCCGATTTGCATGATGGTTCGGCGAAGGTTCTCTTGCATCTGGGCCAGCGCTTTTAACAGGCGTCCGGCTTCATCCTTCCCGCTGACGTGCACTTCTTTGGAGAGATCACTGCCGGCGATGCGTTCTGCCACAGATAACGCTGCACCGATTGGGGTCGTAATGCTCTTGGTCAGAAGTATTGCCAACCCGACAGTCAGGACGACGACGACGGTAATAAGGCCAATGATTGTCCAGATGCCTTCGGAGTAAGTATTGGTTGCGTATTGCCCAGCCGCTGTGGCGCCGTCGTTGTTGAAGTCAGTCAGGGCTTTGATTTCACCCTCCATCCTATTCGTCAACGGCCGTATACCTGTACTCACGAGGTTGACGGCGGCAGGTATGTCACCGCGCGCCATCAACGGTTCGAGGATATCCAGTTGTTTGGCGTACGCATCGGCGGACGCTGTCACTACTTGATAAAGCGCGCGTTCGTCGTTACCCGTGATCAGAGGTTCATAATTTAGCACCGCATCCGCGAACGCCTTCCGGTAGCCTGGGAAGGACGCAACCGTCGATTGAACTGCTTGAGGGTCAGCAAGTGCACGCTGGGTTTCAAGTCTGAGCCGCATTGCGCCAACGTTCATCAACGCCGTTTGTCGGATACTTGGAAGCCAATTGTTTTCGACATCTTTTTCGGCGTCCTGCAGCTTGCCCATTTGCACAGCAGCGACCGCGCCGAGCACAAAGACCAATGCAATGATCGACGCGAAAAACAAGGAAGCTCGGGGTGCTACGTTGAGGTTTCTAAGGTTCATGCGAACTTCCTAACGCGAGGGAATGATCTAGGTAACCAGTCTATCGACCTGACGGTAATAAACTTAATCTGGCCTCTCGCTATAGGTGCTCTGCTCAGTCGTCTGCGGGCATCAGTCGATGCACTAAAGTGCTGCGCTACGTTTAAGTGTCTAATACCAAACGCTGCTGACAACCAGAACGTGAGCGTTCATGCATGCATGTACCAAGTTCTTACCGGGGTGGTTTTTTCTGTCGTTAATACCCGCCTGCTCAGACGGACGCCATCGCCCCGGGCGATGGCGTCACGGGTGTGTTTGCTGTGCGCTGACAGCGAAAGCCCTAAGTGCTAACGAGGCTCAGACATCAGTCCTTTCACGAGGGATATGCATCCCAGCATTAAAACGATTGCGAAAGGCAACCCTGTGGACACTGCCATTGCCTGCAGTGCTACAAGACCGCCGCCCAACAAGAGGGCAATCGCAATCACGCCCTCGATGACCGCCCAGAACACACGCTGAGGCACAGGCGCATCCACCTTGCCGCCGGCGGTGATCGTGTCGATTACCAAGGAGCCTGAGTCCGAGGAGGTAATAAAAAACACAATGACCAGAACGATGCCCAGGAAGGAGGTGATCTCTTTAAGCGGCAGCTCTCCCAGCATGGCGAACAACTTCAGCTCCAGCACAGCGTCCTTGACGCCCACCAGGCCCTGTAAAGTCGTTTGGTCAATGGCGGTTCCGCCGAACGTTGTCATCCACAGCACAGACACCACTGAGGGAACGAGCAAGACCGAGATCAGAAACTCTCTGACGGTGCGACCACGACTGACGCGCGCGATAAACATGCCTACAAACGGCGACCAACTGATCCACCACGCCCAGTAGAAGGCCGTCCAGCCCTGGGTGAATTGGGTGTCAGTGCGGCCGAATGGATTTGACAGTGCCGGCAGGTATTCAGCATACGTCACCAGGTTCTTGAAGAACCCTGTGAAGATGGCCAAGGTCGGTCCCACTGCGATGATAAACACCAGTAAGAGCAATGCGAGTCCCATATTGATCTGGGAAAGCATTTTGACGCCCTTGTCCAAACCGGCAAGGACTGACCACAGCGCGATCAAGGTAATGCCAACGATCAGCACGACTTTACTGAGGTTCGTCGATTGTATCCCGAAGAGGTATTCAATCCCCGCGGCAGCCTGTTCTGCACCAATGCCCAGAGAGGTTGCCAACCCGAATAGCGTGGCGAATACCGCCAGGATATCGATGATATGCCCCGGCCAGCCCCAAACGCGCTCACCCAACAGTGGATAGAAAATCGAGCGTATCGAAAGCGGTAAGCCCTTGTTGTAAGAAAACAACGCCAGGGACAACGCCACAATGGCATAGATCGCCCAGGGATGAAGTCCCCAGTGAAAGATCGTAGCGGCCATTGCCAAGTCGGCGGATGCTTTCATATCGCCTGCTGCACCGCCCAACGGCGCCCAGTCCGTGCGCACGCCGCTCGCATCGACTGTCACGCCTCCCATGGACGCCGCGTAATGCGACATGGGTTCGGCGACGCCATAAAACATCAAGCCGATGCCCATGCCCGCGGCAAACAGCATTGAAAACCATCCGACGTAGGAGTGATCGGGTTTGGCATCTCTGCCGCCCAAACGCACCTTCCCCAGCGGGGAGAAAATCAGCGCAATGCACAGCACCACAAAAACGTTCGCAATGCTCATGAAGAGCCAGGCGAGGTGGCTGGTTAACCAGTTCCGGATAGCGCTGAAGAGGGGTTCTACTTCATTCTGCAAGGCCAGTGTCAAAATCACAAACAGCAGGATGGTGGCCGCTGAAATGATGAAGACTTTGCCGTGGATATCGAGCGAGAACGAAAACTCTCCCTTGATATTGTCTTGACCAATAACATAGTCGGTGTCGATCAGATTGGCAGCTCCACTTGGAGCCGGAATACCGTCCTCACTGGCAATGTGAGGGGTGTTAGGCCGATCATCCGTAGGCTTTTCAACCATAAGAATCTCCTTGTTGTTGGCACGTCTTAACGTGTAGTTGTGATTATCCCCGCTGTTCCTATGGTAAAACGAGATATAAACGCCGTTATCCTAACAAGCTTTTAGAACAAAACCGCCAAAACCTGCCAATTGCATAGCCCTTCGATCGAATATGTCACCGCCACATGACGTCTTTGTCGGCTGCAATCTATTCGCTTGAGTGCAATGAACAGGTTTGCGCGGGCCCGCTTAATGCCCCATCAACTTATTTATGCCATCGGGTTTGTCGTGAACGCCAAAGCGATCCACGATCGTGGACGTAGCCTGGTTCATCCCGATGACATCCACGTGAACCCCTTCTCGGCGTAGCTTGAGCACGACCTTGTCGAGCGCAGCGACTGAAGTGATATCCCAAAAGTGGGCCTCTCGAAGATCGATGGTCAGGGTCTCCAGCCGTTCCTTAAGGTCGAACGAATGAGTGAACCTGTCCGCTGAGCCAAAAAACACCTGGCCTGTGACGTAGTAAGTGCGATGGGCATGTGCGGGGTCACGCTGAGAAGTGACCTCCAGGTAATGTCCGATCTTGTTGGCGAAGAACATGGCGGCCAGCAAGGTGCCTGCGACAACGCCGTAGGCCAGGTTATGGGTCGCGACGACCACGACCACAGTGACCAGCATCACGATGTTCGTTGAGAGCGGATAGTCTTTGAGATTGCGGATGGAGTCCCAACTGAAGGTGCTGATGGAGACCATGATCATCACGGCGACCAACGCGGCCATCGGTATGCGGGCGAGCCAGTCGCCCATGAAGATCATCATGATCAGCAGTGAAACGCCTGCACTCAGCGTAGACAAGCGGGTTCGTCCGCCAGATTTAACATTGATCATCGACTGCCCGATCATCGCGCACCCTGCCATGCCGCCAATGAGGCTGCTGGTGATGTTGGCGATACCCTGGCCTTTGCATTCACGATTCTTGTCGCTGCTCGTGTCTGTCAGGTCGTCGACGATGGTTGCTGTCATCATCGACTCCAGCAAACCGACCACTGCCAGCGCGGCAGAGTACGGCAGTACAATCATCAGTGTTTCAAGGTTTAGCGGCACGCTTGGCCACAAGAATATCGGCAGACTATCAGGCAGCGAACCCATGTCGCCTACCGTATGTATATTCAGGCCCATGTAGATCGAAATCGCCGTCAGCACGATGATGCATACGAGCGGCGAGGGGAGCAGTTTTCCTACGGCCGGCAGCCTTGGGAACAGGTAAATAATCGCCAGTCCGCCAGCAGTCATGGCGTAAACAGGCCAGGTTACCCCGGTGAGTTCTGGCAGCTGCGCCATGAAAATCAGGATCGCCAAGGCGTTAACGAAACCTGTGACGACTGATCGCGATACGAAGCGCATCAGCTCGCCCAGCCGCAAATAGCCCGCGATGATTTGAAGTACGCCGCATGTCAGCGAGGCGGCGAGGAGGTACTGAAGGCCGTGATCCTTGACCAGGTTGACCATGAGCAATGCCATGGCGCCGGTGGCCGCCGAGATCATTGCCGCACGCCCCCCAACAAACGAGATCACAGTGCAGATACAGAAAGAGGCATAAAGGCCAACCTTTGGGTCGACGCCGGCAATAATAGAAAAGGCAATAGCCTCTGGAATAAGGGCCAGTGCGACAACGAGGCCCGCGAGAACATCGGCTCGGATATTCGACAGCCAAGCGACTTTGAACTTTTCAAACATTGATTCACCCATGGCAGGTACCACATCCCGCGCAGCGGTGGGCGCTGAGCAGTGCGTGTGTATCTGTCTTCAATTGAGTTGTGGAGTGGCTGCGGCCAAAAAAGCGGGCGCGGCAAAATACGACCGCAGCTAGGAGGCGGTCAGGGGCGTGCGAGGGGGCGGTGCGCTATGGCGGCGTAGGCAGCCAGTTGGAACGGGGCAAGGTAACTCCTTTGGCGTGTCGTCGATAGACCACAGGATACTAACCGGCAGTTGCGCACGCGCACAACCGATAGGCGGGCTTGCACGAACGTATCATGTAGAATACGCCCATGGGTGTCACCGCAAAACGCGGGAGGGCAGGTTTAATTCAGCGCAGGTCGGGCCGCCGCGCGGAGTGGCTGTGCCTATGAGCTTGAAATCTTCACGTCCGGATAAAACCCACGGCCATCGTGAATCACGCGACACGCGTGCTTTTTTCTCCCGATTCCTGGCCGCGGAATCCGCGGGTGGCCTGATACTCATGGCCGCTGCTTCGATAGCACTCCTCGTCGCCAACTCCCCGTTGGCAGACATTTACTTCTCGTCACTGCACGTAAAAGTCGTTGGCCTCTCGATTGAGCACTGGATCAATGATGGCCTGATGGCTGTCTTTTTCATGTTGGTCGGGTTGGAGATCAAGCGTGAAATGCTGGTTGGCCAATTATCGAGCTGGAGCCAGCGCGCACTTCCAGGGTTCGCCGCGGTAGGCGGTATGCTGGTGCCTGCTTTGATCTACATTGCGGTCAACTGGGGCAATGCCGAAACCTTGGGGGGGTGGGCTATTCCTGCAGCGACCGATATCGCGTTTGCCTTGGGCGTACTGTCGCTGCTCGGTAAACGTGTGCCCATTTCGTTGAAAATCTTTCTATCCGCGCTGGCGATTCTTGATGACCTTGGCGCCGTACTGATCATCGCCCTGTTTTACACCAGCGGCTTGTCGGTCAGCATGTTGCTGGCCTCACTGAGCGTTATTGTGTTCCTGGTGATGCTCAACCGATTCGGTGTGACCCGGCTCTGGCCTTACCTGATAGCGGGCGGTCTGCTGTGGTTCTTTATGCTTCAGTCGGGTATCCACGCGACCCTGGCAGGTGTCATTCTCGCACTGTGCATTCCGATGCGGGCGGCGAGCAGCGAGCGCAAATCGCCGCTCATCCACTTGGAAGAAAAGCTGCACCCGTGGGTCGCTTTCGCCGTTGTGCCCATCTTCGGTTTTGCCAATGCGGGTGTCTCTCTTGCCGGTATCTCGCCCAATAACCTGATCGACCCGGTACCTCTGGGAGTAACGCTTGGGCTATTGTTAGGCAAGCAAATTGGCGTGTTTGGTTTGGCTGCGCTGGCGATTCGCGCAGGGCTGGCCAAGCTGCCTGAGCAATGTGATTGGTCTCAGCTGTACGGTGTAGCGCTGCTGTGCGGCATTGGTTTCACAATGAGCCTGTTCATCGGGGCGCTGGCCTTCCCGGATAACCCGCATTTGGTCGATGAGGTGAAGGTTGGCGTGCTTATGGGCTCTATTCTTTCCGCTGTCCTCGGTGTGGCTGTTCTTTTGAAGGCTAAACGTTAATCCTGAGCTTATCTGTCCGTTGATAACTGCATGGGGGGGATGAGCATCCAGTCGCGCCGACGGGTTCAGGCATCACGAAGGCTGCTGTTCGATCAATTTTTTGGCCTTGAGATGCTCCGAAAGCACGTCCAGAATTAAATGATTTCCTGCTCCGGCAAGAAAAGCCACTCTGGTGAGTGGCTTTTTTTGCCTGCGATTTATGAAATAGACGCTTAAGTGTCTTTTTTGTAAACGCCGTCAGTCGCAAGCAGTATCTGAGCCATTTCACCTGTTAGGCGTCTTATAGAACAACGGACTATTTTTAAAGCCAGGCAAAGGTTGATAGCATCAAGCCACCCTTTTTGAGTGTCCGCAATGTCTCGTTCTTACAACCGTAGAGTGATGCTGGGCCTCGTTTTGATGCTATCAAGCACGATCACCCTGGCTGCCAATACGCCTTGTTCAGGTCGCAAGGGTGGGATTGCGGGCTGTGATGGTGACGCGTTCCTGTGCAACGACGGCTCCATCAGTGCTTCGAAAAAAAGTTGTCCGGCCTACATCGGCAATCGCCAGGCACGGCCCGCGTTGCAACCGCTGCAAGATCTTAAAGATAGCTGCGGCTGCGGCAGTGGTGCTTACTGCACCGGACCAAGGGGTGGGGTTTACTGCCTCACGCCTTCCGGGCAAAAAAGTTATCGGCGTCGTTGACATCATCGCCTGCGCTTACCGATGTCGATATCAGACCAATCCCTGCCGCTTTCAGGCTGTTTTCAGTGAAGTCAGGCCGCGTAAGGTGACCCATCATTAAGAAATGATGATCGCCTGACCCTTCAGTCAGTACGCCCTGGCGTCGATCACCGAGAACAACAAAAACAATGAATAGCCTGAATTCCAACGATTCGAACGGCCAGTTGGCGCAGGGCTTCAAGCCGCGTCATGTCACCATGCTTTCCATTGCGGGCATTATCGGCGCGGGGTTGTTCGTCGGTTCCGGACACGCGATCGCCGCGGCTGGGCCGGCGGTGCTGCTGGCCTATCTGTTCTCCGGCACGCTGGTGGTGCTGGTTATGCGCATGTTGGGGGAGATGGCGGTGGCCAACCCCGATACGGGGTCATTCTCGACCTATGCCGACCAGGCCATCGGCCGCTGGGCCGGGTTCACCATCGGTTGGTTGTACTGGTGGTTCTGGGTGCTGGTGATCCCCATCGAAGCCCTGGCCGCCGGGCATATTCTCAACCAGTGGTTCCCACAGATCGACGCTTGGCTGTTTGCCTTGCTGTCGATCTTTTTGTTGGTGGTCACCAATCTGTTCAGCGTGTCCAAGTACGGTGAGTTCGAGTTCTGGTTCGCCATGGCCAAGGTAATTGCGATCATCGGCTTCATCGGTCTGGGCTTCGCGGTTTTGATGGGCTGGATTCCCGAGCGGGAGGCCAGTGGGTTGAGCCGGTTGATGGAGGAACATGGCGGTTTCGCGCCCAACGGGCTGTCGGCAGTGGTCGGGGCTTTCATCACGATCATGTTCAGTTTCATCGGTACCGAAGCGGTTACCATCGCGGCGGCCGAATCCAGTAACCCGGCGCAGAACATCGCCCGGGCCACGCGCTCGGTGATGTGGCGCATCGGCGTGTTCTATCTGTTGTCGATTTTCGTGGTGATTTCCGTGGTGCCATGGAATGACCCGCTGTTGGCGTCTGTAGGGTCGTATCAACGGGCACTGGAGCTGATGAACATTCCCCACGCCAAACTGCTGGTTGATGGGGTGGTGTTGATCGCCGTGGCCAGTTGTATGAATTCCTCCATCTACATCGCCTCGCGCATGCTGTTTTCCCTGGGCAAGCGGGGCGACGCACCCCAGCTGATGAGGAAGACCTCGGCGGCGAGCGTGCCAAGGGCGGCGGTGATCGCCAGCACGATCCTGGGCGCGGGAGTGACCCTGTTCAGCTACTTCGCGCCGGCCGGGTTGTTCCAGTTCCTGCTGGCCAGCTCGGGCGCCATCGCCTTGCTGGTGTACCTGGTGATCGCCATTTCCCAGTTGCGCATGCGCAAGATCCTACGACAGCGCAACGTCACGCTGACCTTCCAGATGTGGCTGTTTCCGTGGCTGACCTGGTTGGTCATTGCGTTCATCTGTACCGCATTGACGGTGATGCTGGTGACCCCCGAGCACCGTTCTGAAGTGTCCTCGACAATCGGCCTGGCCTTGATAATTTCCCTGATCGGCTTGCTCACCGCGCGGCAGCCTGAACGCGCGCAAAAAACAGTGGCCGCAGCTTCGCAGCCATGAGTGCCCGTCCTGTCAGCAGCATCGTTTTCGTGCTGCTGGACCAGTTCACCTTGATGTCACTGGCGGCTGCAGTCGAGCCGTTGCGCATGGCCAATCAGCTGTCTGGCCAGGAGCTTTACAAGTGGCATACCGCGAGCCCGGACGGCAACCCTGTGTGGGCCAGTGACGGCGTGCCCATCACGCCTGACGGTTCGATACTCGGCGTGCTGCCCGCCGACATTGTGATTGTTTGTGGCGGCATCGGCATCCAGGGCACCGTGACTGGCGAACTGGTCAAGTGGTTGCGCGGCCAGACGCGTTACGCCAAGCGATTGGGCGGTATTTGTACCGGTAGCTTTGTGTTGGCGCGGGCCGGCTTGTTGGATGGCTATGAATGCAGCGTGCATTGGGAGTGGTTGGCCGCCATGCAGGAGGCCTTCCCACGGGTGACTGTCAGTTCCAGCCTGTTCAGCCTCGACCGGGACCGTCTCACCAGCTCGGGCGGTACCGCGCCCTTGGACATGATGCTGCACTTGATCGGTCGGGATCACGGGCATGAGCTGTCGGCGGCCATTTCCGACATGTTTGTGTACGAGCGGATCCGCAACGAGCAGGACCATCAGCGCGTGCCCCTCAAGCATATGCTGGGCACCCAGCAACCCAAGTTGCAGGAAATCGTGGCATTGATGGAGGCGAACCTGGAGGAACCGATCAACTTGGACGAGCTGGCCGCGTATGTCGCGTTGTCGCGTCGCCAGCTTGAGCGCATGTTCCAGAAGTACCTGCACTGTTCGCCTTCGCGCTATTACCTCAGGCTGCGGCTGATCCGTGCGCGGCAGTTGCTCAAGCAGACACCCATTTCAATCGTGGAATTGGCCGTGCTTTGTGGCTTTGTGTCCACACCGCACTTTTCCAAGTGCTACCGCGAATACTTCGGCGTACCGCCCAGCGATGAGCGTTCAGTCACGGACAGCGAGCGATCCGTCGTGCTCAAGCCGGTGCTGCACACGTTGCCTGCGCCCGCGCCCATGAACGTGTTGGAGCAGGCGCGGGGCGAGGCAACGTTTGCCAGCGTGAAGAACCTGAAGTCCTGAATTCAGCGCATATGCAGGATGATCGGGCTGCTGCTCGCCGGGTCGGTATGCCCGCGCAACTTGCCCACCGCCTTCGCCTCAACCGCACCGCCGTTATTACCCCAGGTGCCGCGCACGTAGCTCAGCACCTCAGCGATTTCCTGGTCGGACAATTGCTCGCGAAACGCCGGCATGCGGTAGGCGTCGGGAACGCCGGCGGCGACCACACGTTGCGAGCCGTTGAGGGTGATGTTGATCGCGGAGGCGCTTTCCTTGGCCAGTGCCGACGTGGCGCCGGCCAGTGGCGGCATCCACTCGGGCTGGCCCTTGCCGTCCAGGCCATGGCACGAGGCGCAACGGGTCGCGTAAGTGCGGGCGCCGGGGACGTCCTGGTTCGTGCTCACCGCCTGATACTGCCAGGGCGTGCCGTCGCGCTGCGGGTCGCCAGGCAGCGACTTGAGATAGCGCGCGATGGCGGCCAAGTCGTCGTCCTGCATGAACTGCGTGGAATTGTTGAAGGCTTCGGTCATTGAGCCATAGACCACTGCATGCGCGTTACGCCCGGTCTTGAGGAACTGCACGATCTGCGGCTCAGTCCAGCGTCCCAGCCCGGTGTTGGGGTCCTGGCGCAGGCTCGGTGCGTACCAGCCGTCGAGCAGGGCGCCGGCGAGGAACGGCTTGCCGGATTCATCCAGGGCTTTTTCGTTAAAGGCCAGGCCGCGTGGTGTGTGGCAGCTGCCGCAGTGGCCGGGGCCTTGGACGATATAGGCACCACGGTTCCACAGTGCGTCCTGGTCTGGCTTGGCTGCATAAGTAGCGGTTGGGGCGAACACGCCGTTCCACAGCGCGATCGGCCAGCGCATATTCAGCGGCCAGGGAATATCGCTGGGGATATTCGGTTGGTTGGCCGGCTGTATACCCTGCATGAAGAACGCGTACAGCGCTTTTATATCGTCATCGCTGAGTTTTACGTAGGACGGGTAGGGCATGGCCGGGTACAGCCGTCGCCCACCCGGCGCCACGCCATGGCGCACTGCGCGGTCGAAGTCAGCCAGGCTGTAAGTGCCGATCCCGGTGTTTTTGTCCGGCGTGATGTTGGTGGCGTGAATCGCCCCCAACGGCGTGGCCATTTCCAGCCCCCCGGCGAACGGTGCCTTGCCTGCCAAACTGTGGCAGGCCACGCAATCGCTGAGGCGGGCGACATACTCGCCACGGCTGACCAAGGCGGGTTCGAAGCTGGCACCCGCCTGTTCCTGTTCGAACGCAGTAGCAGGTTCACGGGTGACATACCAGGCCAGCAGGCCTGCGGCAGCCAGGCAGGGCAGCGCCAGCCAGCCTGCGGTTCTTGCGAATCGACGGTTGTTCATGGGCGTTTCCTGAGGGTCAGCTGAAAGTGTGTCGGCTCAAGGGCAGGCTGCGCACGCGCTGGCCCGTCAACTGCGCCACCGCATTGGCCACGGCCGGTGCCACGGCGGGCAACGGCGGTTCGCCGATACCGCCCATTTTTTCGCCACTCTCGACCACCCGTACATGCACCCGCGCCATCTGTGCGGGCGCCAGGATCGGGTACAGGTCGTAGTTGCGCGCCCGTGGTTTTCCATCCACGTACACCGCTTCTTCCAGCAAGGTCTGGGACAAGCCCAACGCCACGGCACCATTGACCTGCGCCTCGACAATCGCCGGGTTGACGATGCTGCCCGGGTCGATGGCCTGCCAGATATCGTGCACCTTGACCTTTCCATTCTCGATGGACACTTCGGCGATCGCTGCCGTGTGGGAGCCGAACGGTGAGGCCATGGCCACGCCGCGAGCGCGTCGGGTGCCGTCCTCGGCGGTGAAGGGGCCACGCTTCCAGCCACCGGACAATTCACCCGCCGCTCGCAGCAACGTGGTCAGCCGTGGGTTGTCGCGCAGCAGATGCAGGCGCAGCTCATAGGGATCATGTCCGCCTTTGTCCGCCAGTTCGTCGAGAAACGACTCATAGAAGAAGTCGTTGAGCGAGTTGCCCACCGAACGCCAGTAGCCGAGCATGGGCGCGCCTTTGACGTAGATCTGCGCGATGCGTTTGTTGGGAATGGTGTAGGGCTTGCCCGACAACCCTTCGAGGGCCGTGGGGTCGATTTTATCGCCCTGCTTGCCGGCCAGCGCTTCGGTCGGGCCTTCGGTCGCGCTGACCGCTTCGATGGCCACCGGGAAGCCTTTGTCATCCAGCGCAGCGCGGAACTTGACCACGGCCAGCGGGCGCAGCACGTCGCGCAGGAATTCTTCTTCACGGCTCCAGATCAGCTTGATCGGACGCCCCACGGCCTTGGCCAGCGCAATGGCCTGGGGGAAGGGATTGGCGGAGTCATACAGAAAGTGTCGCCCAAAAAAGCCGCCCAGCAGTGGCGAGTGCAGGGTGATTTTGTCGAGGTCGAGGCCGGTGCGCTTGGCGATGTCGGCGCGGAACATGTCAGGCGCCTGGTTAGGCAGCCAGATCTCCAGGGTGCCATCGGGGTTGAAGCGTGCGAGTGCCGACGGCGGCTCCAGTTGGGCGTGGTTGAGGTATTGGTTGTGATACGTCGCTTCGATTTTGGTCTTGGCGCCTGACAAGGCGGCGGCCACGTCACCTTCGTTTTCGTCGTCACGGGCCGGGCCTTGCTGGGCAGCGAGGAAGTCGCGGTGCTTGTCGCTGGAGAAGTCTGCCGGCATGACGCGCAGTGTCGAGTCCGCAGCCGCTTCTTGCCAGTCGACCTGGACCGCTTCAACCGCACGCTTGGCGTGCCACCAACGTTCAGCCACTACCGCCACGGCGCCGGGCAGCACGTGCACCGAATGCACGCCTTTCATGGCTTCCACTTGCGGCTGGTTACGCACACTGCCCACGGTCATGCCCAGGCGTGGCGCATGCTGGACCGCCGCGTGAAGCATGTTGTCGACTTTCAGGTCGATGCTGTATTGCGCCTTGCCGGTGGATTTGTCATAGGCATCCAGGCGTTTGACCGGCTTGCCGATCCAGCGGAACTGGCTTGGGTCGCGCAGCGTGACGCTGGCCGGGTCGGGCACTGGCATGTCCAGAGCGCGACTGGCCAATTCGCCGTAGCCCAACGAACGGCCGGAAGCCGTATGTACCACCCGGCCAGGCTGGGTGGTCAGTTCGGCAACCGGTACACCCAACTGCGCGGCACCGGCTTGCAGCAGCATCGCGCGGGCGAGGGCGCCCAGGCGGCGCATGGTCGGGTAGCTCATGCGCACCGACATGCTGCCGCCGGTGATGCGCAGGCCGTCGTCCATCACCACATACGCTTCGCCGGGTGGCGCGGCTTCGACGATGAACGTGGCGGGGTCGGCATCCAGCTCTTCGCCGACAATCTGCGCCATGGCGGTGTGGGTGCCTTGTCCGCCTTCCATGAACGGACTGAGCAGGCGCACCGTGCCGTCCGGGCGAATTTCAAGAAACGCTGGCACCTGAGTGCCCCGTTCTGCGGCGTTGGCCGTGGCCGCCTGCACCCTCGACGAGCCAAGCGGCAGGCCGAAACCGATCACCAGCGCGCCCACCGCCGTGCTCGCCAAGAAGCGGCGGCGCGACAGGTTTACCGGTGCCTCGAGCAGTTCATTGAGGATGTTCATCAGACGCTCTCCTGCTTGGCCAGTGCGTCGACCGCCGCATGGATGGCGTTATAGGTGCCGCAACGGCACAGGTTGATCATTGCCGCATCAATCTGCGCTTTGCTAGGGGCGGGGCTGTGTTTGAGCAGCGCAGTCGCGGCCATTACCTGCCCGGACTGGCAATACCCGCATTGCGCCACCTGATACTCGACCCAAGTCGCGACCACGCGCTTGCCCACCTCATCGTCTTCAATCGCTTCGATGGTGGTGATTTCACGCCCGACCACTCCGGCCACTGGCGTGACACACGAGCGCACCACATTACCGTCCACCAGCACCGAACAGGCCCCGCACTGGGCCAGGCCGCAGCCGTATTTGGTGCCGGTCAGGCCCAGGTCGTCGCGGATCACCCACAGCAGTGGCGTGTCAGCGTCGGCTTCGACCTGATAGGTTTTCTGGTTGATTCGTAATTCCATGGCTCACCTGCTGATCATCGGTGTATGCGGCCATTTTTAGTATGAGCTTGCGGCGGCCGCTTATTGTCGAACTCTAGACCACGGTGCAAGGGCTATCTATCCGAAATCCGAGAAGTCGGAGGATCAGGCAAGTATTCAAGAGGATTGAGCTAGCGTGCCTGATCCCATTCTTGACGGACCGCACTGCGAATTCCGTCCAGCAACATTGCAAACGCTGGGTTGTCGTTGTTCTCGCGCCAGATCAAATGCAGCTCACTCTGCGCCCCTTCGCCCAAGTCGATATCGCGGAACACCACGTTCTTGAACACCACACTGCTGGCGCAACGTGGCACCAATGCCAGGCCCATGCCGGCATTGACCAGCGCGAGGATGGTCAGGGATGACCCCAGCCACTGCACAAACTCCGGCGCCACGCGCGCTGAGCGCAGCAGGCCGGTGAGCAGTTCGTTGAACGGCGGGTAGGCCGAGTGGGCGTACATCAGGAAGGGCTGGGCGTCCAAGTCGTGCACGCTGACCGTCTCGGCATTGGCCAGCCGATGGCTGCTGGGAACTGCCAGCACGAAGGGCTCGCGCACCAGGCACTCGGTGGCGTAGCCCGGCTCCAGCAGCGGCGCGCGGACGATCCCCAGGTCGATCCGGCGGGCGCGCAGCGCTTCATATTGCTGGTAGGTGTTCATCTCTGACAGGTCGATCTTCACCTGGGGCTGCCGGAGCCGCGCCTCGGCGATCACGCGTGGCAAAAACTCGTACACCGCGCTGCCGACGAAGCTGATATTGACCGTGCCGATATCGCCCTCAGCGAAGCGACGCGCCGTCACCGCCGCTTGCTGGGCACGCTCCAGCAAGTTCTGCGCCTCGATAAAAAATGCGCGGCCGGCGGCGGTGAGGGCAACGCTGCGGGTGGTGCGGGCAAACAGTTCGACCCCCAAGTGATGTTCCAGCAATTGGATCTGTCGACTGAGCGGCGGCTGGGTCATGTTCAGCCGTTCGGCCGCCCGCCTAAAATTCAGCTCGGTGGCCACAGTGGTGAAGCAACGCAGTTGAGTGAGTTCGAACATTGATCTAATCCAGGTATCAATCGGATGCCAAGTTAGATTAGACGGGATCAATGCCCGACGTCCATGATCAACGCGTCCCTAAAAAAACAATGATTGGGAGTTGCCCTTGGACACTGTTCAGAATCCGCCAGACCCGACCGTGCTCGCCCGTGCGGCCACCAAGGTCAAGCGTCATGTACTGCCATTATTTGTGGTGATGTTCATCGTCAACTACATCGACCGGGTCAACATCGGCTTTGTGCGCAGCCATTTGGAGATCGACCTGGGCATTGGCGCGGCCGCCTACGGCCTCGGTGCCGGTTTGTTCTTCATTGGCTACGCGATCTTTGAAGTACCGTCCAACCTGCTCCTGCAGCGCTACGGCGCAAGGGCCTGGCTGACGCGGATCATGTTCACCTGGGGCGCGGCCGCGATGGCCATGGCCTTCGTCAAAGGTGAAACCAGTTTTTATATCCTGCGCTTTGCCCTCGGCGCCGCCGAGGCGGGGTTTTTCCCCGGTGTCATCTACTACTTCACCCAGTGGCTGCCAGCCTCCGAGCGTGGCAAGGCGATGGCGATTTTCCTCAGCGGCTCTGCGATTGCCTCGGTGATCTCAGGCCCGGTGTCGGGGGCCTTGCTGCACATCAATGGGTTTAGCCTGCATGGCTGGCAGTGGATGTTTCTGATCGAAGGGTTTGCCTCGATCGTGCTCTGTGGCTTTGTATGGTTCTGGTTGCAGTCCCGTCCCGATCAGGCGACGTGGCTCAGCGCAGAGGAAAAACACGCGTTGGTGAGTGCCATCGAGGCGGAACAGCTAGCGCGTGAAGCCGTCCGGACTGTCCGGCCCTCGATGTTCAAGCTCCTCGCCGACAGACAGATCGCGCTGTTTTGCTTTATTTACTTTTCCATCGCCCTGACCATCTATGGCGCCACCTTCTGGCTGCCCAGCATGATCAAGAAAATGGGCAACCTGGGCGACTTCCAGGTGGGCTTGTTCAATTCGATTCCCTGGTTGATTTCCATCGTCGCCATGTACGGTTTCGCCGCCCTCGCCAGCAAATGGAAACATCAGCAGGCGTGGGTTGCGCTGATGCTGGTGATCGCCGCCTTCGGTATGTTCATGTCTACTACCGGCGGGCCGGTGTTTGCCTTTGTCGCCATCTGTTTTGCCGCGATTGGCTTCAAGGCCGCCTCTGCCTTGTTCTGGCCAATTCCCCAGGGTTATCTGGATGCCCGGATCGCCGCGGCGGTGATTGCCTTGATCAATTCGGTCGGCAACCTGGGAGGCTTTGTCGCCCCCACCACCTTTGGTTTGCTGGAACAGACCACCGGCTCCATCGAAGGCGGGTTGTATGGCCTGGCCGCTACCTCCCTGGCGGCGGCGGTGGTGGTGTTTTTTGCGCGCACCGCACCACGGGGCACCGTGCCCCCCACACCGACTACACATCAGCGCGCCTCGCGTCCAGGCCCACAGGGAGCAGCCTCTTGAAAATCGTCCGCGTTACCGTCACGCCCATCGCCTTTCGCGACCCGCCGCTGCTTAACGCCAGCGGTATCCACGAAGCCCTCGCACTGCGCTCGATCATCGAGGTCGAGAGCGACACCGGCTACATCGGCCTTGGCGAAAGCTACGGCGATGCCCCGGCGCTGGCGATCCAGCAACAGGTGCAGCCGCAACTGATCGGCCTCGATCCCTTCAACCTGAACGGGCTGCGTGCGATCGTCCAGGCCACGGTGGCCGCGCACAGGCCCGTGAGCCTCAGCGGCGCAGAACTGGCGCCGGGCTCCCACGCCAGCAAGGCCGTGAGCAATGCCTATTCGGCGTTCGAAGTGGCCTTGCTCGATCTGCAGGCCCACGCCTTGAATGTGCCACTGGTGGATTTGCTCGGTGGGGCTCTCCGCGACCGGATTCCGTTCAGTGCGTACTTGTTTTTCAAGTACGCCGAACACATCGACTCGCCCTACAAGCCTGACAGCTGGGGCGAAGCGCTCAACGAACAGCAGATCGTCGCCCAGGCCCGGCGGATGATCGAAGCCTACGGCTTCAAAAGCATCAAGCTCAAGGCCGGCGCGCTGGAACCGGAACATGAGGTGCGGTGCATCAAAGCGCTGAAAAAAGCCTTCCCCGGCGTGCCGCTGCGCATCGACCCGAATGGCAATTGGTCGCTGGAAACCTCGATTCGCATGGCTGAACTGCTGGGCGATGACCTGCAGTATTACGAAGACCCGACCCCGGGCCTGGAAGGCATGGCCGAGCTGCACAAACGCACCGGCTTGCCCCTGGCGACCAATATGGTGGTCACCGATTTTGACGAGTTCCGCCGCAGCGTTGCCCTGGACAGCGTGCAGATCGTCCTCGCTGACCATCATTACTGGGGCGGCCTGCGCGACACCCAGGTGTTGGCGAAGATGTGCCAGACCTTCGGCCTGGGCGTGTCGATGCATTCCAACTCACACCTGGGCATCAGCCTCATGGCGATGGCCCATGTGGCCGCGTCGGTGCCCAACCTTGATTACGCTTGCGACACCCATTACCCCTGGCAGGAGCCGGACGAGGAAGTCATCAAGGGCGGCAAGGTGCCGATTGTCGATGGCTGCGTGACGATCACCCGTGCCCCGGGGCTGGGCTTGGAACTTGACCATGACCAACTGGGCAAGCTGCATGAGCAGTACCTCAGTTGCGGCATTCGCCAGCGCGACGACGTAAAACAGATGCAGCGTTACCAACCGGATTGGAAGGCTGTGAAACCGCGTTTCTGAAGCTGGTCGCTTCGCTTTGCCCGGCAACACACGTGTGTGTTGCCGGGCTTTTTTTCAGCCAAAATCTTCTTCGAAGTGTTCCTGTTCGCCTCGCGTATCACTCTGACGACGCAGTACTTCCATCTGGCGCAGTTCCACCCGGCGGATTTTCCCGGAAATGGTCTTTGGCAGTTCGGTCACGAATTCGATACGCCGCACCCGCTTGTAGGGCGCCAGATGTTCGCGGGCGAAGGCGAGAATATGCCGGGCCAGTTCGGCGTTGCCGGGGGCGTCATGGGCCAGGATCAGGAAGGCCTTGGGCACGGCCAGGCGCAATGGATCGGGGCTGGGCACCACGGCCACTTCCATCACTGCCGGGTGCTCGATCAGCGAGCTTTCTAGCTCGAATGGGCTGATGCGGTAGTCGGAGGCCTTGAACACATCGTCGGCGCGACCGACAAAGGTGATGTAGCCGTCGGCGTCGACCTGCGCGGTGTCGCCGGTGCGGTAATAACCGTCACGCATGACTTCTGCAGTTTTTTCCGGGCTGTCTTCGTAGCACAGCATCAGGCCGAGCGGGCGCACGTCCAGGGGCAGGGCGACTTCGCCTTCATTGGCGGGGTTGCCATCCGGGTCGAGCAGGGCCACTTGATAGCCCGGCAGCGGTCGGCCCATGGAGCCTGGCTTGAGCAACTGCCCGGGCGTGTTGCCCACCAGTGCAGTGGTTTCCGATTGGCCGAAGCCATCACGCAGCGGCAACCCCCAGGCCTGCTGGATCTGCTCGATGATTTCCGGGTTCAGTGGCTCACCGGCGCCGACCAGTTCGCGCAGGTTCAGGCGCGATTTGTAGCTGGCCAGATCTTCCTGAATCAACATACGCCACACGGTGGGCGGCGCGCACAGGCTGGTCACGCCGTAGCGTTCCAATGCACTGAGCAACGCCGGCGCGCTGAACCGCGCGACGTTATGGATAAAGATGCAGGCGCCGGCGTTCCACGGCGCAAACAGGCAGCTCCAAGCATGCTTGGCCCACCCCGGTGAGGAAATATTCAGGTGCAGGTCGCCCGGTTGCAGGCCGATCCAGTACATGGTCGACAGGTGCCCAACGGGGTAGCTCTGGTGGCTGTGCAACACCATCTTCGGTTTTGATGTGGTGCCCGAGGTGAAATAGAGCAGCATCGGGTCGGTGGCCAGGGTGCGGCCTTCGGCTTCAAACTGCTCGGGATATTCACAGGCGGCGCTGTGTGGGAACCAGCCGGCAGGCGCCGAACCCACGCAGATGCGGCTGCAGCCTTCAGCCAGCCCGGCGAATTTGCTCACATGCGCCTCGCCGACCACCAAGTGACGAACCTGCCCGCGCTCAATACGGTCACGCAGGTCGTCGGCATTCAGCAGGGCGGTGGCGGGGATGACCACTGCACCGAGCTTGAAGGCGGCGAGCATGGTTTCCCAAAGCGCCACATCATTGCCGAGCATCAGCAGTACGCGATCACCGCGCCCAACCCCGAGGGCGCGCAGGTGGTTGGCCACTTGGTTGGAACGTGCGGCCAGTTGCTCGAAGCTGTAGCGCTGCTCGCGGCCGTCTTCCTCGACGATCCACAGCGCATTGGCCGCATTGCCCTTCGCCATGGCGTCGAAATAGTCCAGGGCCCAGTTGAATTCGCCCAGTTGCGGCCAACGGAAATCCCGTACGGCGGTGGCGTAGTCGGTGCGGTGAGCGAGCAGAAAATCCCGAGCGGCCAGGAAGGGCTGGATCATGGTGGCTGTCCTTAATTATTGTTGTGGGACTGGCCCTCGGCTGAACCGAGAGGCTGGACCGAGTATAGGCACGCATAAATCAGAGAAGAACGCCCAAAAATACCGGTGCGTTGTGCAAAAAAGTCATGCTCGTCCTTCCAACATGACGGTGCCTACGCGCAAGCGATGGCCGTTAATCAAACCTGAACCCACCTGACAGTTTTTCCTTGAGGAAGCCCACCAATGCCGTCACCGACTTGGGCACATGCGGTGAATACGGTCGGATCAGGTAGATCTCATCGGCAAACGCGCCCTTGAGCGTCCAGCCCTTGAGCACCTGTACCAGCTTGCCGCTGGCCAATGCGGCATGGGCGCTGAAGTCCGGGAGCAGGGCGATGCCCAGATGGTTGAGGGCCGCATCGCGCAGGGCTTCGCTGTTGTTGGTGGCAAAGCTGCCGGCGATGGGCACGGTAAGGCGCTCGACGTTTGTGCTGCCGCGCTCAAAGGTCCACGCCGGCTGGTCGGTGCCGCGCGGGTAGAACAGGCAGTTGTGGGCTGACAGGTCGCCAGGCTCACGGGGTTCGCCGTGGCGTTGCAGGTAATCGCGGGTGGCGACCAACACCGAGCCGGTGTCGCACAGCTTCCACGCCACGTGGGTTTCCGGCACCTGGAAGCCGTGGCGCACGGCGAGGTCGTAGCCCTCGGCTGCCAGCGAGCTCAACGCATCCGACACATCCAACTGGATACGTACTTGCGCAAACTGCTGCAGGAATTCCGCCAGGTGTGGCACCAACTGCTGCCTGGCGAAGGCCACCGGCGCGGTCAAGCGCACCAAACCACGAATCTCGCCGGCAGAGTCGCGCACCGACGAGAAGCTGCGCGCGATCTGCTCATAGGCACTGCGGACCTCCCGGGTCAGCGACAGCCCGGCATCGGTGAGCCTTACGCTGCGCGTCGTTCGCGTGACCAGCCGCGTACCGGTGGCTTTTTCCAGGTCCGAAATGCGCTGGCTGACGGCGGACTTACTCACCCCCAGGCGAGCGGCTGCGGCGGTGTAGGTGCCTTGTTCTTCCAGCACCGACAGCCAGTGAATGTGGGTCCACAGCCCTTCGATCTCAGACTTTTCCATGCGGGTATTGTTCGCGTTTATGGACAATAAGTTCTGGATTCTGCTCTGGTTTGGAACAAACCGAAAGCCTATCGTGTGTCCCAACGCTACCCACCTGGGATCTACTGCCATGACTAAAACAATCGAGCACTACATCAACGATCAGCGCGTGTCCCGCGATGATCGCTATCAGGACGTCTACAATCCGGCCACCGGCGAAAAGACCGGCCGCGTCGCCCTGGCCAGTCGCCAGACCGTGTCCGAAGCCGTCGCCGCCGCCCAGGCTGCCTTCGCCGACTGGGCCGACACCCCGCCAATCCGCCGCGCCCGCGTGCTGTTCGAATACCTGCACCTGCTGCGTGCACGCAAGGATGACCTGGCGCGCATCATTGTCGCCGAGCACGGCAAGGTCTTTACCGACGCCCAGGGTGAAGTCGACCGTGGCCTCGATATCCTCGAATTTGCCTGTGGCATTCCGAACTTGCTCAAGGGCGAACACTCCGACCAGGTTTCCCGTGGCATGGACAACTGGACCCTGCGCCAGCCGCTGGGCGTTGTAGCCGGTGTTACACCGTTCAACTTCCCGGTGATGGTGCCGATGTGGATGTACCCGATCGCCATTGCGGCGGGCAATACCTTCATCCTCAAGCCAAGCCCGACCGACCCAAGCGCATCGTTGTTCATGGCCGAACTGCTGCGTGAAGCCGGCTTGCCCAAGGGCGTGTTCAACGTCGTGCAGGGCGACAAGGAATCGGTGGACGCGCTGATCGAACACCCGGACGTCAAGGCCGTGAGCTTTGTTGGCTCCACGCCGATTGCCCAGTACATCTACGAAACCGGCGCGCGTAACGGAAAGCGTGTGCAAGGCCTGGGCGGCGCCAAAAACCACATGGTGGTAATGCCCGACGCGGATATTGAAAAAACCGTCGACGCCCTGATGGGCGCCGCCTACGGCAGTGCCGGCGAACGCTGCATGGCCATCTCCGTCGCCGTGCTGGTGGGTGATGTGGGTGACAAAGTCATCGCCGCCTTGACCGAGCGTGCCAAGCAACTGCGCATCACCGACGGCCGCGACCTCAAGGCCGAAATGGGCCCGATCGTGTCCCGCGCGGCGCTGGAGCGTATCAGCGGCTACATCGAACAAGGCGTACAGGCCGGTGCGCAACTGCTGCTCGACGGGCGCGACTACGTGCCCACCGAAGCGGGCCTGGAAAACGGCTTCTGGCTCGGCGCGACCTTGTTCGATCACGTGACCCAAGAGATGAGCATCTACCGTGAAGAAATCTTCGGCCCGGTGCTGGCGTGCGTGCGCGTAAGTGACTTCGCCGAAGCGATCAAACTGGTCAACGACCACGAATTCGGCAATGGCGTGAGCTGCTTCACCCGCGATGGCAATATTGCCCGCGAGTTTGCACGGCGGATTGAAGTGGGCATGGTCGGCATCAACGTACCGATCCCGGTGCCGATGGCATGGCACGGGTTCGGCGGCTGGAAGAAGAGTTTGTTCGGCGACATGCATGCGTATGGCACGGAGGGTGTGCGGTTTTACACCAAGCAGAAGTCGATCATGCAGCGCTGGTCGGAGAGCATCGAGCAGGGCGCGGAGTTTGCGATGCCGGTGTCGAAGTAAGGTTGAACAGATGCTGTAGGACCCAATGTGGGAGGGGCTTGCCCCTCCCATTTTTTTTTGCCCGCACAAGGGTTGACGTTTTGGTGAATGCCGAATACTGTACATAAACACAGTGTTTAAGCGCTGATCGAACCTCACACGGCAATCTCAGTCCTGCCAAACACTGTGTGCAAGTTAACGGATTAACTTGATGCACCCGCTCGTCATAGCGAGCTGTTTTTATTTTAGAGAGGGAACTCATGTCGTATCCAGAAAGCAAACTCACCGGTTTGACCGGTTTCGCCCAAGCGGCAAAAGTGACAGGTGGCTGGTCGGGTCCCGTGGTCAGCATCACTACGCTCGATCAACTCAAGGCCAATATTGGCGACACCACCCCGCGGGTATTGGTGATCAACAGTAATCTCTCGGCCTCGCGTCTCACCAAAGTGACGATGGGCGCTAACAAGACCCTGATCGGCTCATTCCAGAATCGAACCTTGGAAAATATTCACCTGCGGGCAACGGCGCAGTCGCAGAACATTATTCTGCAGAATATTATTTTCAGGCATTCGGCGACTATCAAGGCCAATGACGATATCCAGGTCTATCTGAACTACGGCAGCAAGTACTGGATTGACCATTGCTCTTTCGTCGGGCACAGCTGGTCTACCACTGACGGCAGTGAAGATAAACTGTTGTATATCGGCGAGAAAGCCGACTATGTCACCCTCAGCAACTGCTTCTTTGGCAGTCACAAGTATGGGCTGATCTTCGGTCACCCGGCGGATGACAATAAGGCAGAGTTCAACGGGTACCCACGCCTGACGGTGTGCCATAACCGCTTCGAGGATATGGAAGTGCGTGCGCCGGGCTTGATGCGTTACGGATACTTTCATGTTTATAACAACTACATCAATAACTTCCACCTCGGTTTTACCCTGGCGCAGAACGCCAACATCCTTTCTGAAAGTAACTACTTTGGTGAGGGCAGTCAAAACAACGGCATGTTGGATGACAAGGGGACTGGGACGTTCACTGATACCAACAGTGTTCCACCGATCACCAACCAGAAGTCACCAAAGGCGCAATGGACGGCCACTTCCAACTACGCCTACACCTTGAAAACCGCAGCCCAAGCCAAAGACTTTACGCAGAAGAATGCCGGAGCCCAGTCCGGTGCGCTGGTATTCGGTAGTTGATTAGCTAGCTTTCTAGTTGCTTGGCATAGATTGCAAGTGCCACTGTATTTATATCAAGGATATAAATACAGTGATGGCCTTTTTAATCTAAATAATTCTTCACGCTGCGATAGGCGGGTGGCCATGTTAAACCTGGTTCCGCACTTCAGGGCCAACGACGGCTCATTCTTTTCAGTCACAGCAAAGTTGCTGGCTGTTATGTGTTATTCAATCTTCGCTTGTCACGTAAGCATCAGTAAAAGGACATCATCATGAAACATGCGAATCACGCACCTACTCGCTGGACACGGGCCGATGCGCTAAAAGTTAATGAAAATGACCCGACGACCACACAGCCGTTAGTGAGTCCTGACTTTCCTGTCATGAGTGACACTGTATTCATTTGGGACACCATGCCATTGCGTGAGCTGGATGGTACGGTTGTATCGGTCAATGGCTGGTCGGTGATCTTCACCCTGACCGCCGACCGTCGCCCTCATGATCCACAATTCATCAACGCCGATGGCCGTTACGACATCAAGCGCGATTGGGAAGACCGCCATGGCCATGCGCGTATCTGCTATTGGTACTCGCGCACCGGCAAGGACTGGATCTTCGGCGGCCGGGTCATGGCCGAAGGGGTTTCGCCGACCACGCGTGAATGGGCGGGCACACCTATCTTGCTCAATAACAACGGTGACATTGACCTGTATTACACCTGTGTAACGCCGGGTGCCACCATTGCCAAAGTCAGGGGCCGGGTGGTCACTTCCGACACCGGTGTCGAGCTGCAAGGCTTCACTCAGGTCAAGTCATTGTTTGATGCAGACGGCACCTATTATCAAACCGAAGCGCAGAATGCGACCTGGAACTTTCGCGATCCAAGCCCGTTTATCGATCCAAATGACGGCAAGTTGTACATGGTGTTTGAGGGCAATGTTGCCGGCGAGCGCGGGACTCACGAAGTGGGGCCGAATGAACTGGGCCTGGTGCCGCCAGGGCATGAAGATGTCGGCGGGGCACGTTATCAGGTTGGCTGCATCGGCATCGCCGTGGCCAAAGACCTCAACGGTGACGAGTGGGACATTCTGCCGCCCTTGGTGACTGCTGTTGGGGTGAACGATCAAACCGAACGCCCGCATTATGTGTTCCAGGACAACAAGTACTACTTGTTCACCATCAGCCACAAATTCACCTACGCGGATGGCGTGACGGGTCCGGATGGCGTCTACGGTTTTGTCGGCGATCATCTGTTCGGCCCCTACACGCCGATGAACGCCTCGGGGCTGGTGCTGGGCAATCCGCCTTCGCAGCCGTTCCAGACGTATTCCCACTGCGTGATGCCCAATGGCCTGGTGACTTCCTTTATCGACAGCGTGCCCACCAGCGGCGATGACTACCGCATTGGCGGCACCGAAGCACCCACTGTGAGGATTGTATTGAAGGGCGATCGCTCGTTTGTGCAGGAGGCTTATGACTACGGTTACATCCCGGCGATGCGCGATGTTGTGTTGAGCCAGTAACTGACTAAAAAGCCACTCTTCGGAGTGGCTTTTTTACGGCTGTTTTTCATGCAGGCGCTGTTGATGGCTTAAGACACTCGAGGGGGGGATCACAGGCTCGCCATTGATGCCAGCAATTAAACGCGACACGTCTTACTGGCGCTTTACGAATCATGACCCAAAGCCACTCACGCCACCTATCAAATGTGGGAGAGGGCGTGACCGCAATAGCGCAGTATCAGTCAGCACATCGGGTACTGATAGACCGCTACCGCAGGCAAGCCAGCCCCCACATTTGAGCGTCGGTGTTCTTCCGGATCTTTACCGCCGGCCCGTGCGCGTACTCACATCCACCCACACCGCCAGCACCAGAATGCTGCCCTTCACGATCATCTGCCAGTAACTGTCCACATCCAGCATCGACATCCCATTGTCCAGGCTGGTAATCACCAGCGCGCCCAGCAACGCGCCGTACACTGTGCCCGAGCCGCCACGCATTGACGTGCCGCCGATAAAGCACGCAGCGATGGCATCCAGCTCGCCCATATTCCCCGCCGACGGCGAACCGGCCGCGAGCCGGGCAGTATTGACCAGGCCGGCGAGGGCGCACATCACGCCCATGATGCCGAAGATCCATAGCTTCACCGCTTGTACGTTGATGCCCGACAGGCGTGTGGCTTCCATGTTGCTGCCCACCGCGTAGATGCGGCGGCCGAACACGGTCTGGCGGGTGACGTAGCTGAATACACCCAACAGCACCAGCAGAAGCAAGACGGGGACGGGAATGCCGTCGTAGCTGTTGAGCGTGGTGACGAACCCGGCCAGCACGGCGCCGATAAGTACCACGCGCACCAGATCACGCACGAGGGAATGCGCCGCAAGACCATGCAGCGCGCGATTGCGCCGCTGTTTCCATGCCAGGAACAGTGTCAGGGCAAACAGCGAAACCCCGAGGCCAATACCGACTGAATGCGGTAAATACCCCTGGCCCACATACACCAGCGACGGTGAAACCGGCGCAATGGTGGTACCGCCCGTGATCCCCAGCAGGATCCCGCGAAATGCCAGCATCCCGCCCAAACCGACGATAAACGACGGGATGCGCAGATAGGCTGTCATGTACCCATTTGCCAACCCGATCACCAACCCGCACAACGCTACCAAGCTCAGGTTGGCCAGCAGCGGAATGTGATAAACCACATCCAGGATCGCCGCCAACCCGCCCAGCAACCCCAGTAATGACCCCACCGACAAATCGATCTCGCCGCTGATGATCACCAGCACCATGCCGCACGCCAGGATCCCGGTGATCGACATCTGCCGCAGCAGGTTGGACAGGTTGCGTGGTGTGAGAAACCCGCCCTCGGTCTGCCAGCTGAAAAACAGCCAGATCACCGCCACGGCGATCACCAGGGCGAGCATTTTGTAGCGGGTAAACAGCTGTTGGAGCTGATTCATCTACGCGGTCTTCCGATCATTATTGTTATGGCTGAGCGCAGCCGCGAGCACCTGCTCCTGGGTGAGGCCGTTGTTGACGAAATCACCGCGCAGTTGGCCTTCGCCGATCACCAGCACGCGGTCGGAGACCCCGAGTACTTCGGCCAGCTCCGAGGACACCATGATGATTGACACCCCTTCGGCCGCCAGGGCGTTCATCAACGTGTAGATCTCATATTTGGCGCCCACGTCCACGCCGCGCGTGGGTTCGTCGAGGATCAACACTTTGGGCTTGGCCATCAGCATTTTCGCCAGCACAGCCTTTTGCTGATTGCCCCCGGACAGGCTGGTGATCGGCAAAAACGGGCTGGAGGTCTTCAGGTGCATGCGTGCGATCTGCTGGTCGATGCTGCCCAGTTCGGCTTCGGCATCGATACGCGTCATGTGCGCATAGGTATCGAGCACCGCCAGGGTGATGTTCTGGCCCACGCCCAGGTCGGGAATGATGCCTTGGCGCTTGCGGTCCTCGGGCACCATGCACAGCCCGGCGCGGATGGATTTGAGCGGCGTGCGTGTGTCTATCACCTGGCCGTCCAACCACACCTCGGCGCTGTAGCGCCCTGGGTAGGCGCCGAACAGCGCCGACACCAGTTCCGTACGTCCGGCCCCCACCAACCCGGCAATGCCGAGGATTTCCCCGCGTTTGAGCACAAAGGAAATGTCGTCCACACGCTTGCGTTTGGGGTTGTCGACGTCATAGCAGGTGACGTTGCGGGCCTCGAAAATCACCTCGCCCACGTCATGCGGCTCGGTGGGATAGAGGTTACTCATCTCGCGGCCGACCATCTGGGTGATGATCTGCGCGATGTCCATGTCGGCCATGGCCGTGGTCGCGATGTGCTTGCCATCGCGGATCACCGCAATGGTGTCGCACACCGCCGCCACTTCATCGAGCTTGTGGGAGATGTACACGCAGGCCACGCCCTTGGCCTTGAGGCCGCGGATGATGTCCAGCAGTACTTCGATTTCAGAGCGCGTCAGGGCCGAGGAGGGCTCATCGAGAATCATGAGGCGCGCCTGTTTATTCAGGGCCTTGGCGATTTCCACCAATTGCTGGTAGCCGCCGCCGTACTGCGACACCGGCAGCGCGACGTTCATGTCCGGTACCTTGAGCTCGCGCATCAAGGCTTCGGCGCGGTGGATCATCGCCGGGTAGTTCATGCGCCCACCCGGCAAGGTCAGTTCGTGGCCCATGAAGATGTTTTCGGCCACCGACAAGTCAGGCACCAGGGTCAGTTCCTGGTGAATGATCACGATCCCCGCCGCCTCGGTCTCGCTGATCGACTGAGCCTTGAGCGGCTGCCCGTCCCAGAGAATTTCACCGTCCCAGGTGCCGTACGGATAAACCGCCGACAGCACCTTCATCAAGGTTGATTTACCGGCGCCGTTCTCGCCGCACAGGCCGACGCATTCCCCCGGCCGTACCTTGAGGTCGATGCCGTTGAGGGCGTTGACACCGCCAAAGGTTTTGACGATGCCGTTCATTTGCAGCAAATAGTCGGACATGGCGGTCACTGCCCGGCAATCTGCTCTTTGGTATAGAACCCGTCTTTCTCCAACAGATCGATATTGGCTTTGGTCAGCGGGGTAGGCGTGAGCAGGATGGTGTCGACCTTCTTGCTGCCGTTGTCGTACTGCGAGCTGTAGGTCGGCTTCTCGTTACGCGCCAGTTGCACCGAGAGCTTGGCGGCTTCGGTGGCGATCAGCTTGAGCGGCTTGTACACGGTCATGGTTTGCGTGCCGTCGATCACACGCTTGATCGCGGCCAGGTCGGCGTCTTGCCCGGAGATCGGCACCTTGCCTGCCAGTTTCTGCGCGGCCAGGGCCTGGATCGCACCGCCGGCGGTGGCATCGTTGGAAGCCACGATGGCGTCGATCTTGTTGTTGTTCCGGGTCAGGGCGTTTTCGACGATGCTCAGGGCTTCAGTGGGGTTCCATTCTTTCACCCACTGCTGCCCGACAATTTTGATGTCGCCCTTGTCGATGGCCGGTTGCAGCACCTTCATCTGGCCTTCACGCAGCACTTTGGCGTTGTTGTCGGTGGGCGCGCCGCCGAGCAGGAAGTAGTTGCCCTTGGGCGCCGCTTGCATCACGCCGCTGGCCTGCATTTCGCCGACCTTTTCGTTATCGAAGGAGATGTAGGCGTCGATGTCAGCGTTAAGGATCAGGCGGTCATACGACACCACTTTGATTCCGGCCTTCTTGGCTTCGGCGACGGCGTTGGTGAGGACGGTAGCGTTGAAGGGCACGATGACGATCACGTCGACACCCCGGGAGATCAGGTTTTCGATCTGGGAAATCTGCTTCTGCTCGTTGGCATCGGCAGACTGGACGAAGACCTTGGCATCGAGTTTTTCTGCCGCCGCGACGAAGTAGTCACGGTCACGGGACCAGCGTTCCAGACGCAGGTCATCGATCGAGAAGCCGATTTTCGGGTGGGCCGGGCCGGCTATGACCGGCAGGGCGAGCAGAGCCAGGGCAGTGGCGAGCAGGGTACGTTTGAATGACTTCATGGTGGTGCGTCCTTTTATTGTTGTTGGAAAGACACAGCGTGATGCGGGTAAAACTGTAGAGCGTCCCTCGACGCTCTGTGCAGAGATTTGTCGCGCAAATGTCACCGGTAGATAAAGCGATTCACGACACCTTCAAGCATCTCCTGACGGCCACTCACGGCCTGAGGGTTCAGTTCATGGGCAAACGCATGTTCAGCCAGCGACTCCAGGCTGAATTCTCCCGCCAGCACGGCCTGGCCCAACGGTTGCTGCCAACCGGCGTAGCGCTGGTCCTTGAACTGCTGCAACCGATCGTTCTCGACCATAGTCGCCGCGCGCTCCAGGGCCAGGGCCAATACATCCATGGCGGCTACATGCCCATGGAACAGGTCTACATCGTCCAGGCTTTGGCGGCGCACCTTGGAGTCGAAGTTATAGCCGCCATTCTTGAACCCGCCGGCCTTGAGGATTTCATAGGTGGCGAGGGTCATTTCCTCGACGCTGTTGGGGAACTGGTCGGTGTCCCAGCCGTTCTGCGGGTCGCCGCGGTTGGCGTCGATGCTGCCGAAGATGCCCAGGGACACGGCGGTGGCAATTTCATGGTGAAAACTGTGCCCGGCCAGGGTCGCGTGGTTGGCCTCGATATTCACCTTGATCTCATGCTCCAGCCCGTATTCATGCAGGAAGCCGAACACGGTGGCGCTGTCGTAATCGTATTGGTGCTTGGTCGGCTCCTGGGGTTTGGGCTCGATCAGCAGGTCGCCCTTGAAGCCGATCTTGTGCTTGTGTTCCACGACCATGCGCATAAAGCGACCAAGCTGCTCGCGCTCACGTTTCAGGTCGGTATTGAGCAGGGTTTCGTAACCTTCACGGCCGCCCCACAGCACATAGTTGGAACCCTTGAGCCGCAAGGTTGCGTTCATCGCGCTGAACACCTGGGCGGCGGCGTAGGCAAACACCTCCGGGTCCGGGTTACTGGCGGCGCCGGCGGCAAAGCGTGGGTTGCTGAAGCAATTGGCGGTGCCCCACAGCAGCTTGATCCCTGTCTGTTCCTGGTGACGCTCCAGGTGATCGACCATCTGTGCAAAGTGGTGGCGGTACTCCTTGAGCGAACTGCCTTCGGGGGCGACGTCCGTGTCGTGAAAGCTGTAGTAGTCGATGCCCAGCTTGGAGAAAAACTCAAACGCTGCTTGCGCCTTGCCGATGGCCAGTTCCATCGGGTCGCCGCTGCGTTGCCATGGCCGTTTGAAGGTGCCGACGCCAAACATGTCCGCGCCTGGCCACACGAAGGTGTGCCAATAACAGGCGGCCATGCGCAGGTGTTCGCGCATGGGTTTGCCGAGGATGATTTTGTTGGCGTCGTAATGGCGAAAGGCGAGGGGCGATTCGCTGCTGGGGCCTTCGAAGCGAACCTTCTCGACACCGGGGAAGTACGGCATGGCGTTTTCCTTATTGTTCTTGGCGGTGTCCCGATACTAGCAACGGCGGTGGGGCTGCCGATTATGAAAATCACCAAGGGAGGGTGCGATTTTGAGTAATGTCTTTGCTTGAGCGTAGCGTCACTGCATAGGGGACGATCCGAGTTTATTTATTTTTTCAGAGTGATCCCTAATCAAACTCTTAAGTACTACGTGATTTGCGGAAACGTCTGGCTTTACCTCAAGCAAGTGCCTCTCCAAAGTTTGGCCTGCATCGTCATTTTCTTTGACTTGATGCCATTCGCGGTTGAGAGCGCGGTACTCATCAGGCACATACTAAATAAGGATGAAAACATGAATGCGCAGTCGCCCATGCTGTACACCAATGAAGTGTTTTCGGCATATCTAAGTAGTTTGGACGATCACTGCTTCACAGAACAGCAACTTGCAGAATTCAACGAACACGCGTTGGAAGTAATCAGTCAGCGGCAGTTTTACTTAAAAACTCATCCGGCCGTTGCCGTTTACCGAGTGGCAGCTTGGGCAGTCAAACCCGCAACGGCGGAACGATCAAACAAACGACCTCAGCGATGACATTCAAATTGACCAACGGTGAGCGCGTACGCGCCGCACACAAGGGCGATTACGTTGAGTACGTCGACGGTTCCCAGGCGCACATTTTGACGGGTGCCGGTGAAAGCAATAGTAACATTGCTTTAGTGGGCAGCTTGCTCAGTAACGGTGACGAAATCATCAATACACCTCAAGGCTCAATAATCCTCATCGCGCGTGAGGGTGTGCAGTTGGCCGAGGATTTTTTACCCCTTATCCAGAATTGACCATGACGCGTGTTAGTGCTGAGCGTGGCTATGCCGCGTTTGGAATGCTCAGGCGTTATAGAGCGGAGAACATAGATGACTGAAGGATATTTTATTGGCTTGGGCGATAAGACCACTTGCGGTGGAGAAGTGCTTGATGGCGATCCAAGAGTTGACATACATGGCCTCCTGCACGCTCGCGAAGGTGACCGAGTCAGTTGTGGAAAACATGCGGGGATTTATCAAATACTCGGCGGCATTTCGCATATAGAGAGTCATGGCAAGCTGGTGGCTGGCACGCTGGATAGCTTCAGCAGTTGCCCCTGTCGAGCGGGGCTTATTCCCTCGGTGTACACCGCTACCTACGAGAACGAGAGCGCACCAGCGCCTATGAACGCGCGAGCCGTTCAGCCGGGCGCCTCATCTATAAACGACCGCCCGATGGCCCGGCATCAATCGGGTTTTGTTCCTTCCGGCAGCCTGGCCTTAGTGCGATCCAGAGGCGTGGATGCTGAGGAGCCTGGTTTCTACGTGGTGCCCAAAAGCATGACTCGCCAGGCACTGGAAGCCACGCTTTTCCCTGGTCATGACCCAGCTGTGATGAGCAAGTATCGATCACTTAACCCTGGCAAGGGTGAGGTTAAAGCCGGCTCGATGATCGTGCTCGGCGATCCCAACAATACGTCCTGTACCTATCAGGAAGCGCAACTGATGCGGGCGGCTCAACAAGTCGATGCATCCCTGGAAACACTGACACCGGATGAGGCCGATTTTTTGTATCGGCACGGTGCCGAGATCGCCGGTTTTATCGGCCATACCTCAACCTGGCTCGGCGTCAGTGCGCTGGTGATGGAAAAACATCTGGGAAACCTGCGCGATACCCTTCAAGCCATCGAGCGCTTGCATCAGGAGAGCTACCGCCAGCACGGGCACCTTAAATCGCCGCAGTTTTTCGCCGAGCGCCAGCGACTGCTGACTCAACTGGACGCCCATCTGCTGAACTCGACACGTTTGCGCGGCCAGACGACGCTGGGTGATCACCCCAAGTTGAAAACGGCGCTTGGCATTTCCAGCCGTAGTCTGGTGCATCACTGGGATAAAGCGGGCGGGCCGGGGAAGATTCCGGGGTATTCGGCTCATGTGGAGGCGGTGAGCCGTGCTACTAAATATATGAAGGCGGGTGGGTATATCGGGATTGGTCTGGGTGGGGTGTCTTCGGTGTTGGCTATTCAGCAGGTGTGTAACCTCGATTCCGGGGCGGCTTGTGAAAAAGTGAAATTCACTGAAGTGGGGAAATTCATTGGAGCTACTGGTGGCGGTGTTGCGGGGGGATTGATAGCCGGTTCTGCCAGCGGTTCGATCTGTGTGGCGCTTGCCGTCTCTACCGGTATAGGGGGTGTCGTGTGTGTCGCTGCGTTGGTTGGGGCTGGCGCGTGGGCGGGTACTACTTACGGTGGTATGGGTGGCGAAATAGGTGGAGAAATTTTGTACGAGAAAACGTGGCCATGACAACGGAGGGATTCTGGAAGTCTTGGTTGGCTTTTGGAGTCGTCAGCGGCCCAATTTTGCTTGCCTATGTGGGGGCTGCATACAGTCTTTACCTGAGCCGTTGTCACCTGGATGCCATAAAAGAGGCTTTGAAAAACAGCCGTTACATTTATCTATGGGGGCCGAGCCTTGGAAAAAGAGGTTTGATTTGGTCACTGTGGGAAATATCGAAAATCGCCGGGATGGTTGTATGGCCCAAGGCTTCTGTCCGCATCGGAGAACTTGACCCAGCAGATCTTGAAAATTTCCCACCTCATTTGAAACAGCATCTGATCGTCAACATAACGCTGATGCTCACCTCGTTCACTTGGATTGTGGTTGTGGGGATTCTGCTGCAGTTCAGGTAATTCGAGCGGACCTCACTTGAGGCCCGCTACCAGGCAGGACCTATTGAGGACTTTTTTGAAGCCGTATGCGGATCAAGTTGCAGCTTCTTAGATTTTAGAATCTGAACGAGTGAAAGGCCATTTCATCGGGGCATTGAAAAAGCCATCTATAAAAAGTCGCCAAGGAACGGTGCAATTTTTTGTACCGAGTTCAAGCTTCTAAAGACTACGTAATTTGCGGAAACATCTGACTTTACGTCAGGCAACTGCCTCTGCAAAGTTCGGCTCTCTAATCACTTTTGTCTTACGTATAGAGAGGGCTGAATCGTGCCGCGAGGACATGTCAATGGAATAGCGCAAGGTCTGCACGGCGATCTGACCACTACCGGCGCCGTGTGTATCAGTAGCCTGCCCAACGCGAAACAGGGCGGGCGCAGCGTCTTAAGACTTGGCGATAAAACCACGGAATGCCCGCGATGCGGCAAAACCGGCGTCATTGTGAGCAGCCGGCCGGCCATGTGCTGGATGGGCATTGCGACGGTACTTCATGACGCAACAATCCACTGCGACTGCCCCGCAGGTAGCAATCGCCTGATTGCACCTGCGGATTCAAGCGTTGCGTCACCCACGACTCGATCATCGGCTCAACCGGCGCCCGCAACAGCAACCCGCTCTGCGGTTGCGCCACAACACTCGACATATGTCCCTTCGCAAACCTCTGCATTAAACAGCCTGCCCGGCCAGGAGCCGGGGTTCTATATTGTGCCCAAAAGCATGACTCGCCAGGCACTGGAAGCCACGCTTTTCCCTGGTCATGACCCCGCTGTGATGAGCAAGTATCGATCACTTAACCCTGGCAAGGGTGAGGTTAAAGCCGGCTCGATGATCGTGCTCAGCGATCCGAACAATACGTCCTGTACCTATCAGGAAGCGCAACTGATGCGGGCGGCTCAACAAGTCGATGCATCCCTGGAAACGCTGACGCCGGATGAGGCCGATTTTTCGTATCGGCACGGTGCCGAGATCGCCGGTTTTATCGGCCATACCTCCACCTGGCTGGGCGTCAGTGCGGTGGTGATGGAAAAACACCTGGGAAACTTGCGCGACTCCCTTCAAGCCATCGAACGCTTGCATCAGGAGAGCTACCGCCAGCACGGTCACCTCAAGTCGCCGCAGTTTTTCGCCGAGCGCCAGCGACTGCTGACTCAACTGGACGCCCATCTGCTGAACTCGACACGTTTGCGCGGCCAGACGACGCTGGGTGATCACCCCAAGTTGAAAACGGCCCTCGGTATTTCCAGTCGCAGTCTCGTGCATCACTGGGATAAAGCGGGCGGGCCGGGGCAGATTCCGGGGTATTCGGCTCATGTGGAGGCGGTGAGCCGTGCTACTAAATATATGAAGGCGGGTGGGTATATCGGGATTGGTCTGGGTGGGGTGTCTTCGGTGTTGGCTATTCAGCAGGTGTGTAACCTCGATTCCGGGGCGGCTTGTGAGAGGGTTAAGTTCACTGAAGGTGGAAAATTTGCCGGATCTACGCTGGGCGGTGTTGGGGCTGGATTGACGAGTGGACTTGCCAGTGCTCCGATCTGTGTGGCGATTGGGGCAGGCACAGCAGGTATCGGAGGCGTTGTCTGTGTCGCGGCCATAGCAGGGACCGGAGCATGGGTAGGTACAACTGGTGGTGGTATGGTCGGAGAGTACGTAGGTGAAAAAATCTACGAGGCTAAACAACCATGACCAGTATCGACACCTGGTCTCCCTGGGTTTCAATATCTGTTGCTGGGGGGTGGATGATTCTCGCATTTGCCGGCACTGCATACAGCCTGTACCTGAGCCGCTGTCATTTGGAAGCCATAAAGGAAGCTTTAAAAAACAGCCGTTATATTTATGTGTGGGGGCCTAGCCTTGGTAAGAGAGGTTTGATCTGGTCTCTATTCGAGATGTCGAGAATTGCCGGAATGGTCTTGTGGCCAGGGCCATATATCCGTTTAGGCGATGTAAACCCTGTTGATCTCGAAAGCTTTCCTCCTCGCCTGAAAAGGCATCTGATCGTCAATACGACGCTGATGCTCACTTCTTGTTTTTGGATGATGGTTGTAGTCATTCTGCTGAAGTTCAGGTAACTAAAACGGGCCTCACCCGAGGTCCGCTTTCAAGAGCCGAGTCCCTGCATGCTAACCTGCACCCACCGGCCCCAGGATAAAAACAATGAAAACCCTACCGCCCGTGCACCGCATTGCCTTGCTCTTCAACGGCAGCAAAATCTATGACCGCGGCATCATTGCCGGCATTGGCAACTACCTGAGCAGCACCCGCGCGTCCTGGGATTTGTTCCTCGAAGAAGACTTTTTGTGCCGCCTCAAAGGCATTGAGCGCTGGCAGGGCGATGGCATCATTGCCGACTTTGACGACCCGCTGATCGGCGAAGCGCTGGCCGGGAGCAAGGTGCCGGTGGTGGCGGTGGGAGGCTCCTATGAAGATGCGCGCGCCTACCCCAAGGGCATTCCCTACGTGGCAACGGACAACGATGCCTTGATGACGATGGCGTACGCGCACCTGATCGAGGCCGGGCTGACGCGCTTTGCCTGTTTCAGTCTGCCCGAAGCCCAGGCCAATCGCTGGGCCCAGGAGCGCGAAAAAGCCTTCAAACGGTTGATGCAACGGGATGGCTTGCCGGTGCAGATCTATCGCGGCCTGGGCACCAGCGCGCCGCTGTGGGACAGCGCGGTGGAGCAGCAGATCGCCTGGCTGCAAAGCCTGCCCAAGCCCATCGGCATCATCGCCGTCACCGACGCCCGCGCCCGGCAACTGCTGCAAGCCTGTCTCACCGCCGGCATCGCGGTGCCGGAAGAAGTGGCGCTGATCGGCATCGACAACGACCCGCTGACCCGCACCCTTACACGCGTGCCACTGAGTTCGGTGATCCAGGGCACCGAAACCATGGGCCGCACCGCCGCCGCGCTGTTGCACCAGATGCTGCACGGCAAGCCCTGCACGGGCACGCAGGTGCTGGTGCCGCCGGATGCGATCAACGTGCAGGCATCCAGCCTGCATCAACCGCTGGGTAATCCCTACGTGATGCAGGCGCTGCTGTTTATCCGCCAATACGCCTGCCAGGGCATCAAGACCGCCCAGGTAGCGGCCTATGTCGGCGTGTCGCGTTCATCGTTGGAGTCGCACTTTCGCAAGGCGCGCGGCTGCAGCGTGCATGACGAGATTCTGCGCTTCAAGCTCGCCAACGCCGCCAAGGGCCTGCAAGGCAACCACCTGGCGATTGCCGACATCGCCCAGCAATGCGGCTTCAAATCTGCGCAGTACCTGCACACGGTGTTCCGTCGCGAGTTCGGCTGTACGCCACGCGAATACCAGCAGAGTCATTAGAAACTTTGCCAGCCAGGCCCATTCGCTGCTGGACTTGCACCGTACAGACTAGGGAGAATGGTTTTTTGTGGCGTAAATGGAAGCTCCCATGACCGACAGTGCTCAGCGTGCCGCCAGCGACATCGACCTGATGACCGAAGTGGCCATGCTTTATTACCTCGACAACATCACCCAGGAAGCCATTGCCAAGCGCTTCGACCTGTCTCGGGTCAAGGTCAGCCGGTTGCTCAAGCGCGCCCGTGATGAAGGGGTGGTGGAGGTGCGGGTGTTGCAACACCCGGCGCTGAACACTGAGCTGGAGCAGGCATTGGTCGAGCGTTTCCAACTGGACCGTGCGTTGATCGCGGTCGACCACGGCGACCCCGACACCCAGCGTTCGGCCGTCGCCAGCCTGGTCGCCAACTATCTGAACAAAACCCTCAGCGACGGCATGATCATCGCCGTCGGCATGGGCCGCAATGTCGGCGCGGTGGCCGACAATGTGTTCCTGCCGGTGACGCGCAACTGCACGTTTGTGTGTGCGATTGGCGGCTCGCTCAAGGCTGGCGAATACATGAACCCCGACCATATCTGCCGGCGCCTGGCCCTGCGTTTCGGCGCCGAGAGCGAAACCCTGTACGCACCGGCCCTGGTGGCCAACCCGGAACTGCGCAGTGTGCTGATCAACAACGACACCGTACGCTCGACCCTCGACCGAGCGCGCCGCGCCGATATCGCCTTGATTGGCATCGGTGACATGAGCGAGAACAGCAACATGGTGCGCATGGGCTGGTTCTCGCCCCAGGAAATTGCCCAGGCCCGTGTGTCCGGTACGGTGGGCGACATGATGGGCTACGACTTCATCGACATCCACGGCCAGCCGGCGGTCAACGCCATGCAGGGCAGGGTGATCGGCTTGTCGGTGCAGGAACTGGTGCGTATTCCGGATGTGGTGGCGATTGCCAGCGAGAACACCAAGGCGGCGGCGACCCTCGGCGCGTTGCGTTCCGGGGTGATCAACACCCTGGCGACGACCGTATCGAATGCCTACACGATCCTCGCCCTGGATGATGCGACGCGCCGTTAAGTGCATAGGGGCGCGCAGCCTTGGCGGGCGCGTCGGATCGTCGCTCCCACAAGGATGGGGGGTGTGCTCAGTTGACCGGCCAGGCGCAGAACCCAATGTGGGAGCTGGCTTGCCTGCGATAGCGATGGGTCAGCCAGCATTTATGCCAACTGACACACCGCCTTCGCGGGCAAGCCAGCTCCCACAATTACGCTACCAGCCGGGCCTCCACCGAATCGGCGAGATTGGTGAGGATCAGGCAGCAAGACACCGCGCCGGCATCCAGTGCGCCGAGGGAGCGCTCCCCCAGGCGGCTGGCGCGGCCGATTTTCGCCACCAGGTCGCGGGTTGAATCGCGGCCCTGGGAGGCCGCATTTTTCATCTGGCGCAAGGCTTCGGCAAACGAAGCGCCGCTGGCTTCGGCCCGTTCAAATGCCTCCACGGCCGGGATCAGCGTGTCCATCAGGCATTTGTCGCCCACGCCTGCATCGCTGATGTCTTGCAGTGACGTGAGGCCACCGCGCAGCAGCCTGGCGAAACTCGCCGCATCAATGCTGTCGCGGCCGCGCACTTCGTCGGCCATGCCGATAAACAGGCTGCCGTAGAGCGGGCCCATGGAGCCGCCGATGCCCTCCATCAGCGCCAGGGTCAGTTCGTCCAGCGCCTCGGCCAGCGACAGTTCGCGCCCTTCGAGGGTCTTGCCGCAGCGCGAGAACCCCTTGGCCATGTTGATACCGTGGTCGCCGTCGCCGATGGCGCCGTCCACTTCGCTGAGGTATTCGCGGTTGGCAACGATGATCGACACCAGGTTGGTGACGATGGCGCTACCGGTGTTGCTGGGGAAATGCTCGCTCATGCTTCACTCCGACTGTGTCATGCCGATGGAGCGGCAGGGGTGATCGATTAAGGTGGTCAGCTCGGTATCGAGGCCGAGCACGGTCAGGGTCACGCCCATCATTTCCAGCGACGTGAAGTAATTGCCTACGTAGCAGCGGTGAATGCGCAGGCCGTTGGCACGCAGTTGCTGCTCGACCTCGGCGTAGAAAATGTACAGCTCCATCACCGGCGTGGCGCCCAGGCCCGAGACCAGCACCACGACGCTGTCGTCTGCGCTGAAGTCGCGGTCGGCCAGGATCGGTGCGAGCATGCGTTTAGCCATCGCGGCCGCGGATTCCACCGGCACCACTTCGATGCCGGGTTCGCCGTGGTGGCCGATGCCCAGTTCCATCATGCCGCCTTCGATCTGGAAGTTGGGTTTGCCGACTGCCGCAATGGTGCAGGGCGTGAGGCCCACGCCGATGGAGCGGCACCGGTCCACGGCTTTCTGGGCCACGCGGATCACGCCGTCGAGGTCGTAGCCCTGCGCAGCGGCGGCTCCGCCGATCTTCCACATGAAAATCTCACCGGCCACGCCGCGCCGCTTGGCGATATCCGCCGCAGGGGCAGAGGCCACGTCATCGTTGGCGACCACGGTGCGGATGTTCATCTCTTTGCTGGCGGCCATTTTCATTGCCAGCTTCACGTTCATATTGTCGCCGGCATAGTTGCCGTACAGGCAGGCCACGCCCGCGCCCTGGTCCGCAGCGCGGAAGGCATCGAAGAAGCTTTTGGCGGTGGGTGAGGAGAAAATCTCGCCGACCGCCACCGCATCCACCAGGCCAGGGCCGACATAGCCGAGAAACGCCGGCTCATGGCCCGAACCGCCACCGGTGACAATGCCCACCTGGCCGGCCGGTGAAGTTTTACGTTGGCGGATGACCCGTGGGTTGCTCTCGTACTGCACCAGCTCCGGGTGCGCCACGAGAATGCCCGCGAGCATGTCCTCGACCACCAGGTCTGGGTCGTTTATCACTCGATTCATGCGCTGTTTCCTTATTCTTATTCGTGAGCAAGCGGATTACTGAATGCTGTAGCCGCCGTCGATCACCACGTTCTCGCCGTTGATCATCTTGGCTGCGTCGCTGACCAGGTAGAGCACCAGGCCGGCGATTTCTTCGGGCTGAGCGAAGCGTCCCACCGGGATCTGCAATTTGGCGCGCTCGCCCAGTTCACCGGCCCAGGCCTTCTTGCCCAGGGCGGTTTCGACGATGGTTGGCGACACGGCGTTGACGTTGATGCCGTGGGGCGCCCATTCCATGGCTAACACCTTGGTCATGCCGACCACGGCGGCCTTGCTGGCGCAGTAGGCCACATGGCGATCCAGCCCGATTACTGCAGCCTGGGAAGCAAGGTTGACGATGCGCCCGCCGCCGCTTTCTATCATGTGCCGGGCACAGGCCTGGGCCACGAAGAAGCTGGCCTTGAGGTTGATATCGAGGGTGGTGTCCCAGGCGTTTTCGCTGACCTCCAGCGCCTTGTCCAGCAACGCAACGCCGGCGCTGTTGACCAGGTAATCGATACGCCCGAGCGCGGCGGCAGCCTGGTCGACGGCGGCGTGTACCGAGTCGAGCTGGCGCAGGTCGGCCACCAGGCCCAGGTGGCCGGCGCCGAGGCTGGCGGCGACGTCCACCACCGCCGGGTCGCGATCCAGCAGGGCCACCCTGGCACCGCGTTCCACCAATAAATTGGCACAGGCCAGGCCGATACCGGCCGCGCCGCCGGTGATCACGGCGCAACGGCCGGTGAGGTCAAACGCCTGGTTCCAGAAATTGGACATTGCACACACTCCACTTAGCGTTTTTTCTTGCGCCAGACATCGATCAACACTGCGAGCACGATGATCAACCCCTTGGCCACTTGTTGGTAATACGACGACACCCCGAGCAGGTTCAAGCCGTTGTTGATCACGCCGATCAGCAGCGCGCCGAACAGCGTGCCGACAATGCTGCCGCTGCCGCCCGACAGGCTGGTACCGCCGATCACCACGGCGGCAATCGCATCCAGCTCGTAGGAAACGCCTGCCTGGGGCAGGGCCGATGTGGTGCGCGCGGCCAGTACCACGCCCGCAAGGCCCGCCAGCAGGCCGGAAATCACATACACCGAGAACGTCACCTTGCGCACGCCGATGCCGGAGGTGCGTGCGCTTTTTTCATTGCCGCCCACGGCGTATACGTAGCGGCCGTAGGTGGTGTAGCGCAGCACCATCCAGAAAATCAGCGCGACCACGGCAAAGATAATAATCGGCACGCCAATAGGCCCGAGCTTGCCGATACCCAGGGCGAGGAAGCTGTCGGGCAGGTCGGTGACGGGGCTGCCGTCGTTCAGAATAAAGGTCATGCCCCGCGCCACGCTGAGCATGCCAAGAGTGGCGACAAACGGCGGGATCGACAGGTTGGCGACCATAAAGCCATTGACTACACCCAGCATGGCCCCGGCAAACATCCCCGCACTCACCGCTGCCAGCAGGCCATAGCCCTGGGTGGCGACTAGCGCGCTGCACAAGCCGGCAAACGCCAGGATCGAACCCACCGACAGGTCGATGCCCTTCGTCAGGATCACGTAGGTCATGCCCACGGCGAGGATGCCGTTGATCGAGGTCTGGCGCAGGATGTCCATCCAGTTGCGCCACGTCATGAAGTATTCGCTGGAAAACGCCATCACCACGCACAACAGGATAAACACCAGCGGCAGGCCGAAGCGGTCCAGGGATATGCGCAGGCGATTGCGCGGCGCGGCGGTCACGGGTGCAGCAAGGACTTTGCTATTCATGAGGCAAGACTCAACAAGGCTTCCTGGGAGAGGGCGGTGTCGGTGCTGACGGTCACCAGGCGGCCGCCCTTGAATACCGCAATGCGATCACTTAGATGCAGCAGCTCCGGCGCTTCGGACGAGACCACAATGGCCGCGCCGCCGGCACGCACAAATTCATCGAGCAGGTGATAGATCTCCTGCTTGGCGCCCTCGTCGATGCCGCGCGTGGGTTCATCGCAAAGCAAGCAGATCGGCTGGGTCGACAGGCATTTGGCGAGCACCACCTTTTGCTGGTTGCCGCCGCTCATGGATTCCACCGGCAGGTCCAGGGACGAGACCTTGATCTGCAGGCGCTTGACCATGCTTTGCGCCAGGGCTTGCTCCTTGCGCGCGTTGATCACCGACCAGCTCGACAGCTGCTTGTAGGCCGACAGTGCGATATTCGCGAGGATGCTGGCGCTGAGCACCAGGCCGCTGTCTTTGCGGTCTTCGGTGACCAGTGACAGGCCGGCGCGAATCGTCGCAGCGGGTGTGCCAGTGGGCAGGGGTTGGCCTTGCAGGGTGGCGCCGCCGGCGTCGGGCACGGTGAGGCCATACAGGCAGTTGAGGAATTCACTGCGGCCCGAGCCCATCAGTCCATAGATACCGAGGATTTCGCCTTGGCGCAGTTGCAGGCTGATGTCCTGGAATTCGCCGTTGCGGCTCAGGCCGTTGACGTCCAGGCAGGTGGCGGCGGCGCATTCGCGGCCGACTTTGTGGTCGATGCGCTGCAGCTCCTGGCCGACGATACCGCGTACCAGATGAGCGCGGTCGATATCGGCCATGCGCCCGCTTTCGACAAAGGCGCCGTCGCGAAAGATGCTGTAGTCGTCGGCGATCTGCGCCAGTTCGCTGAGGCGGTGAGACACATAAATGATGCCGGCACCGCGCTCGGTGAGGCGTCGGATGGCCTTGAACAGGGTTTGCGCCTCGTGTTCGCCGATGGCCGAGGTGGGCTCGTCCATGATCATCACCTGGCAGTCATGACTGAAGGCTTTGGCGATTTCCACCAGTTGGATCTGCGCCACGCTCAGGCGGTGCATCGGGCTGGTGGCGTCCACGTCGAATTCGAGGCTTTGCAGGAGTTCGCGGGTGCGCCGGTTGAGTGCCTTGCCGTCGACAATGCAGCCGGCGCGCCGCGGCTCGCGACCCAGCCAGATGTTCTCGGCGACGGTCATGTAGGGAATCGGTTCCAGCTCCTGGGTGATCATCGCCACGCCGGCGGCGAGTGCCGCGCTGGGGCGGTCGAACTGCACCGGCTGGCCGTTGAGCAGGATGCTGCCGGCGTCGCGCCCGGTGATGCCCATCAAGATACTGAGGAAAGTCGATTTGCCGGCGCCATTGCCGCCGCACAGGGCGTGGACGCTACCGGCACGCAGAGAGAGGCGCCCATCGCGCAGGGCCGGAACCCCCGCGTAGGCTTTGGAAACGTGTTCAGCGTGGAGCAGTAATGGCGCTGCCATTGGTGTGTCCTCTTGCTGATTTTCTTATTAGGTATTTTGTCCAGTAACCTGATCATATGATCGGATAGTGATCATATGTTTAAACTGCTTGAGCCGGTTATGTCAATGGCTCGGTACAATGTCTTCCAGTGGTGTGGCAGTTTTAAACTGTTTTCTCACTTAAATAAGCCTTGACAGCACCCTGTCAGTCGCCGGCTAATGATTGTGCATAATTTCAGTGGGTGATCATTTGATCGGTCTGATGGAGAAACAGTGATGGGTGCACAAACGACGTTTTCGGTGGCCGTCGGATGCGACGAGGCGGGCTTCGAGCTCAAGGAGTTGCTCAAGCGTTTTATCGAAAACCTGGGGTATGAGGTTGAGGACTTTGGCTGCCATTCGTCCAGCCCAGTGCTCTATCCGGATATCGCGGCGGCTGTAGCGATGGCGGTCGGTGCCGGTGAGCAGCGCCTGGGTGTGTTGATTTGCGGCACGGGTATCGGCATGGCGATTTCAGCCAACAAGATCAAGGGGGTGCGGGCGGCCCAAGCCCATGACACGTATTCCGCCGAGCGGGCGCGCAAAAGCAACGATGCGCAGATCCTGTCGATCGGTGCACGGGTGATCGGGCCCGAGCTGGCCAAGAGCATCGTGAAAGTGTTTCTCGAGTCGGAATTCGAAGCGGAGCGCTCCGGGGCGAAAGTCGAGCGCATCACTGCGCTCGAACGGGCGAACAGGGCGTTGCCGTCAGACGACTGAGCCGGGTCAGAATACCGCTTTGACCTGCAGGCCCAGCACCAAAGCGTTGTCGATGTTGTCGCCGGAAAACGCTCCCGGCTCGATGATGTATTGCACATCCGGGCGCAGGGTCAGCCATGGCGTGGCCTGGTAGCCATAGCTCAGTTCGATCAACTGCTCGGCATTGTTCAGGTTGGGATAATCCGTGCCGGCGTTGAAGGCGGCCAGTTCCTGCACCTCGCGGCTGCGCGGGTTCGGTACGGCTCGGCCATAACCCAGGGCCAGGCTGTCACGTGGCCGGCCTTCGAACGGTTTGTACAGCACCACGCCCACGCCGTACCACTTGCTGAATGGCGACGCCGCTTCGCTGGCAGCGGAGTATTGGCCGAAGGCGTGCAGCACGCGGCCGGCGGATGAATCCGACGCCCACACCGCCTGGTCGATCAGCAAGTAGTGGCCGGCGCGTCCGCTGACCTCCTTGTTACTGCCAATGCGTTTCACATCGGAGCTGTCGTAGTAATAGCCCAGTTTGTATTCGCCCGGCAGGGTGCCAGCGTGTTTGTACACCAGTTCGATCGGCACCACGGTACCTGTGGTGTGCTTGGGGCTCAAGTGCCAGGCGCGGCTGGAATCGCCGTTGCTGTCGGGGTCCACATTGAACGCGGCGACGCGCAATTGCCAGGAGGGTGATAAGTCGTATTTCACCCGCGCACCCAGGCGCGCGTTCGGGTAGTTGCTCCAGCCGCTGCCGCCGGACATGTTCAGCGGGTGCCCGCAGAAACCGGCGCTCATGAAGTTGCACAGAATGCCGCTGTCCAGACCGCCGAGGTCATTGCCCATGGCCATGTAGCCGAGCTTGACGTTCAGTGCCGGGGTGAAGAGGGTGCGCTCGTAGCTCAGCTCGGTCAGGCGGGTGTAGAGGCCGCCGTAATTTTCCTGGATCGGCAGGCGGTTGCCCACCAGGTCTTCGGAAGCGCTGTTGCCGCGACGGTCATTGAGGGTGACCTGGATGCGGTCGCCATGGTTGAAACCGTAGAGCTTGCCCAGGTCGAACTGCACGCCGAGCTTGAGGTTTTGCGAGTAGCGCGCCGAGCGGTGTTGGCCGCCGTGGGCGTTGTAGGCGGTTTCGCCGCTGTAGTCGCCGGTGAAGCGAATGCCTTGCTCGTCGAGTTCACGGCGCAGGCCGCCCCAGTCGCCGGTCAGGGTGGTGTCACTGGCTTGAACGGGCAGGGCGGCGCCAAAGGCCAGGCCGAGCAACAGGCGCCCAAGGGAAAGATAAGAAGAGCGGGTCATGCGGGTTCTTCCAAAGCAGACGGCGCGGTGCAAAGAGCACCGCGCTTAAAGGCGGTTATGGCAGGGCGTAAGCGATCACGTAGTCGCCACGGTCGGTGGACTGGCGTGCGCCGCCAGCGGTGACCACCACATATTGCTTGCCGGTTTTCGGCGAAACGTAAGTCATCGGCCCACCCTGGCTGCCTACCGGCAGGCGGGCTTTCCAGATTTCCTCACCGTTGCCGCTGTTGAAGGCGCGCAGGTAGAAGTCCTGGGTGCCGGCGATAAAGATCAGGCCGCCCTGGGTCGACAGGGTGCCGCCAAGGGTCGGCAAGCCGATCTTGATCGGCAGGTGCATGCGGATGCCCAGCGGGCCGGTGTCTTCCACGGTGCCGACCGGCACTTGCCAGGCGACTTTCTGGGTCTTCATGTCGATCGCGGTCAGGGTGCCGAAGGGCGGCGCCTGGCACGGAATGCCAGCCACCGACAGGAAGCGGTTTTTGTTCACTGCATACGGCGTGCCCTTGAGCGGCACGGCGCCCATCCCAGTGTTCAGCGCTTCGCCACCGGACGCGGCCAGCGCCTTGTTCTGCGACGGCACCATCTGGATCCACAGGCCCAGGCGCATGTCGTTGACGAAGATAAAGCCGTGTACCGGGTCGGTGGAAATACTGCCCCAGTTCATGCCGCCGAGCGAACCTGGGAAACTCAAGGATTTATCGGTGCCTGGCGCGGTGTACAGGCCGTCGTAGCGCATGCCTTTGAAGTCGATGCGGCACAGCAACTGGTCGAACGGCGTGGCACCCCACATGTCCGATTCGGTCAGGGTTTGTGCGCCGATCTGCGGCATGCCGACCGATTTTGGCTGGGTGGGCGAGTAGGGTTCGTTGGGGATGTTGGCGGCCTTGACCGGTACTTCTTTAACCTCGGTCAGTGGCTTGCCGGTGGCGCGGTCGAGCACGTAGATCTGCCCGGCCTTGGTGCCGATCACCACCGCTGGCACAGCCTTGTCGCTGCCCGGCGGGGTGAAGTCGATCAGGCTTGGCTGCATCGGCAGGTCGAAGTCCCACAGGTCATTGTGGACGGTCTGGTAGACCCATTTTTCCGCGCCGGTGGAGGCGTCCAGCGCCAATACCGAAGCGCCGTATTTATGGTTAAGCTCGGTGCGCTCCACACCATAGATGTCGGTGGACGAACTGCCCGTTGGCAGGAAAACCGTGTTCATCAGCGGGTCATAGGACATCGGTGCCCAGCTGTTCGGGGTGCTGCGCACATAGGTGCTGCCGTCGGCCGGGGCCTGCTTGTCTTGCGGATTGCCGGGGTCGAAAGCCCAGCGCATCTGGCCGGTGATCACGTCGAAACCACGGATCACGCCGCCCGGCATGTCAGCCTGTACGTTGTCGGCCACGCGGCCACCCACCACCACAGTGGTACCGGCGATCAACGGCGCGGAGGACAGTTGGTAGTAGCTGTCCGGCACGTTACCCAGGCCGGCTTTCAAGTCGACTTGGCCGTGGGTGCCGAAGTCTTCGCAGAATTTGCCGGTGTCGGCATCTACCGCGATCAGGCGGGCGTCGATGGTGTTGGTCAGCAAGCGACGCTGGCACTGCGCGCCGGCAGGAACGCTGGCGGCGATGATCGGCGAGCTGTTCGGTTGGGTCGGCTGGGCAATCGGCGCAGTGACGTCGAAATACGCCATGCCGCGGCAGCGCTGCCACACCGCCGATTTGGCGTTGACCTCGTTCTTCCACAGTTCTTTGCCGGTGTCGGCGTCGAGGGCGATCAGGTTATTGTGCGGCGTGCAGATGAAGACTTTGTTGCCGATCTGCAAGGGCGTCAGTTGGTCTTCGGCACCGTTGCCGTCGCTGATTGCCACGTCGCCGGTGTGGTAGGTCCACGCCACTTTGAGCTGGTTGACGGTGTCACGGTTGATCTGGTCCAGCGCGGCGAAGCGGCTGCCGCCTTCGGTGTTGCCGTAGTGCGCCCAGTCTTTCTGAGCATCGGCGGGGGCTACCGGCGTGATGCCAGGGCCGGTACCGGTCGGGGCCACGCTTGGGTGGGCGACAAACATATTGCCCGCCGCCACGGCCACGCCGATCGCCAATACTGCGGCGACGCCATAGGCACCGCGTGCAGGCTTATTGACGAGCAGCGGGTAGACCAGCGCTACCACCATGCCGATGGCCGCAAACATGAATACACGCGAGAACAGCGGCCAGAACACCAGCCCCACATCCGCCACCGCCCAGATGGCCGTGCCGACCAGGAAAGCCGCAAACAGCCACGCGCCCGCCGGTTTACGCCGGGCGATCATCAAGCCGGCAATCGCCATGGCCAGGCCGCCGATCAGGAAGTACCAGGAACCTCCCAGGCTGACCAGTTTGAGGCCGCCGATGGCCAGCGCGAGGCCGAGCAGGGCGATGATTACGCCCAGGCCCAGCAGTAAAAATTTAGAGGCGCCAGCGGCGCGCGATGCTCGTTTCATGTCGAAAGGACTCGAATGTGAGAGGGCAAAGACGCGATTTTAGCAACATAAGTAACTGGTTAGTACATTAGAGTCCTGCAATAGACTATTGCAGGGGGTGCGATGATGGGTTGAGGCTAAATGTCGCGTTTGGCGGCGGCGCGAGTGTGGTGAGCGGGGCAAGCCCGCTCACCACACTCGCGCGCTGAACGGGTAGCGCGTCAGGTTAGAACTTGAACCGACCCACCAACCCTTTGAGCTGGCCCGAGATATCCGTCAGCCGGCCTGACCCGGTCTGCGCTGAGTGGGCAAACTCTTCGACCAGTTGCGCATCGGCATGGATCTGCGCGATATGCCGGTTGATCTCTTCGGCCACCTGGTGCTGCTCTTCGGCGGCCGTGGCGATCTGGGTATTTTGGTCGCGGATCGAGTCGACCGAGCCCCGGATCTTGTCAAAGCTGTCGCGGGCCTGCTGGATGCGTTCCACGCTGGTGTGAGACACCAGCAGGCTGCCTTGCATCTGCTGCGTCACTTCCTGGGTGCGGCGGGCGAGGTTGCCGAGCAGGCTGTCGATTTCGCCGGTGGAGTCGGCGGTGCGGCGGGCGAGGGCGCGGACTTCGTCGGCAACTACCGCAAAACCTCGGCCCTGGTCACCGGCACGCGCGGCTTCAATGGCCGCGTTGAGCGCCAGCAAGTTGGTCTGTTCGGCAATCGAACGGATGGTGTCGAGGATGGTGTTGATGTTTTTACTGTCCTGCTCCAGCAATTGCATGGTCTGGGTGGACTTTTGCAGGTCTTCGCTCAACTTGAGCACGCTGCCGGTGGCTTCGCCAATGTGCTGTTGGCCGTTGTGCACGTCGCGGTAGCCTTCGTCGGCACTGGTGGCGGCAGCGCTGCAGGAGCGGGCGACTTCGTTGGCAGTGGCTACCATTTCGTTGAATGCGGTGCTCACCAGTTCCACGGCTTCACGTTGACGGCCGGCCGCCTGGTTCATGTTGTTGGCGACTTCGCTGGTGTCGGCGGCGGCGGTCTGCAGGTCGGAAGAAGCATTGCCAATGCGCTGCACCAACTGGGCGATCATGCTGAGGAACTGGTTGAACCAACCGGCCAAACTGGCGGTTTCGTCCTTGCCTTGTACTTTGAGCTGACGGGTCAGGTCGCCTTCTCCTTCGGCGATTTCCTGCAGGCCGTCGGCCACGCCGCGAATCGGGCGCACGATCACGCTGGCGAAACTGGCGCCGACAATCGCGAACACCAATGCCAATATCGCCGCGATGGCCCCAATTAGCCACGTCAGGCGGGTGGCGCCGGCCATCACTTCATCACGCTTGATCAGGCCGATAAAGCGCCAGCCCAAGTCTTTGGAGCTGACAACGTTGGCCATGTAAGCCACGCCATCGATGTCTATTTGGGTCACGCCGTCGCTGCGCTTGGCCAGTTCGGCATAGTTGGGGCCCAAGTCGGCCAGGGGTTTGAAGTTGTGCTTGGCATCGCTGGGGTCGACCAGCACGTTGCCGTTGCCTTCCACCAGCATCAGGTAGCCGCTGTCACCGAGCTTGATGTTGCGCACCAGTTCGGTGAGTTGCTTGAGCGATACGTCCAGGCCGACCACGCCCAGGATGTTGCCCGTGGCGTCGGCGACGGTGTGCACGGTGCCGATCAGCACCACATCGTCCGGCGCCCAGTAATAGGCGCCGGTACGCACAGTGGCGCCCGGCGCGGCGATGGCCGCCTGGTACCAGGGGCGTACGCGCGGGTCGTAGTTATTCAGTTTGGTGTCGTCGGGCCAACTGGCGTAGCCGCCGTCCTTCAAACCCAGGGACAGGTAGGCGGTGCTCGGATGGCTCTTGGCAAACTGGTCGAAAATCTCCAGTAGCGCTTTGTTTGTCGGGGTCAGCGGCAGTTGTGCAGCGTCGGCACCGGCGTAGCTCTTGAGGTCCTTGGCCGCGACAACGCGCGGGTCCTTGGCCACAAAATCGACGTTCTGGCTGATACCGTCGAAGAACTGCTTCATGCCATTGTCGATCTGGCGGATCTCGCGGCCGCTGCTGTCGAGGAAATTGGCCAGGGCCCCCTCGCGCAGATTCATTACAACCAACACAGCGACCAAAACGACCGGGACGCACGCGATGGCGGCAAACGCCCAGGTCAGCTTTTGCTTGATATTCATGACTTCACCCGCGGGTATTTATAATTTTGGCAAGGAGAAAACAGTAGCGTCGAGCGTCGCATGTGTTGTTATGACGGGGGGGTGTGGCCCATGCGTACCCCCTGTATATCGACTGAGGGGGCACGTACTTGAGGTCGAAGGGCGTGTTTAACCGATGCGCTCGCCACCCAGCGCATCACGCTGCATCGACTGCAGGTTTTTTTCGATGGTTTCGCAGATGGTGTCCATCTGGATCTGATGTTCGCTGGAGTTGAACGGGCTTTGCAGGTCGGTACCGATGCGCTCGATAGCCAGCAGCATGAAGCCCACCACCGTCGAGGCCAGCGGGGTGAACCACCCCAGGGATTCCACCAGGCCCACCGGCACGATCAGGCAGAACAGCGAAATAAACAATCGCGGGAAGTACACGTAAGGGTAGGGCAGCGGCGTGTTGGCGATTCGCTCCATGCCACCTTGGGCGTTGGACAAATCCACCAGCGTCGACTCCAGCCGCGCCAAGCGGATGCTGTCCAGGTGACCGACCTTGTATTCCTTGGCCAGCAGCGCGGCGGAGCCGGTGAGGATGTCGTTGGCAAAGTTGTTGGTGGTGCCGTTGCGCGCAAACTCATCGCCGGGGATAAACGCCCGGACTTCCGCGGGACACGGCTGGCCCTTGAGGTGCGCGGCCAGGCAATTCACATAGGCCACATGGCGGCGCAGCAGGGTGGCCTTGACCGGGTTCACTTCGCCGGCGGGATCATCGAGCAGGGTCAATACCTGGCGGGCAAAGCTGCGCGAGTTGTTGACCATTGCACCCCACAAGGTGCGGGCTTCCCACCAGCGGTTGTAGGCGCTGCTGTTACGGAAACTGATCAGCACCACCAGCGCCGAACCCAGCAGGGTCAGGGGCATCAGCGGCAGATTGATCTTGTAGGTGAGAAACAACATGAAGTCGACGGTGACGGCGACGTCCCACAGCAACAGCCAGAACAGGGCCCAGCCTACGTAGCCCATGGTCTTGATGATCAGTCGGTACTTTTTGAGAATGGCGGCTTTCAAACGCGGACCTCGGGGCGAGCAGTAAGCAACAGTGCCTAACTCGGACGCCCGTCGGCGGGGAAGGTTCGCCCCGCACCTGAATCGTTTAAGTTACATAGGTATCAACACTGCTCCGGAGCACTTATGAAAATCGGCGTGATTTCCGATACCCACGGCTTACTGCGGCCAGAGGCCGTCGCAGCATTGCAGGGCTGTGAACAGATCATCCATGCCGGAGATATCGGCAGCCTGGATATTCTCGATCAATTGGCGCTGATCGCACCGCTTCACGTGGTGCGCGGCAATAACGATCAGGATGCTGCATGGGCGCAGTCGGTGCCCGATCATCTGACGATTGATGTGAACGGCTGGAAGGCGCTGTTGGTGCATGACATCGCCGATGTAACGGGGTTACTCGATTCACACACGCGGTTGGTGATCACCGGCCATTCGCACAAGCCGCTGATCGAGTGGCGCGGCGCAACGTTGTATGTGAACCCCGGCAGCGCAGGGCGGCGGCGCTTCAAGTTGCCGGTGACGTTGGCGTTGCTGGAGGTGCTGGAGACGTCCATTGAGCCGCGGTTGATCGCGCTGCTGGACTGAGCCGCGTTTTACCGCTGCGCAAGAATGGTTTGCAGCAATCCCGGGAACCGCTCATCAAGCAGATCGCCGCGCAACGAATTCAGATGAGTGGTGCCGGCACTGCGAGTCTGCACCAGCCCGGCATCGCGCAACACGCGGAAATGATGGGACATGCTCGACTTGGGACGCCCGCCGTCCAGTTCGCCGCAGGTGGCTTCGGGCACACCGGCCAGGCAGCGCACGATTTCCAGGCGCACCGGGTCACTCAGCGCGTACAGCAGGCGCTCGAGGGTCAGGTCTTCAAGAGGAGGGTGTTTAAAGGCTCGCATGAAACGAATCATAACAGGGGGGTATCATCGAATACTATAGTTCGATTACCATCGAACTATCGAATCATCCACTCGCTCCCGGAGTTCTCAATGCCCGCTTTGTTCGAACCGTTCAAACTCAAAGACGTCACCCTGCGCAATCGCATCGCCATCCCGCCAATGTGCCAATACATGGCCGATGATGGCATCGTCAACGACTGGCACCTCGTGCATCTGGCCAGTATGGCGCGTGGCGGCGCCGGGTTGCTGGTGGTCGAAGCCACCGCTGTAGCGCCTGAGGGGCGTATCACCCCAGGTTGCGCCGGTATCTGGAGTGACGCCCACGCTGAAGCGTTCGTGCCCATGGTCAAGGCCATCAAGGCCGCCGGCTCAGTGCCAGGCATCCAGATCGCCCACGCGGGCCGCAAAGCCAGCGCCAACCGCCCGTGGGAAGGTGACGACCACATGCCGGCTTCCGATGCGCGCAGCTGGGAAACCATCGCACCGTCGGCGATCGCCTTCGGTGCCAACCTGCCGCAAGTGCCACGCGCCATGACCCTGGACGACATCGCTCGGGTCAAGCAGGACTTCGTCAACGCCGCCCGCCGGGCCCGTGACGCCGGCTTCGAGTGGATCGAACTGCACTTCGCCCATGGTTACCTGGGCCAGAGCTTCTTCTCCGAGCATTCCAACCAGCGCACCGACGCCTACGGCGGCAGCTTTGACAACCGCAGCCGCTTCCTCCTGGAAACCCTGGCCGCCGTGCGCGAAGTCTGGCCAGAGAACCTGCCCCTGACCGCGCGTTTTGGCGTGATCGAATACGACGGCCGTGACGAGCAGACCCTTACCGAATCCATCGAACTGGCCCGCAACTTCAAGGCTGGCGGCCTGGACCTGCTGAGCGTCAGCGTCGGTTTTACCATCCCCGACACCCATATCCCGTGGGGCCCGGCCTTCATGGGCCCGATCGCCGAGCGCGTGCGCCGCGAAGCGGGCATCCCGGTGACCTCGGCCTGGGGCTTTGGCACGCCGCAACTGGCAGAAGGCGCGTTGCAGTCTGGGCACCTGGACCTGGTCTCGGTCGGTCGTGCGCACCTGGCTGACCCGCATTGGGCCTACTTTGCGGCCAAGGAACTGGGCGTGGAGAAATCCTCCTGGACGTTGCCGGCGCCTTACGCCCATTGGCTGGAGCGCTATCGCTAAGGTAAGCCAGGCAGTCTATAGGCCACTCAATTGAGTGGCTTTTTTTGGGTTCTTCACGGAATCACGGGAAAGACAGAAACAAGAACGCCGATTTGATGGATGATGTTCGTGCGAGCAAACACATCTAAAAAACCGGCGTTCTTATGCGTGATATTAATACTTTTCTTCCCTTTT